>CALAOB010000135.1 GCA_937927445.1 uncultured Oribacterium sp. | reverse complement strand
GCGAACTCCGGACTTACACCGGTTAGAAACGTGCGCCGCCAGGCGCACCAGAAAACGGCGGAGCATCACGCTCCGCCGCACAGGTTTCCATAATTCAGATTCATCAGATCATGAAGATCAGTGATCTGCTACCTTGATGTCCTCAACGCCTGTAACGTCCTGGAACTTGGACTCATCGAGCTGGCTCGGATCCTGGCCGATGTAAGCGAGGATACCACCATCGATGTATACAACCTGACCGTTGATGAAGTCAGATGCCGGAGAAGCGAGGAATACAGCGAGACCCTCGAGGTCCTCTGTCTCGCCCCAGCGCTGTGCAGGTGTCTTCGAACGGATGAAACGATCAAACGGAGCCATGGAACCGTCTGCCTGCTTTGCACGAAGCGGAGCGGTCTGCGGAGTCGCGATGTAACCAGGTCCGATCGCGTTACACTGAATATTGTACTGACCATACTCAGAGCAGATGTTCTTCGTGAGCATCTTGAGGCCGCCCTTGGCAGCTGCGTAAGCAGATACGGTCTCACGACCAAGCTCAGACATCATGGAGCATGCGTTGATGATCTTACCATAGCCCTTCTTGATCATGCCAGGAAGGACAGCCTTTGCGCAGAGGAAAGGACCGGTGAGGTCAACATTGATGACCTGATCCCACTGCTGCTTCGTCATCTCGGTCATCGGGATTCTCTTGATGATACCGGCATTATTTACCAGGATATCCACACCACCAAACTTCTCCTCGACGTCCTTCACGAGTGCATTTACCTGCTCCTCGTTCGTAACGTCACATACGACACCGTATGCATCGATCCCGAGCTTCTGATACTCTGCGATACCTCTGTCAACGAGCTCCTGATTGATATCATTGAAAACGACCTTCTTTGCGCCAGCCTCCGCAAATGCCTTCGCATATGCAAGACCCAGTCCATAGGATGCGCCGGTTACCCATGCAACCTTGCCATCAAGTCTGAACTTATCAAGAATTCCAGCCATAACAAATCTCCTTTTTCTTCGATTTTCTTACTTCTATGTTCCCAGGCACGATGCCTGAATCCATCCATACCAGTATCATCATAGTTGATTTACCACCCCGGTTCAAGCCTTCGCAGGCACTCTTCACAAAGTTTGTGAATGTTGCGGTAAACCGGTTCACTTTTCTTGTCAAAAATTGCCAAGATGCAGTTTTTCCTGCATCCTGGCAATACTTTTTCAGTCTGTTTTTCAGTGGATGCTTTCCGGGCACGCACCATGATGATGCCCGGCGCCGCATCCTCTCTTTCAGCGTCCGAAGGATCAGGCCTTCGCTGCATCCTCTCTCTTCTTCAGAATCGGAAGGATGATACCGAGTGCCGTCAGAACGCACGGTGTGATGATATTCAGGCACATGGTGAACAGATCCTCATCATAAACACCGAGCAGACAGCTCGCTGCGGTCACGAAGAAGCACCAGCAGCCGAAGAACATCGCCACATTATGGTTCTTCACAAAACGATACTCCGGCTTGAACTTATCCTCTGCCTTACGAAGTGCGATGTACGCTGCAAATACCCAGAGATAACGCATCGGCATACATACGGAGTTCAGCTTGGTGAGCTGCTTCAGAACGGCGGCTGCACCCGGAACGAAGGACTGTACGAGGATGATGGCACCGGAAAGAACCGCAACCATCTTGATACCGTTGACATAGGCCCCCTTATCGTTCTGTCTGAGAAGCTTCGACGGGATAAACTTACGCGCATCCTCGTTGTCGAACAGCATACGAAGCGGTGCATCGATACTGATGACGAGTGTAGAAAGCTGACCTACCGCATTGCACAGTGCATAGATGATCATCAGAGTGTCACCCATGTGATAGTACTCGCCCAGTCTCTGGAATGCCCAGTAGGAACCGTTGGAGTTGTAGGAGTTGAAGCTCTCCTTGGACTCGTTGATGATGGCCGGATCGAACATCATGCCCATCGCGATGGTACCGAGGATCGCACAGATCACAACCATGATCGCCAGGCTGATCATCGCACGCGGGAAGCCCTTACTCGGGTTCTCTACCTTATTAACATACGGAGAGATCTTCTCACAGCCACCGACCGCGAATACCAGAATGGACAGGGAGGTGAAGTACTTCCAGTCAAAGGTCGGAATCAGGTTCTTCGCACTGAAATCCATGGTCACGAAGGAAGAAGCCGGATTGATGGCACGCGCACCGAACATCATGATGATGTAAAGGATGGACATGATGAACATGCTGGTACCGGCCAGTGTCGCCATCTTCTTCAGTGGGTTCAGACCACGGCTTGCGATGTAGCAGAACAGGATCAGGATACAGAAGGTGATCAGCTGTACGGCCAGTGTAGGGAAGGTATCGTACGCTTCCGCATTACGGAATACAGCCCAGCTCAGTGCCTTCAGACCACCGGAGGACTTACTTGCGATGTAGGTGATATGGCAGGCCCAGTAGGTCCAGCCTGCATAGTACGCCAGCTTCGGTCCTGTCGTCTTCAGAATCCATGAGCTCACGCCTCCACCGGAATCCTTAAAGGCGGAACCCAGCTCACCGACCATCAGTGCGTATGGTACGAAGTAGAGGGCAAACATGAGGATCCAGCTGAAGATCACCTGGATACCGTTGAAGTAGATGAAGCCGTTCAGTACATTTCCGAAGCCCCAAACCGTCGAAAACGCCATGAACGCCAGCGTCGTCCATTTAATGTGTTTTGAATCCATATTTATACTCCTTTATCTTTGTTTTGCGAAACGAATTCAGATTTCGCTTTATTTTGAGAGCCCGAATGTACACACCCGCTGTTTCCGGGCTCGTCAAGACATACCTGATCAGAAGATCAGTCGGTAATTCCCGTCCCCGTTTCCTTCGAAGCTCGAGCTGAACAGTACACGCGCCGCCTCGATCAGGTACGCCGTGTCTCTCGCGCCCGCCGTCTCATACGGAGAGTGCATCGCGAGCTGCGGAAGTCCGACATCGACGGTGTTCAGTGCCACCTGTGCCTGGGAAATATTTCCGAGGGTTGAGCCGCCGAGCATATCGGAGCGGTTTGTGAAGGTCTGGTACGGCACCTCTGCCTTTTTGCAGATCGCGCGCATCACAGCGCCGGAAACACCATCGGTCGTATACTTCTGATTCGCACTGTACTTGATCACGATACCCCGGTTCATATACGGGCGATTCGTCGGATCTGCCTTCTCGGCATGGTTCGGATGCACGGCATGTGCATTGTCTGCAGATACCATGAAGCTCGAAGCGATGCTCATGAGGTACTGCTCCTCACTGCGTCCCATCGCGCGGCTGATACGCTGGAGTGTATCCTTCAGGAAGGTGCTGGCAGCACCCTGCTTCGTACCGGAGCCGACCTCCTCGTTATCATAGACACAGTGCACCGCGATGGACTGCTTCAGCTCTGCCGCGAGGAAGCCCTTCAGGGATGCGAACGCACACTGGAGGTCATCCAGACGTCCGCTCGCGATGAACTCGCCATGGAGGCCGAGCGTCGTGCCCTTCATGCGGTCATACAGGAAGAGATCCGTATCCAGGATGTCCTCCACCTGCACGCCTGCCTCGTCTGCGATCAGCTGCATGAACTGATTCTTCTCCTCGCCCTGCTCGCAGAACAGCGGCAGCATATCCACCTGTGCATTAAATGCATAGCCGTCATTGACCTGACGGTTCATATGGATCGCCACGTTCGGAATGATGAGCAGATCACGATCGACATTGACCAGCTTCGTTGCGATGCCCTCCTCCGTCTGAACGATCACACGACCGGCGACGGAAAGCGGACGGTCGAGCCAAGGTGCGCAGAGCATGCCACCGTACTTCTCGACATTCAGCTTCACATAGCTGTTATCGACGACGATTTCTGCGTTTGTCTTGATCTTAAAAACCGGTGAATCGCAGTGGCTCGCCATGATCTGGAAGCCCTGATACTCTCCCTCCGGGATACGAAAGGCGATGATGGCCGAATCGTTCCGTATTACGTAGTAGCCATGACCTCCGGACAGCGTCCACGGGCAGCCCTCATAGAGACGGGTGAAGCCGGCGTCCTCGAGCTCCTTCTGCATATTGGCTACTGCATAAAATGCATTCGGGCTGTGGTCCAGAAACCGGAGCAGCTCCTTATTCACTTCCTGAACATTCATTTCTCTATCCTCACAATCTGTATAAAACATGATGCTTATTCACGAGTGGAATATGTATTATTCGTGAAAATTATATTATAGCTTCGTTAATTTCGCAACAAAATTATAAAAAAACTATAAACTGTCACAGAAAACAGCATACAAAAACCGCGTTATTGCGCACTTTTCAACACAATAACGCGGTTTTGTTCTTCTTAGATAATTATGAAAAATCCTTTACTTTCTGCATAATTTCGCAGCAGATCATCCCGACATCCTTTCCGTCCGTCGCGACGCGTATATCTGCTGCCGCCTCATACGCCGGTCGGCGCTTCTCCTGCAGCATACGGATATACTCGACATCCATATGTCCATTCAGGATCGGACGATCCGCAGAATCCTTCACCCGAAGAAGCGTCGTCTCCGGGGTCGCCGTCAGAAAAACGATGACGCAGGATTTCCGCAGGTTCACAACATTTTCCGGATTCATCACGAGACCACCGCCACAGGAGATCACCGCCGCATGCACATCCTGAAATCGCAGCACCGTGTCGTGCTCAAGCTGCCGGAAATACGCTTCCCCATCCGTCGCGAAAATCTCCGTGATCGGACGCCCTTCCTGCCGCACGATTTCCTGATCTGTATCGATTTCCGCCAGTCCATACAGTTCTCTGAGCCCATGGGATACCGTCGTTTTCCCGGCACCCATAAACCCGATCAGTGCGATATTTTTCATGCCTTCTATTTTCGATTCCGTATGGTCTGTAGCCATCCTTTTCCCCCTCAGTCCGAAGCATGCCCGCTGCAGCATGTGCATGCGAACGTTTCCTCCCATGTCCGTCACCACCGATACATCTGTAAAGCACGTGCATCGCGATGCCCATATTGTAGCAGAAGAATCCTTTTTTTCACACAATTAAAACCACCAGCTTAGCTGGTGGTTTTGATTCTAAAAGGAAAGCTGCCGCACAACCAGATTTTTCAATCTGGTCGTGCGACAGCCCCATCATACATCACTTATTTAATCCACAATGCTCAGAAATCACTTTCTCGGATTGTTGATCTCAGCCTGTGCTGCTGCAAGTCTTGCTACCGGTACACGGAACGGTGAGCAGGATACATAGTCGAGGCCGATGTTGTGGCAGAACTCTACAGAAGAAGGATCGCCGCCGTGCTCACCGCAGATACCGCAGTGGAGCTTCGGATTTACAGGCTTTCCAAGCTTCAGGGTCATATCCATGAGCTTACCAACACCCTTCTGATCGAGCTTTGCGAACGGATCCTGCTCGTAGATCTTGGTGTCATAGTAGCTGTTCAGGAACTTACCGGCATCATCACGTGAGAAGCCGAAGGTCATCTGTGTAAGATCGTTTGTACCGAAGCAGAAGAAATCAGCCTCTGCAGCGATCTCGTCAGCTGTAAGAGCAGCTCTCGGGATCTCGATCATGGTACCAACCTCATACTTGAGCTCGACACCAGCCTTTGCGATCTCCTCATCCGCTGTCTTGACAACGATATCCTTAACGAACTTGAACTCCTTCACCTCACCAACGAGCGGAATCATGATCTCCGGAACAAGGTTCCAGTCAGCATGTGCATTCTTCACCTCGATGGCTGCACGGATGATGGCCTGGGTCTGCATAACTGCGATCTCAGGATAGGTGACGGTCAGACGGCATCCTCTGTGACCCATCATCGGGTTGAACTCGTGGAGACCGGTAATGATGGCCTTGATCTGCTCTACGGTCTTGCCCATCTTCTCGGCAAGTGCCTTGATCTCTGGCTCCGTGGTCGGAACGAACTCGTGAAGAGGCGGATCCAGGAAACGAATGGTAACAGGATTGCCTTCCATCGCCTCGAAGAGCTGTCTGAAGTCATCCTGCTGATACGGCTCGATCTTCTCGAGTGCCTTCTCACGCTCTTCTACTGTATCGGAGCAGATCATCTCACGGAATGCTTCGATTCTCTCCGGATCGAAGAACATGTGCTCTGTACGGCAGAGACCGATACCCTCCGCACCAAGCTCACGTGCCTTTGCAGCATCGTGTGGTGTATCCGCGTTGGTTCTTACGCCGAGCTTTCTATACTTGTCCGCCCAGCCCATGATACGACCGAAGTCGCCGGAAATCTGAGCATCTACCGTAGCGATCTTACCCTCGTAGATGTTACCGGTGGTACCATCGATAGAGATGAAATCACCCTCCTTGATGGTCTTTCCGCCGAGTGTGAACTTCTTGTTCTCCTCATCCATCACGATATCACCGCAGCCGGATACGCAACACTCACCCATACCACGGGCAACAACGGCTGCATGGCTGGTCATACCGCCACGAACGGTCAGGATACCCTCGGAAGACTTCATTCCTGTGATATCCTCTGGGGAAGTCTCAAGACGAACGAGGATGACCTTCTCGCCACGTGCGTTCCACGCCTCTGCATCCTCTGCAGTGAAGACAACCTTACCACATGCAGCTCCCGGGGAAGCACCGAGGCCCTTACCCATCGGAACCGCTGACTTCAGCGCATCCTTATCGAACTGCGGGTGAAGGAGTGTATCGAGGTTACGCGGATCGATCATCGCAACGGCTTCCTTCTCGCTTCTCATGCCCTCATCTACGAGGTCGCAGGCGATCTTCAGCGCAGCCTGTGCGGTTCTCTTACCATTTCTGGTCTGCAGCATGTACAGCTTACCGTGCTCAACGGTGAACTCCATATCCTGCATATCTCTATAATGCTTCTCGAGGGTCTCGCATACCTTCGTGAACTCTGCGAATGCCTCCGGGAACTTCTGCTCCATCTCCTGGATGTGCATCGGTGTACGAACACCTGCTACGACGTCCTCGCCCTGTGCGTTCGTAAGGAACTCACCGAAGAGGCCCTTTGCACCGGTAGCCGGATCTCTCGTGAAGGCTACACCGGTACCACAGTCATCACCCATGTTACCGAATGCCATGGACTGTACGTTTACAGCGGTACCCCAGGAATAAGGGATATCGTTGTCACGACGATAAACGTTTGCACGTGGGTTATCCCATGAACGGAATACGGCCTTGATTGCGCCATAGAGCTGTGCCTTCGGGTCTGCCGGGAAGTCCTCACCGAGTGCTTCCTTATACTTCGCCTTGAACTGCTCTGCAAGATCATGAAGATCCTCTGCGCTCAGCTCGACATCGAGCTTTACGCCCTTCTCTTCCTTCTTCTTATCGATCAGCTTCTCAAACTCGCTCTTGGAAACTTCCATAACGACATCTGAGTACATCTGAATAAATCTTCTGTAGGAATCCCAGGCCCAACGTGGGTTACCGGACTTCTCAGAAAGAACCTTTACAACGTCCTCGTTAAGACCAAGGTTCAGAATGGTGTCCATCATACCTGGCATGGAAGCACGCGCACCGGAACGTACAGATACCAGAAGCGGATTCTCGTGATCACCGAACTTCTTACCGGTAATCTCCTCCATCTTCTCGATATGCTCGTCGATCTGACCCATGATCTCCGCATTGATCTCACGACCGTCCTCGTAGTACTGTGTGCAGGCCTCTGTCGTGATGGTGAAACCCTGTGGAACCGGGAGACCGATATTGGTCATCTCTGCAAGGTTTGCGCCCTTACCACCCAGAAGCTCACGCATGTCTGCGTTACCCTCCGTGAACAAGTAAACCCATTTCTTAGCCATCGCTTATCCTCCTAATCCTATGTATGTTGATGAGCGCATCCGTAAAAAAAGGCCGTACACATGGACGGCGATCTCTACAAAACAGCTCACAAGATTTAACCCATGTCGAGGAAAAATCACTATCCGAATTATACTTTAGGAAAAATTGTTAGTAAAGGCTGAACAGGAAATGTAAACGTTTACATTTCGATTTATTTTTTTCACACAAAAAAGCCTAAGAAATTCCATGGTAAATCAAAGAATTTCAAAGGCTTTTTTCGCAGCTGTTTTCGTCCGCATCCGGCGTTATTTTTCAGTAAACCAGTTAACCCGTTTCAACTTTTCACCGGCCTCAGACTCTGAAGCGGTACCCGACACCCCAGATGGTTTCGATATACTGTGGCTTCGTGGAATCCATCTCGATCTTCTCGCGGATCTTCTTGATATGCACCGTGACGGTCGCGATATCACCGACCGAATCCATCTTCCAGATCTCCTTGAAGAGCTCGGCCTTCGTGTAGACATGATTCGGATGCGACGCGAGGAAGTAGAGAAGATCGAACTCCTTCGTCGTAAAGGTCCGCTCCTCGCCGTTCACGAATACCCGCCGGGCATCCGGATCGATCTTCAGCCCGTGGATATCGAGGACCCCGGTCTCCTCGCGGCTGCTGTTGACGAGACGTGTGTACCGCGCCATGTGGGCCTTCACACGTGCCACCATCTCCGATGCAGAAAACGGCTTCGTCACATAGTCATCTGCGCCGAGCCCCAGGCCACGGATCTTGTCGATGTCATCCTTCCGCGCCGAAACGATGATGATCGGAATATCCTTCACCTCCCGGATCTCCTTGCAGACCTGGAAGCCATCCTTCCCCGGCAGCATCAGATCCAGGATGATCAGGGAATACTCTCCCTCCAGCGCCTTCTGAAGACCGGTATTTCCATCCGACGCGATGTCGACCTGAAAGCCGGAAATCTCGAGATAATCCCTCTCCAGCTCCGCAATCGACTCCTCATCCTCTATAATCAGTATTTTCTTCTTATCCTCATCCATGACTTATACCTCCTTCGGGCTCCTGATGTATTTACGTAAAACGAAGTGAATCGTGGTTTCCTCGCCCTCCTTTGAGCTCGCCCAGATTCGTCCGCCACTGTCCTCTATAATTTTCTTCACGATGGAAAGGCCGATCCCGGATCCTCCCTTCATCGAATTACGCGCGCTGTCCGCACGGAAGAAGCGCTGGAAAATATACGGCAGATCCGAGCGGGAGATGCCCTTTCCGTTATCCCGGAGATTCACCTGAATGAAATCACCGGCATCCTCCAGCGTCAGCTCGATCTCCTTTTCTTCCTTATCCATATACTTCACGGAATTCGAAATGATGTTGCTGATCACCTTCCGGAGCTGCTCCGGATCCGCGATCATCTCCACCTCCGGATCGATCGCATTATGATAGTGGAAGTGGATTCCCTGCGAATCCATATCGAGGCCGATCTCCTCTGCGCAGTCCGAAAAATAATCCTTCACGCATATATGCTGAAAATCATACGGGATCTTATCCGATTCGACCTTTACATAGTAGCGAAGCTCATCGATCAGCCGGTCCATCTCCGCCGCCTTGTTATTGATGGTCCGGATGTACTTCCGCTGCATCTCCGGACTGCTGGCGACCCCATCGAGCAGCCCCTCGCTGTAGCCCTTGATCGCTGTCAGCGGCGTCTTCAGGTCATGGGCAATGTTGGTGACCAGCTCACGGTTGGCTGTATCGTTTCGTATCTTCTCCTCCTGGGTTTCCTTGAGACGGATCCGCATCTCATCGAAGGCCTGCATCAGCTCACCGAACTCATCATTCGTTTCCGCCTCCAGCGTAAAATCGAGATCACCGGACTCGATACGCTTCGCCGCCGCCTTCAGCTCATCGACCGGACGCACGATGCCCATATAGATCCAGCAGATCAGAAAAAGGCCGGCCAGAATCAGGATCGCCATATTCGTGCTCATCGTGATGTATCCGCGGAACATCAGAAACATCAGCGCCAGCGGAAGGACCGTACTGATGAGAAAGCTGACGCCCACGCGCCCCATTAATCCGATATGCTTCATAAACATCCTTTCCTATCTCAATCTTCTTCTATTGTACAGAATAACATTATAATTTCCATATGTTACGAATTTGTGAATTCACTTTCCGGTCGCTTGCCGCCCCTCCGGGCGCTGACTATGCGAAAGGCCCATCCCGAACGGGATGGGCCTTTTATAAAACTCATTATGCCGACTTAGAATGCGAGCTTCTCCTCGAAGTAGCTCTTCAGCTGATCGATCGGAATACGCTCCTGTGCCATGGAATCACGCTCACGGATGGTGACACAGTGATCCGTCTCTGAATCGAAGTCATAGGTTACGCAGTACGGAGTACCGATCTCGTCCTGTCTTCTGTAACGCTTACCGATGTTTCCACGGTCGTCGTACTCGACATTCCAGTACTTCGCAAGCTCATCATGGATAGCCTGTGCCGGCTCTGCCAGCTTCTTCGAAAGCGGAAGGATACCTACCTTGACCGGTGCGATGGCCGGATGGAAGCGAAGAACGGTACGCTCATCGCCACCCTCGAGCTCCTCCACATCATATGCTGCGCAGAGGAACGCCAGCGTTACACGATCTGCACCGAGGGACGGCTCAACAACATACGGGATGTAGTGTGTGTTGGTCTCCTCGTCGAAGTAAGTCATATCCTGACCAGAGGTCTTCTCATGCTGTCCGAGATCGTAGTCGGTTCTGTCCGCGATACCCCAGAGCTCGCCCCAGCCAAACGGGAAGGTAAACTCGATATCGGTGGTTGCCTTTGAATAGAAGCAGAGCTCCTCCGGAGAGTGATCTCTGGCACGAAGCATATCCTTCGGAATACCGAGAGAAAGCAGCCAGTCAAGGCAGAACTGCTTCCAGTATGCGAACCACTCGAGGTCCGTATCCGGCTTACAGAAGAACTCGAGCTCCATCTGCTCGAACTCTCTCGTACGGAAGGTGAAGTTACCCGGTGTGATCTCGTTACGGAAGGACTTACCGATCTGACCGATACCGAACGGAAGCTTCTTACGGGAAGAACGCTGTACGTTCTTGAAGTTTACGAAGATACCCTGTGCGGTCTCCGGACGGAGATAAACCGCGTTCTTCGCATCCTCGGTGACACCCTGGAAGGTCTTGAACATGAGGTTGAACTGACGGATACCGGTGAAATTGTGCTTACCGCAGGTAGGACACGGAACCTGATGCTCCTCGATGAAGGCTTCCATCTCTTCCTTCGACATCGCATCGGCAGAACCACCGATATCGATGCCGTGCGCCTCTGCGAAATCCTCGATCAGCTTATCGGCACGGAAACGCTCGTGGCACTCCTTACAGTCCATCAGCGGATCCGAGAAGGATGCGAGATGACCGGATGCGACCCAGGTCTGCGGGTTCATCAGGATCGCGCAGTCGATACCGACGTTATATTTGGACTCCTGGATAAACTTCTTCCACCAGGCTCTCTTTACGTTGTTCTTTAACTCAACGCCGAGATTGCCGTAGTCCCAGGTATTTGCGAGACCACCGTAGATCTCGGAACCCGGATAAACAAAACCTCTTGACTTCGCAAGAGAAACGATGGTGTCCATGGTGTAATTCTTTGGCATGTTTTCCTCTTTCTGTCGCCGGAGTGCGACCAAGAATAAAGTGAATCTGTACTGCGCCCGATGGGCGCTTTTTCAAACTATACATCGCGCGCGCTGAAAAATCCAGCCCCCACCTGTTTTTGCGCCCGTACAAACAGGCAGGGGACCCGGAAACCGGTCTGTTTACAGCGCCTTCAGGATATCGAGCGAGCGGAAGTGGTATGGCAGCGCGTCCCGGAGCACGAGATCCACGTTCTGCGAGAACTCGATGAGTACGCCCGGGGTCAGGGTGAAGGTGTAGAGCTTCGTAAGCGGTGACTCCAGTACATACTGCCAGGCATAGCAGCAGGCATCGGAGGCCTCGAGCGGCGGAAGCTCTGTGTACTCTCCGTTTAAAAGGAGCACCCGGAGCTCGTAGATGCGCCGCACCAGCTCGTTCGGGATACTCTCCTTCAGAATCGCCCGGAGCGAGAGATAGATGAGGTTCACCAGCTCCTCCGCCGGGAGTCCCTCCTGGGCGACGAGCTCTGCCAGCTCCAGCAGATAGGAGCCGTAGCAGGCATTGACCAGGTCGAGGGCGATGTCCTCGAAATACTCGTTCACCTTCACCGAGCGGAGATTATAGCCGGCCTTTCCCTTCGTCACGCTGAACGCGCCGAAGACGAAATTCCGTGTCGCCGCCATGAGCGGGGAGCCCGGCTTCTTCGCGCCCGATGCCCAGACGGTGATCTTTCCCTGCTCCTTCGTGAGAACGCTCAGCCGCTTATCAAAGTCACGGGACGAGGCCGAATTCAGCACCAGCCCGTGAAAAACAAGTTCCTCCTGCATGGCACTCAGGTCTCGTCCTTAAAGCCGTAGTTCTTCAGGAAGGTATCCGAATCGCGCCAGTCCTTTCGTACCTTGACGAAGAGCTGGAGATTCACCTTATCCTCCGTCATGCGCTCGATCTGGATACGGGCACCGGTGCCGATGCGCTTCAGCATTGCGCCGCCCTTTCCGATGATGATGCCCTTATGCGCATCCCGCTCGCAGACGATGGTCGCCTTGATGTCCCAGATGCCGGTCTTCCGCTGGTGCATCTCATCAATCAGCACCGCGATGCCATGCGGCACCTCATCCTTCAGCTTCCGGAGTGCCTGCTCACGGATCAGCTCACCCGCGATCTCGCGCATCGTCTGGTCGGTCACGGTATCCTCGTCATAGTAACGAGGCCCCTCCGGAAGGTACTGGAAGATCACCTTCTTCAGCTCGTCAATGTTCCGGGCCCGCGCAGCCGAGACCGGAACGATCTCTGTGAAGTCCATGAGGTCCTTATACTTCTCGATGGCCGCCGTCAGCTCGACCGCCGGATCCTTCAGGGTATCGATCTTATTGATCACGAGGATCTTCGGCTTGTCGTACTTCTTCATCACCTCCGCGATGTGCTGCTCGCCGGCCCCGATATAGGTGGTCGGCTCCACGAGCCAGACGATGACATCGACGTCCTCGAGGGTCTTCTCCGCCACATGGTCCATGTACTCACCGAGCTTGTTCGCTGCCTTATGGATGCCCGGGGTATCGAGAAAGATGATCTGTCCGCGTTCGTCATCATAGACCGTCTGGATACGGCCGCGGGTCGTCTGCGGCTTCTCCGAGGTGATGGCGATCTTCTGGCCGATCACGTGATTCATCAAGGTTGATTTTCCTACATTCGGACGCCCTACGAGCGCCACAAAGCCTGTCTTGATCATTTAAAAAGCTCCTCTGTCGTCAGGAAGAGATCCTGATGTGCATCGATTTCTGTTCCACTGCCGATGGTGCAGCCGGCACCGGTCGCCAGCATCGCCTCCACATAGTCCGCAAGCGCGCGGATATCCTCTACCGTCGTCGCGAGCACCTGGTCGCGCTCCCGCTGCAGCGTCTCGTTCGACACATGGGAGAGGAAGGCGCTGACGCTGAGGGCGGCAACATTGGCGTTCGTACGTGGCGTATCCAGCTCACTGATGGCGCCGATGATGTACTTCGTCATATCCCGCTCACTCGCGCAGAAGCTCCGGATATACGCCGGAAGCGCCTCGTAGCAGGCCAGGGTCTCCTGAAGGTGCGGGTCACGGTAGGAGCAGAGATAGCCCTCACCGGAGCGGCCGAAGCCGGCCATACAGCCATAGGCACCGCCCTTCACGCGGAGATTGAGCCAGAGATAGTCGTAGTTCAGAATCATCTTCAGTACGCGAAGCGCACCGGTGTACGGGTGCTTCGTCGGATCGTACCAGCCGGCCCGGGCGACATAATTCACCTGGGACGGGGTCCGGAAGCCCTCGTTCCGATTTCCGCTCAGGATGAGCTGCGGCTTCTCTTCGTCGGCATCCGTATGGGTACCGGCGGTATACTCTGCATCCAGTACCTCGCGAAGCAACTCCTTCTCCCGAAGGTCGCGGCGGTAGTTCTCCTTCCACGTCGGATAGAGCTGCTCGAACGCCGCGATGCCCTGCGGCTCCGCCGTCATCGACACAAACATATTCTCGAGGCGGAACAGCTTGTCCGCGATCTCCCAGAGCTTCCGGCTGAGGGCCTTCGGATCCTTCTGGAAGGCATCCGCGATGCGCTTGATGAAGTGGTAGTAGCTGATGCCGCCCACGAGGTCCTGGTAGCGTCCGGTACCGGAGAAGTACGAGCTTGCGCGGTTCACGGCATAGCTGTGGCCGGCGCCCTCGATCTTCATACGCTCCCGGGAGCGGGCCTCCGCGAGGATCTCCGCCATCCGCTTCGTATCCTCGAACTTCGTCGTATGCAGGATCTCACGGATCAGCGCGAGCCCATGACCGAGGTGCTCATAGAGCAGCTTCACCTCCACACTGAAGATGCCCGTATAGTGATTATACTGATCGAGGTCCGGGTACGCGTTCATATCGAAGTTCATGCCGCCGGTATGCAGCAGGACATCCGAGGACAGGTCCTGGAAGCTGTGCTCCTTCGTATCCATATACGCGAGCACGGTCTTCAGGAAGCCGGCGTACGGCAGCTCCTCCTCGGTGAGGCACTGCGTATTGAAATTCAGGCGGAGATACATCACGCCGCGGGTATCCCGGCTCGTCTCGAGCAGCAGGGTATCCTCCACCCGCTTCTCCTCCCAGTGGTAGCGCTCGGCCTGCTTTCCGATGTCAGCGATGCTGAGCAGCGGCAGCTTCCGGAGGTTTTCGTCGGAGGTCGGCTCCTCCTGGTAGGCCTTCAGTGCCTTCGTCTGTTCAATGCAGGCGATCCGTTCTGCCTGTGTCATACCTTCCTTCATCGCCGCCAGCTTCTTCTCGAGCGCCTGCTCCCGCTTCTCGGTGAGCCCACGCTCCGGCTTACAGATCACGAGCGCCGCATGCGGGTTATCCAGCAGGCACTCTGTGATCAGCTTCTCGAAGTAGCCATGCTTCGCGTCTTCGCGGAGCTCCTGATAACACTGCGTACAGAAGAGATACTCCCATGGTTCCCGGCCATAGAGCCAGGTATCCATCGCGGTCAGTGCATACACGAGTCCCTTCGGCGAACGTCCGTAGTCTGCCTCACGGTACTGGAACTCATCGTGATTGATGGCGGCGAGGATCGCCTGCTGGTCGAGGCCCTCCTTCACCAGCTTCCGGAGGGTCGTATCGATGATGGAGAGGAATCGCTTCTTGTCCTTCACATCGGCACCCTTCGCACAGACAGAAAAATACGGCTGGCGGATGCCATCCTCGAAGCCGCCGAAGATATCGTCTCCGATGCCGGCCTCGACGAGGGCCTGCTTGAGCGGTGCGCCCGGGGAGGACAGCAGAACATAGTCCAGGATATCGAGGGCGAGGTTCCGCTTATTATCGAGTGCATCCACCGCGACATTCCAGGCGAGGTAGGTGTTTTTCGTGAGCGGCTCATGCGCTCCGACGGAATACGCGATTTCCTCCTCGTGGAGATGCGTAAATGCCGGCTGCAGCGGGATATCGGAATCCGGATCGATTGCATCATACTCGGAGAGGTAGGCCTCATCGAGCCACGCGAGCTTCTTCTCCATATCCATATCGCCGTACAGGATGATGTAGGCATTGGACGGATGATAGTAGCGCGCATGGAAGGCACGGAACTGCTCGAAGCTGAGCTCCGGGATCACCGCCGGATCACCGCCGGACTCGTTGCCGTAGCAGGTATCCGGGAAGAGTGCGTTCATGATGTAGCGCTCGAGCACCGACTCCGGATTCGAGAAGACACCCTTCATCTCGTTGTAGACGACGCCGTTATAGCGGAGCGCATCCTGCTCGTCCATCATCTCATAGTGCCAGCCCTCCTGCCGGAGGATACGCGGATCCTCGATGCAGTTCGGATGGAACACGGCATCGAGATAGACATCCATCAGGTTATCGAAATCCTTCTCGTTACGGGACGCCACCGGATACACGGTCTTATCCGGATAGGTCATCGCGTTCAGGAAGGTGTTGAGGGAGCCCTTTGCAAGCTCCACAAACGGATCCTTCAGCGGAAACTTCTTCGAGCCACACAGCACGGAGTGCTCCGTGATGTGGGCCACGCCGGTGCTGTCCTCCGCCGGGGTGCGGAAGGCGATACTGAAGACCTTATTGTCATCCGTGTTCTTCATGGTAAAGATGCGGGCACCGCTCTTCGTATGACGGTAGATGCACGCATCGGTCGAAAGTTCATCGATTCTTCTGGTCTCGATCAGCTCATAATTCTTCATTCAGCTTCCTCTTTTTTCTATATATTTCCGATCAGACGGTCCTTGAAGACCGCGATGGCCTCCCGGACGCTCAGGTGGACGAGCATCAGCTCACTCGTCTCGGTCGCCATCGGACAGACATCCGGATAGCCGAAACGCGCTGCGATCCGACGTGCCCGGAAGAGATTAAACTCGGAGGTGATGATGCCGAGGGTGATCGGCTTCTCCTCCCCCAGGATGACCTCGATTTCTTCTCCGTTTGTACCGCGCAGCGGCACCATGAGACCGGGATGTTCTTTCGTCTTCTCCCGGAGGCGGGCCTCCCGATCCTGCTGTATCGTCCGAAGAGAGAAGCCGATCTTCTCCTGCGTGGAGTGGGAATAGAACTCAAGCAGGAGCCGGTTTTCCGGGATGCCGGCCTTGATCATGTAGTAGTACATGACGGTCGCTTCGGTACTTCGGTCATAATCACTCCGGCCGCCGGACAGCACGAAGATGGTGTCCGGATTTTCCTTCGCATACGCGACGGCACAGTCCAGGCGCTTCTTCAGTGACGGCGAGATCCGGTTATCGACGAGATCCGTCCCCATCACGATCACATAGTCAAGGTTCTTCTGCTCGACGGTATGCGCATTAAAGAAGATCGTGCCGAGAAGGGCCAGCAGGACCAGCATCCAGAGGCCATAGCTCGTAAAGACGAACACGAAGGGGCCGGGATGGATCCGCTTCTTCTCCCGCTGCTTTCTACGGACATAGCGTACCAGTGCAAACATAAGAAACTGGACCGCTGCAAACAGCGGCCAGAACCATAGAAAGCTGGTCAGTCCATGAATCATGAGGATCGCGATCACATACAGCAGAGCCGTGACCCCCAGTACGATGAAGATTCCTTCCATACGCGTCAGTCAAGCGCCTGTTTCTCAGCGCTTTCCTTTCTGATGATATCGCCGGCCTCCGGAGCCGTGCTGAAGCGTACCTTCAGCTGCTGGCAGGCATGCGGGCAGGACTCCTGTGCGACATCGGTCGCCGCATCC
The DNA here is from genome assembly GCA_937927445.1 of uncultured Oribacterium sp. Classification (GTDB taxonomy): domain Bacteria; phylum Bacillota; class Clostridia; order Lachnospirales; family Lachnospiraceae; genus Oribacterium. The sequence goes on along the minus strand of CALAOB010000135.1, from coordinate 11,467 downwards.
CGGATCTCCAGCACTGTGATCGGCAGATCCCGGCCATCCGGCTTCATGATCTCGAGCTGCTCTCCCACCGAGAACTTGTTCTTCTGCTCGAGGTAGCTCCAGCCCTCCGCATCGCTCTCACGGATAGTGCCGAGGTAGACCGAACCGGTCACATAGGTATTGCTGTCATAGATGTGGTCATCCTTCGTCGGACGGCCATAGTAGAAGCCCGTCGTAAACTCACGGTAGGTACACTTCGCGATCTCCTGCTTATACCACTCCATGTTGGCGCGGTACTTCTCCTCGCTCTCCTTATAGTCATCGATGGCCTTCCGGTAGGTCCGGGCGACGGTCGCGACATAAAGCGCAGTCTTCATACGGCCCTCGATCTTCAGCGAATCGATACCGGCCTCAATCAGCTCCGGGATATGCTCGATCATGCAGAGATCCTTTGAGTTAAAGATATAGGTGCCACGCTCGTTCTCGACCACCGGAAAATACTCACCCGGACGGGTCTCCTCGACGAGACTGTACTTCCAGCGGCACGGATGTGTGCAGGCACCCCGGTTCGCATCGCGTCCGGTCAGGAAGTTACTGAGCATGCAGCGTCCGGAGTAGGACATGCACATCGCGCCATGTACGAAGGCCTCGATGTCCATCTCCTCCGGAATATGCTGACGCAGCTCCCGGATCTCGTTCAGGCTCAGCTCACGTGCACAGACGACACGCTTCGCGCCGAGCTGCCACCAGAAGAGGAAGGTCTGCCAGTTCGTGTTGTTCGCCTGGGTCGAGATGTGCAGCTCGATGTAGGCCGGAAGGACCTCCTTCGCAATCATAAACACACCCGGATCCGCGATCAGCACCGCATCGATGCCGGTCTCTGCCAGCTCCCGGAAGTAGGTACGGACACCATCGAGATCATAATTGTGTGCGAAGATGTTCGCCGTGACGAAGACCTTCACCTGATGTGCATGTGCGTAGGCGACACCCTCGCGGATCTCCTCCAGTGTAAAGTTTTTTGCATTGGCCCGAAGACCGAAGGCCTCACCGCCTAAGTAAACGGCATTCGCACCGTAGTTCACGGCGGTCTTTAATACATCCAGCGAACCTGCCGGAATCAAAAGCTCTGTTTCTTTCAGCATTTGCTCTCTCCATCTATCTGACGTTCATCTCAGATGTTCATCCATCTGGCATTCATCTATGCGACATTCATTTATTCTACATTCATCGATGCGTTTTATTTCCGGACACTGATCGACACACCATCGCCAACCGGCAGGATCGCGGTTTCCAGTGCCTCTTCGTGTTTCAGGCGGAAGAGGTACTCCCGCATGCGGGTATGGATGGTGCGGTCCCGCCGCTCCACCTGGTAACGGCTCTCGATGATACTGCCATCCTGCAGGATATTGTCGCTGACGAGCACACTGCCCGCGGACATCAGCCGGAGGATGTCCGGCAGCCAGACGATATACTGCGCCTTCGCCGCATCCATAAAAATAAAATCGAAGCGCTGTCCCTCCTCGACCAGGCGGTGAAGCAGCTCACCGGCATCCCCCGGAATCAGCGTAATCTGATCCCGGTACGGACTGCGCGCGAAGTTCCGCGTCGCCGCTTCGATGCGCGGCGGATAGCTCTCCACCGTCAGCATCTCCGCCTGCCCGTCGCAGGCCTCTGCCATACAGAGGGCGGAGTAGCCGACCGCCGCACCGATCTCCAGGATCCGCTTCGGACGAAGCATCCTCATGAAACACTTAAGAAGCGCCGCCGTTTCATCCCGGATAATCGGGATTTCCGCTGCGAGCGCTTCTGCTCTGATGGTTTCAAGAAGCTCGCTACGATCCGGTTCCAGTGAATGAATATAATTCACAAGCCGTTCATCCGTAATCAAGGGTTCTTTTCCTCACTATCTGCTGTTGTCATGGCACGGGCTGCATCCTGCTGGATGAGGTTTTCATCCTCCGTACCACCGATGATTTCCGTACCGTCTGCACCGGTCTCCTCCGCTGCTGCCGTACTTTCCTGTGCCGCCAGCAGATTCTTATCCGCCAGCTCCTTGTTCTTCGTGCCCTCCTGATTCAGGTGCTCGATGATATCGACCACCGTCATCGACGGGCTCAGTGTATAGCTTCCCGGCTCGATCTCGAGTTCATAAAGATGGGCCTGCAGCACGAAAGCCTGACGGTTATCGATCAGTCCGGCCTTCTCAAGTTCCTTCGCAAGCTGGTCCAGGCTCTCACCGTCGGTGATGACGAACTCCTGCTCCGGTGCACCGGCGCCGGCCAGGGCGTGCGCATAGAACAGTCCGTGACCGTAGCTGTACGCCACCCGGATTCCCTGCAGCAGCAGGAAAATGATGGCTGCAATCAGAATAACGCGCCAGGCCATGCCGGTGATAAAGCCGGCTGTCCTGGACACGGAATCGTTTCGGCGCATGCCTTAAACCTCCATAATGATCGGAAGGATCACCGGATCACGCTTGATCTTCTTCCAGAGGAAGTCAGACAGCGAGTCCTTGATGATGTTTTTAATCTTGCCCCAGTCGTTCACGTGACGTACGAGGCAGTCATCGACCGCATCCTGCACCTGTACGCGTGCCTCTTCCATGAGGTCCTCGGACTCCCGTACATAGACGAAGCCACGGGACACGAGGTCCGGACCGGCGAGCAGGTGACCGGAGTACTTCTCGAGCGTCAGTACGACGACGATGATACCGTTCTGTGCCAGGTTCTGACGATCGCGGATGACGATGTTTCCGACATCGCCGACACCGAGACCATCGACGAAGACGCCGCCGGCCTGCACATGATCCTTAATCAGTGCCTCGGACTTGCCGCTTCGTGTCGTGAGCTCCAGTACATCACCGTTCTCGATCATGAGACAGTGGTCACGGTTGACGCCGACCGACGCTGCGAGACGTGATGCAGTTGCACGCATATGGTACTCGCCATGGATCGGAATCGCGAAATCCGGCTTGACAAGCGAGTACAGGAGCTTGAGGTCTTCGCCGCAGGCATGGCCGGATACATGGGTATCCTGCAGGATAACCTGCGCATGAAGCATACTCAGCTCGTTGATGACCTTATCCACCGCGAGCTCGTTACCAGGAATCGGGTGGGATGAAAGCACGACGACGTCGTTCGGCTTGATATGAACCTTCCGGTGCATACCGCTCGCCATACGGCTCAGGGCCGCCATGGACTCACCCTGGGATCCGGTCGTGATCAGTACGGTCTGCTCATCCGGATAGCTCTTCAGTTCATCGATGCTGATGAGGGTGCCCTCCGGGATATCGATATAGTGGAGCTCGGACGCCACGGTGATGACATTCACCATGGAACGGCCCTCCACCACCACCTTCCGCTTGTACTTCGCGGCGGTGTTGATGATCTGCTGTACACGATCCACGTTCGACGCAAAGGTCGCCACGATGATACGGTTCTGCTGGTGCTCGGCGAAGATACGCTCGAAGGTACCGCCGACGGTGCGCTCCGACATCGTAGAGCCCGGTTTCTCCGCATTCGTCGAATCGGACATCATCGCCAGGACACCATCCTTACCGAGCTCAGCGAAGCGCTGCAGATCGATCGGGTCACCGAAGACCGGTGTATAGTCGACCTTGAAGTCACCGGTATGAACGATGGTACCGGCCGGTGTAAAGATCGCAAGTGCGGCTGCATCCTGGATGGAGTGGTTTGTCTTGATGAACTCCACCTTGATATCCCCGAAATCGACGGTATCACCGAAGGCCTGCACGTTCAGCTTCACCATACGGTCGAGTCCGCGCTCACGAAGCTTTCCCTCGATGAGGGCAAGGGTCAGACGTGTTCCATATACCGGCACATTGATCTGCTGCAGCACATACGGCAGCGCACCGATGTGGTCCTCATGTCCGTGGGTGATGACGAAGCCCTTGATCTTCGACATATGGCTCTTCAGGTAAGAGATGTCCGGGATAACCAGGTCGATACCCAGCATATCATTGGACGGGAAGGCCAGACCGCAGTCCACGATGATGATGCTGTCATCGCTCTCAAATGCGGTAATGTTCATGCCGATCTGATCGAGTCCGCCGAGCGGAATGATCTTAATGCTGCCGTTCTTCTTCATCTGTACTTCATCCGACTTCTTTCTTCTGCTGCTGCGGTGGTTTCGGCTGGCGCTCTTATGCTGCTCCGGCACCGCCACGACTGCACCGGCTGCAGATGCCGCTGCACTCACCATGTTCTCATGTGTCTCGGATTTTCGTGTGCTCCGTCTCCGTGTGGAGCTCCGCTTCGCTGCAGGTGCTTCCGCCTTCAACGAACTGTCATCTGCGGCACTCTGCAGAGCAGTCGCGCTTTCAGTGTTCTGTGTGTTCTCTCCGCCCTTCGTGGATGGGCGTCTCCGTCTCCGGTGGGTCGGGCGCTTCGCCGCCTCGCCGGTATGAAGCTCTGCATTATTTACTTCTTTTACTTCTTTTATTTCTTTTACTTCTGCTGCCTTCTCTCCGGCAGTGTGCTCATGATTTCTCAATCGTTATACCTTCTCCTTCCAGGAGCGCAGAAAAGATCTGCATCAATGCTTCGGATTCCTGATCATCTACAAACTCGTAGTCTGCCTCTGCATCCTCCGGGCCGGAAACGTCCTTCATAACGTAGCACTCGCCGTCCTCACCCTCCGGTGCATCCGTAACCAGAATATAATTCACGCCCTGGACGGTCGTCTCCTCCAGGATCTCGAGTTCCAGATTTCCATCTTCTGATGTCAGTCGGATAGTATTTTCCATGTCCGCTCCTTTGTCATGTTCATGGCCGCATCCGCGCGGAAGCCCGGCTTACGGCGTCGATGTTTATCCTTGAAAGGCCTCAGCCCCTCAGATACTGTTCCAGGATGAGCTGTGCGGCGACCTGGTCGATCACCTTCTTCTGCTCACTCCGCGGGATACCACTCTGATCGAGTATTTCCTCTGCCTCCATCGTGGTGAGGCGCTCATCGGTAAACTCAATCGGAACCGCCACACGAAGCTTCAGCTTCTCTGCGAAGTCTCTCGTTTTCGCAGCGCGATCCCCCTCGGTATCATCCATATTAAGAGGCAGTCCCATCACGATCTTCTCGATCTGGTACTGCTCGACGATTTCTGCAATTTCAGACAGGGTCTGCCGAAGCTTCGACTCCCGGTCCCGCTGGATGGTCTTATACGGCTGTACCGTCATACCGAGGGCGTCCGTCATCGCGACGCCGACGGTCTTCGAGCCGTAATCGAGTCCCAGTATTCTCATAAATGCTTATCCTATCCGTATGTCCTGAGAGGATGCCTCCCCGCGAATGTCCCTGAACAGGATTTCCCCGACGGGGTGCCGGTCTCTTCTTCTCATTACCCAAAAAGAGTCTGTCCAACAGGACAGACTCTTCATCATCAACACATTACCTGCTCAGCTTCGCTTCCACGTACGTCTTCATCAGCTCTTCGATGATCTCGTCGCGTTCTACCTTCATAATCAGGCTTCTCGCCCCTTTATGGCTGGTAATGTACGTCGGATCGCCCGACATAATGTATCCAACGATCTGATTAATCGGATTATAGCCTTTTTCTGTGAGTGCCTCATAGACACGGGCCAGAACCTCTGTCACATCCAGATCGTACTCCTGCATCGGTCGGATAATCTGTGTACTGCCTAAATCATTCATTTTGTCACGTCCTCTTAATAACTCAATTAATTTTATAACATTTATAAATCCAATGCAAGTACGCATCCTCCACAGATTTCCTGTCCACATACCTGCATTATTTGGCCGATTTTACAAGCCCCCTCCGCCGCATCGGAAAGCGGAATCAGATAGCGCACATAGCATCGGTTGTAGCCTCGAAGATACGGGCGGTCCTCGATCTCAACGATTTCCTCCGGAATCACATCCTCGGTCCGGCCGAGAAAACGACGGCGGAAAGCCTCAGACTGCTGCGCATCGAGCTTCATCAGCCGCTCGGAGCGTTCGGACTTCACACGATCCGTAAGTTGCGCCGGCAGGCGGTCGGCCGCCGTTCCCTGCCGCCGGCTGTACTTGAAGACATGCAGCTCGTAGAAGCCGATCTCCTCGACGAAGCGACAGGAATCCTCGAAATCCGCTTCGCTCTCCCCCGGGAAGCCGACGATGATATCCGTCGTGATCGCCACCTCCGGCCAGGCGGCACGAAGAAGCGCGACCGAGTGACGGAAGGCCGCGGTGTCATAGTGCCGGTTCATGGCACGCAGGATGCGGTCCGAACCACTCTGAAGCGAGAGGTGAAAATGCGGACACAGCTCCGGGATCGCGCGAAGCGCCTCAACGAACGCTTCCGTAATAATGCGCGGCTCGAGGCTGCCGAGACGGACCCGCGCGATGCCCGGCACCGCGGCCACCGCGCGGATCAGCGCGAGGAGATGCGTCGACGGAATCTCATGGTTCATCGCATATTCATAGTTTGCGTCATCGAAATCGAGGCCGTAGGAGGAGAGGTGGATACCGGTCAGCACGACCTCGTGATAGCCGCGGCGGGCGAAATCCGTGACCTCCTTCACCGTGTCCTCGATGGATCGTGAGCGGATACGCCCACGCACGAAGGGGATGATGCAGTAGCTGCAGAACTGATTGCAGCCATCCTGTACCTTGATGAAGGCGCGGCCCTGATCGGCGATCTCGCCGGCCCAGAGCGCTGCGTACGGCTGCGGCTCTGCGATATCCGACACGAAGCAGGCGGTCTTCTCCATGGTCGCCGTCTTCTGATCAGCCACTACGATCCGGTCGGCGGTCGCGTCCACTGGCGAAGCAGCGGGTGTCGACGGCTGCGGATCGGTATGTGCGGTCCGGTCGTCTGCATTGGCAGCGGCAGTGCGGAGGGACGCCGGCACTCTGTCCGGGTGGGTCGTCCAGTAAGCCTCGAGAATCGGCAGCAGACGGCCCTTCTCCTGATTGCCGACGAGGATATCCACCGCGGTATCCGTCTGAAGCTCCGTGGCGCGCGCCTGTACATAGCAGCCGGCCGCGATCACGACGGCCGCCGGATTCATGCTCCGGGCCTTATGAATCATCTGCCGCGACTTCCGGTCGGCGATGTTCGTGACAGAGCAGGTATTGATGATATAGATGTCGGCTGCGGTGCCCTCCCAGGGCACGATCCGGATGCCGGCGCGGCGAAGCTCCTCGAGCATCGCATCCGCCTCATAGGCATTGACCTTGCAGCCCAGATTATGCAGGGCCGCTGTTAATTTAAAGTATTCCATTCTATTGACTTTTGATAAGCGTTTTCCTAAAATTAGCTTGTATTATGAATAATATTTTTAAGGAGGACTAAATCGTGAAAACCGTTCGTATCTCGCTTAATTCTATCGATAAAGTTAAGTCTTTTGTTAATGAGCTCGTGAAGTTCACTGACGTTGACTTCGACCTCGTATCAGGCCGCTATGTAATCGATGCCAAGTCCATCATGGGTATCTTCTCCCTGGACCTCAGCAAGCCGATCGATCTGAACATTCACGCGGATGCAGGTCGCATGGATGAGATCGTCAATGCGCTGACACCTTACATCATCGCGCAGTAATCGTATCATTAAGCTGATGAATTAACAAGTATCCTGATGAGTGCGCGCTTTCCGGTGCGTACTCATTTTTTGTCTGAGCGGGCGCGGTGCAGATGGCACCAGGAGCTCGCTTCATCCCTGTACAGAAAGAGGTTTTATGCAGTATCAGAGCTTTCTCATCAAGTATGCGGAGATCGGCACGAAGGGGAAGAATCGTTATATCTTCGAGGATGCCCTCGTGCACGACATCCGGAAGAAGCTGGAGCGCGTCGAGGGTGAGTTCCGTGTCACCCGTGAGCGCGGCCGTATCTATGTGACGGCGAAGTCAGAGAACTACGACTACGAGGAGACCGTGGATGCACTTCAGCACGTCTTCGGTATCGTCGGCATCTGCCCGATGATCCAGATGGAGAACACCCACGACTATCGCGCGATCAGTGATCAGGTGCTCACGTATTTCGGCGAGGTCTACGGCGATCGTAAGCTGAGCTTCAAGTGCCGCACGACCCGTGCCGACAAGGAGTTCCCGATGAGCTCCACGGAGATCGACGCTGAGCTCGGCTACGACATCCTGACGAAGTTCCAGAACACCAGCGTCGATGTACACCATCCGGATGTGCTGCTGCGTGTCGAGATCCGTCAGTATGTCAACATTTTCTCCGAGGTGCTTCCGGGTGCCGGCGGTATGCCGCTCGGTACGAACGGCAAGGCGATGCTCTGCCTCTCCGGCGGTATCGACAGCCCGGTAGCCGGCTACATGATTTCCCGTCGTGGTGCCGTGCTCGAGGCGACCTACTTCCATGCACCGCCATACACCTCCGAGCGTGCGAAGCAGAAGGTCGTGGATCTGGCCAATGAAGTCGCCCGTTACACAGGACCGATCGCACTGCATGTCGTCAACTTCACGGATATCCAGCTGAAGATCTACGAGGAGTGCCCGCACGAGGAGCTGACGATCATCATGCGTCGTTATATGATGCGTATCGCCGAGGCCATCGCCGAGAAGCGGAACTGTATCGCGCTCATCACCGGTGAGTCCATCGGTCAGGTGGCGAGCCAGACCATGCAGTCCCTCGTCTGCACCAATGAGGTTTGCCATCTTCCGGTCTATCGTCCGGTCATCGCCTTCGATAAGCAGGAGATCATCGATATCGCCCAGAAGATCGGTACCTACGAAACCTCCATCGAGCCGTTCGAGGACTGCTGCACCATCTTCGTCGCGAAGCATCCGGTCACGAAGCCGGTGCCGGAGAAGATCCGTGCTTCCGAGCAGATCGTGTATGACGCGATGATCCCGATGGTTGAAAAGGCCGTGAATGAAGCGGAGCTCATCTGGTGCAACGGCAAATAAAAAGCATAACCATATCCGTACCTGCAGCGAATCCGCCTTCAGATACGGTCAGAAAAAGGCGTCCCGCAGAGAGCAGGGCGCCTTTTTGATGTGTATTTATCTTACGTTTTTCTGATGGTTTTTCCGGATGTGCTCATTTCCGACGAGCGGTCACATTGACCCACTCGCCCTGGTGGTTCACTTCCAGCACCTCCCAGATGTCCTCGTGCTGACGGAAGGCCTCGAGGACCTCTGCCTCACGCTGGTCGAGGATACCGGAGGTGATGAAGAGACCATCCTTCTTCAGAAGCGGACCCACCTCACCGGTCAGCAGTACGATAACCGGTGCCAGGATGTTCGCCACCACGATGTCGTACTTTCCGAGACCCATCCGGGTCTTGATGGCATCATCGCCGATGACATTGCCCACGACCATATCGAAGCAGCTCTCCGGGAGTCCGTTCGCCTGCAGATTATCATGTACCGCCGGAACGGCTTCCTCATCGAGATCCGTGCCGTAGACATGGCCGGCGCCGAGCTTCAGTGCGGTGATGCCGAGAATACCGGAGCCGGTGCCGATATCTGCGATCTCATCGCCTGCCTGCATATACTTCTGCAGCTGGCGGATGCAGAGCTGAGTGGTCTCATGCATGCCGGTGCCGAAGGCGGTTCCCGGATCGATCTCGATAACGAGCTTATCCTTATCCTCTGCCGGAACCTCCTCCCAGGTCGGCTTGATCAGCAGATCTCCGACGGTAAACGGGTGGAAGAAGGTCTTCCAGTTATTGATCCAGTCCTTATCCTCTGTGTCGGAGGTATCGATTGTGCCGAGGCCGATATCGACATACTGCTTCATCTCATCGAGGGTTTCCTGCACCTCCTGAAGCAGCTTCTTCAGCTCCTGCGGAGTGTAGACATTCGAGGTGTTCGGCATGTAGCTGGCGTCGACCGACGGATCCTCCATCATCTTCTGCACCTTCGTGAGACGATCCTGCTTCTGCTCCGGATCCAGTACCTCGACATAGAAGCTTACCTCCGCCGTGCCATCATCCGGTCCGATCTCCGGCAGGATATCGATGAACATTCCCTTCGTATCCTCCTCGGACAGCGGGATGCGATCCTCGATCTGTACACCATCGATTCCGAGCTCTGCCAGGTTTGCACTCAGGATATCCTCCGCCTCGGTGGTCGTATGTATCGTAAATTTTCTCCAGATCATCTTCTACTCTCTTTCTAGAAATTCGCTTTCTGTGTTATAAAGGGTGTTTCGATTTTCAGGTCAGAATCGTGTAAAACGACGGAGCACCGGAAGCAGCTCGTGGAGCGCGTCCATGCAGAGATCGACCTCTTCCTTCGTATTCTCTGCACCGAAGGAGAAACGAATCGTGGAGTCCAGGAGCTCCGGCTTCACGCCGATCGCCTTCAGGGCGCCGGAAATCCCCGGGTGATTGCTGGAGCAGGCACTGCCGGAGCTGACATAGATGCCCTTCTCCTCGAGTGCATGCAGCAGTACCTCGGCACGCACCTTCTCGAAGGACACCGAGAGGATATTCGGCGCGGACAGTGCGCCACGCTCGGAATTGATGGTGACACCATCGAGGGTTTCCAGGGAATCGATGAAGTAATCCTTCAGTGCCTCGAGGGCTGCCTTATTCTCCTCGAGATGCGCGCAGGCCATCTCGGCTGCGAGGCCGAGGCCGGCGATGCCCGGGACATCATGGGTTCCGGAACGCATGTCCTCCTGCTGACCGCCGCCATAGATCAGCGGGCGCAGACGGATCTTCTCGTCCTTATAGAGGAAGCCGACCCCCTTCGGGCCATGCAGCTTATGACCGGATACCGACATCATATCGACATGCTGCAGCTTCGGACGAAGTGGAATCTTGCCATAGGCCTGGATCGCATCCGTATGGAACCAGGTATTCGGATTGCACTCCTTCACGACACGACCGATCTCCTCGATTGGCTCGATCGCACCCATCTCGTTGTTCACCGTCATAATCGTCACCAGGATGGTATCCGGACGGATCGCCGCACGAAGATCATCGAGGGAAATGTGCCCCTTCTGATCCACCGGAAGATAGGTCACCTCGTAGCCAAGCTCCACGAGCACATCGAGCGGACGGTAGATCGCCGCATGCTCGAACGCAGAGGAGATGATGTGCTTTCCCTGCTTGCGCTTCGCCATGGCGGTACCGAAAATAACCGTGTTGTTCGACTCTGTACCACCGGAAGTGAAAATGATCTCCTTCGGCTTCACCCTCAGGGTCGCCGCCACCTGCTCACGCGCATGACGGAAATACTTCTCCGCATCGAAGCCCTTCGTATGCTTCGAGGACGGATTTCCGTAATCCTCGGTCAGGGTCTTCATCATCAGCTCCACGACCTCCGGGTATGGCTTCGTCGTCGCGGAATTATCAAAATAAATTTCTCTCATGTTTATTTCCTGTCTTTCTATGAAAAGCCGTAGCATATCCTGAATCCTGTTCACCGGCTTTCGCTTTTCTGGCTTACGCCTCGATCGATTCCAGGGTCAGCATCAGGATGCTCATACTGGTGATGGCTGCTGTTTCTGCTGTCTCTTATACACATCTCCGAGCCCACGAGACTAAGGCGAATCTCGT
>CALAOB010000134.1 GCA_937927445.1 uncultured Oribacterium sp. | reverse complement strand
AGGGGGCAGGGGGTGTTTGAAGATGCCCGTTTCACAAACGGGCATTTTCTTGTTCTGAACAATCGGCCGGAACGGTGACAAAACCGGTTTAGTTTACGTATAATAAAATTAACTATAGATACCATTCGGGCGAGCCCTCCGGGGACTTCGTCGAACGGGCATCTGCGATCTGTTTTATAAGGGAAGTATTATGCGTGATCTTGATTATTTGAAGCTGCTCGCGAAGCAGTTTCCGACGGCTACCGCGGCAGGTGCGGAGATCATCAACCTGCGTGCGATCTGTGCACTTCCGAAGGGCACAGAGTATTTCTTTTCAGACCTGCATGGTGAAAGTGATGCCTTTATCTACCTGATGCGCTCGGCCTCCGGAATCGTCCGTGATAAGATCGATGAAACCTTCGGAAACCTGCTCCCGGAGGAGGAGCAGCTCGAGCTGGCAAATCTGATCTACTATCCGAGAGATATTCTTTCGGATCCGGCGCACAAGGCGAAGGATACGCCGGAGTGGCAGCGCATCACGATCAACCGTCTCGTGAATATCTGCCGCTGCGTCAGCTCGAAGTACACCCGCTCGAAGGTGCGTAAGAAGATGCCGCAGCAGTATGCCTACGCGATCGATGAGCTCCTGCACCTCGACAGCCATGATGAAGATAAGCGGGGCTATCTCCGCGGTATCATGGATGCCATCATCGACATCGATATGGGTGACGATTTCATCGTGGCCCTGTCCGAGCTGATCCAGAACCTCGTCATCGATAATCTTCACATCATCGGCGATATCTTCGATCGAGGCCCGCATGCGGACCAGATCATGGAGGAGCTGATGAGCTTCCATGATGTGGACATCGAGTGGGGTAATCATGATGCCGAGTGGATGGGGGCCGCCTGTGGTAATCCGGCCTGCATCGCAAGCGTCCTCCGTATCGCCACCTCCTATAACTCCTTCGATGTGCTCGAGGACGGCTATGGCATCAATCTGCGGCCGCTTTCGATGTATGCGGAGGAGGTGTACGGCGACGACCCGTGTGCCTGCTTCCAGCCGCATCTCCTGGATACCAATGTTTCCGACTCGGTGGATCCTCGTCTCGCCGCAAAGATGTGTAAGGCCATCAGCATCATCCTGTTTAAGGAGGAGGGGGCGCTGATCCGCCGCCATCCGGAGTATAAGCTCGACCACCGGATGCTGCTCGACAAGATCGATTATGAAAAGGGCACGGTGACCATCGACGGACAGAGCTATCCGCTCCGGGATACGAATTTCCCGACCATCGACCCGAAGGATCCGTATAAGATGACGGAGAAGGAAAAGGAGCTGATGAACACCCTGGTGTACAGCTTCACGCACTCGCAGCTGCTCCAGAAGCACATCCGCTTCTTCTTTACAAACGGCGCGATGTATAAGGTCGTCAATAACAACATCCTCTACCATGGCTGTATCCCGATGAACGTGGACGGTTCCTTCCTGCAGCTCGAGACGGCGAAGGGCAGCGTCGGCGGAAAGGCCCTCATGGATTACTTCTATGAGCGGGCCATCGATGCCTATTTCCTGAATGGAGAGAATGATCCGAAGGGAAAGATCTACGCCACGGACCTTTTCTGGTACATGTGGTGCGGTCCATGCTCACCGCTCTTCGGAAAGGATAAGATGACGACCTTCGAGCACTGTTTCATCGAGGATCCGGATACACATGTGGAGAAGTTTAACATCTACTATGAATTCTCGAAGGAAGAGCGCTATGTCGACCGGATCTTCGCGGAATTCGGTGTGGATCCGGAGATGGGCCATGTGGTGAATGGTCATGTGCCGGTGAAAACGAAGCGCGGCGAGTCCCCAATCAAGGCGAACGGCAAGCTCTTCGTCATCGATGGCGGTATCTCGAAGGCCTACCATTCCCGCACCGGCATCGCCGGCTATACTCTCATTTTCAACTCCCGCCATCTGGCGCTGGCAGAGCATAAGGGCTTCCGAAAGGGCTCCGAGAATACGCCGGAGATCCAGATCGTGGAGCAGATGAAGCACCGCATCCATGTCGGCGAAACCGATAATGGACAGGAGCTGAAGCGTCAGATCGCCGACCTGGAGGAGCTGCTCACCGCTTATCGCAATGGTGATATCCGCGAGAAGGGTGAAATTGTGCAAAAGCGACATTGATTCGAAAAAAGAACAGTGCTATAAAAAACGGGATCAAATACAGGATCCCGTTTTTTTATGGGATGCGCACAGGGGGAATATATGGCTGCAAAAACAAGCATGAAGGATATGACGAACGGAAATCCGACGAAGCTGATTCTGGGATTTGCGATTCCGATGCTGCTCGGAACACTTTTTCAGCAGTTTTACAGTATGGTGGATACCATCATCGTCGGCCGTTTTCTGGGCGTCGATGCGCTGGCCGGTGTCGGCTCTACCGGTGCGATCAATTTCATGGTAAACGGCTTCGTCATCGGCGTGACGGCCGGCTTCGCGATTCCGGTCGCGCAGCGTTTCGGTGCGCAGGATTTTAAAGGACTTCGGAAGTACGTGGCGCAGATCATCTACCTCACGGTGGCGATTTCCGTGCTGATGACGGTGGTGATCGGCGCACTGACGAAGAGCATCCTGATCGGCACGAATACGCCGGCATCGATCTTTGATTATGCCTTCGATTACATCTTCATCATCTTTCTGGGGACGCCGGCGATTTTTCTCTACAACATCACGGCCAGCATCATCCGTTCCTTGGGCGATGCGAAAACGCCGGTGTATTTCCTGATCTTCGCGGCGCTTCTCAATATCCTGCTCGACTATATCTCCATCGGCCTGATGGGTTTCGGGGTCGAGGGACCGGCATACGCGACCGTCATCTCCCAGGGACTGAGCGGCGTACTGTGCCTCGTCTATATGGTATATAAGTTCCCGCTTCTCCACTTCGAGACAGGGGAGCTGAAGCCGGACGGGGAGAAGGTGCTGACCCTCCTCGGGATGGGCATCCCGATGGGCCTTCAGTACTCCATCACGGCCATCGGCTCCGTCATCCTGCAGACCGCGGTGAACGGCCTCGGTGCGATCGCCCTGGCCGCCATCACCGCCGGCCAGCGTATCAGTAATTTCGTCTGCTGCGTCTTCGATTCACTCGGTGCGACCATGGCGACCTATGCCGGTCAGAATGTCGGGGCTCTCCGCTTCGACCGTATCCGTGAGGGCGTACGGTCTGCGACGATCATCGGTTCCATCTATTCGGTACTGATCTGTGTGATCCTGATTTTCTTCGGCGGAGAGATTCCGAAGCTGTTTGTGGATGCCGCTGAGACCGAGGTCATCACGAACGCCCATCTCTTCCTCGTTTGCAATGCGGCGTTCTATATTCCGCTCACCATCGTCAATGTCTGGCGTTTCTCGATCCAGGGCATGGGCTTCTCCGGCCTCGCGATTCTCGCCGGTGTCTGTGAGATGGTGGCCCGTGGACTGGTCGGCTTCGTGTTCGTTCCGTGGCTCGGCTACATCGCTGCCTGCTTCGCGTCTCCACTTGCGTGGATCTTTGCAGATGCTTTCCTGATTCCATGCTTCTATCACTGCCTGAAGAAGCTGAAAACACAGTATCATATGAATGCATGACAAAAGTTCAGTGAAGGACCTCTCCGGGGAACTTCGCTGAACTTTTTTTTGAACATTTAAAAGGCGCTATCCGGTAAATACATAGTTGCTATATCCGCGTTTGCGTTTTAAAATGAAACCAGCTATGTCTGGAGACAGGCGCAGGTTCTATGCTTTAGTAAGTAAAGGTGGAGGATATATCATGACGAAAGATATGGAAACGATGGCGGTCAATGCCATCCGCGTTTTATCAGCAGATGCGATCCAGAAGGCGAACTCTGGACACCCGGGACTGCCACTCGGTGTGGCACCGATGGCCTATGAAATGTGGGCACATTATCTGAACATCAATCCGGCCGATCCGACATGGGAGGATCGTGACCGCTTTATTCTTTCCGGTGGACACGGCTCCATGCTGCTGTATTCCCTGCTTCACCTTTTCGGCTTCGGCCTCACGAAGGAAGATGTGATGCAGTTCCGTCAGCTCGGTTCCCTGACCCCGGGCCATCCGGAGTATGGTCACACGGTCGGTATCGAAGCGACCACCGGACCACTCGGCGCCGGCATCAGCATGGCCGTCGGTATGGCAGCAGCGGAGAAGCACCTGGCATCGATCTTTAACAAGCCGGGCTACGAGATCGTCAATCACCGTACCTTCGTCATCGCGGGTGATGGCGATCTGATGGAGGGTATTTCCTCCGAGGCACTGTCTCTGGCCGGTACCTGGAATCTTTCCAAGCTGACCGTGCTCTATGACTCCAATAAGATTTCCATCGAGGGCTCCACCGACATCGCGTTCCGTGAGGACGTGGTGAAGCGTGCCGAGGCCTTCGGCTTCAAGACCCTCGAGGTGGATGACGGCAATGATCTTCGGAAGATCGCAGCTGCACTGGATACGGCGCTTCAGGATGATTCCGCACCATACTTCATCAAGGTGAAGACCACCATCGGCTTCGGCTGTCCTGCGAAGCAGGGCTCCGCAGCAGCCCATGGCGAGCCGCTCGGTGAGGAAAACGTAAAGGCGATGAAGGAGACGCTCGAGTGGCCGTCTCAGGAGCCGTTCTATGTACCGGAGGAGGTATACGCACACTATAAGGCACTCGCGGAGGCGAAGCAGCCGGCAGAGGATGCCTGGAAGAAGCTCTTCGACGAGTACTGTGCGAAGTTCCCGGAGATGGCGGAGCTGTGGGCACGCTACCACTCGGATGAGGATGTGAAGGCACTTCGTGCGGATGCCGGCTTCTTCACAAAGGCAGAGAAGGCGGAGGCGACGAGAGCCTCCTCTGGTGTCGTAATCAACTACATGAAGGATAAGCTGCCGAACCTCTTCGGCGGTTCCGCAGATCTCGGACCTTCCAACAAGACCGAGATGAAGGGCGAGGACTACTTCAGCGCAGAGACACCGGCAGGAAAGAACATTCACTTCGGCGTTCGCGAGATGGCGATGGCCGGTATCGCAAACGGTATGCTGCTCCACGGTGGCCTTCGTACCTTCGTGGCGACCTTCTTCGTCTTCAGTGACTATCTGAAGCCGATGGCGAGACTGGCGGCACTGATGAAGATTCCACAGATCTTCGTACTGACCCATGACTCCATCGGTGTCGGCGAGGACGGCCCGACTCATGAGCCGATCGAGCAGCTCGCGATGCTCCGTTCGATTCCGAACTTCGATGTCATCCGTCCGTGTGATCGTACCGAGACCGAGGGCGCATGGCTGATGGCCCTGGAAGCGAAGGATCGTCCGACCGCCCTCGTGCTGACGAGACAGAACCTCGAGCAGCTGCCGGGTGCAGATGCACAGAAGGTAGAGAAGGGTGCCTACATCATCGATGACTGTGAGGGCACACCGGAGGTTATCCTGATCGCGACCGGATCCGAGGTCGCACTCGCGGTGAAGGCGAAGGCAGAGCTCAGCGCACAGGGAAAGAAGGTCCGTGTCGTTTCCATGCCGAACATGGAAGCCTTCGACCGTCAGGATGCGGCGTATAAGGAGTCGGTACTTCCGAACAGCGTACGAAAGAGAGTTGCCATTGAGGCACTTTCCGATTTCGGCTGGTACAAGTATGTCGGCCTGGACGGAAAGGTCGTCAGCATGCATGGCTTCGGTGCGTCCGGCAACGGCTCGCTTCTCTTTAAGCACTTTGGTTTCACGGTGGAGAATGTCGTGGAAACCGTAAACAGTCTCTGATTTGATTTCAGATCCTGCGCCACCGGCGAGGTGGGACATGCCTTTCGAAGGCAGACATCACTTCGCCCGGCCGCCGTGGTATAAACGTTCATCAGGAGGTGAAGCGTATGAGATTTTTTATCGATACAGCAAATGTAGATGAGATTCGTGAAGCAAATGACATGGGCATCATCGCCGGTGTCACCACCAATCCTTCGCTGATCGCGAAGGAAGGCCGGGATTACATGGAGACCCTGAAGGAGATCACAGAGATCGTCGACGGTCCGATCTCCGGTGAGGTGAAGGCCAGCACGACCGATGCCGAGGGCATGATCGCTGAGAGCCGTGAGATCGCGAAGATTCACAAGAACATGGTGGTGAAGATTCCGATGACCACCGAAGGCCTGAAAGCCGTCAAGGTACTCTCTGCGGAAGGCATCCACACGAATGTGACCCTGGTATTCTCCGCATCCCAGGCACTGCTCGCCGCACGGGCCGGTGCGACCTACGTGTCCCCGTTCCTGGGCCGCCTCGATGATATCTCCACCGACGGCATCGCCCTGATCCAGGACATCGAGGATATCTTCCAGATGTATCCGGACATCGAGACCGAAGTGATCTGTGCCTCCGTCCGTCATCCGATGCATATCGTCGAGTGCGCGAAGACCGGTGCAGATATCGCCACCGTTCCGTATAAGGTTCTTCTTCAGATGGTGAAGCATCCGCTGACTGATATCGGTATCGAGCGTTTCCAGAAGGACTATGAAGCGGTATTCGGGAAACAGAACTGATGAAATCAAAAGGGGCTGTCGCTCGTGCGACAGCCCCTTTTTCAGGTCTTTATTTATCGAAAACGACGTATTTCGGAATACCATTTTCGAACTTACAGGAGCGCTCGCCCTGTACGAGCGGACGCAGGTACTCGAGCATCTCTTCGGTGACGCCGTTGCCCTCGGAGGTGATCCAGCTGTCCGGTACCTTCTTCTCCCGATCCGCGATGTCGGCGATATCTGCGGCACCGTAGGCGACACTGTACGGGTGATTCGAAGTACGGGTCAGCGTTGACATCACGCCATTCTGTCCATCGACAGCGAGGCGGACGGCATTACGACCGAGTTCGGTCGACTCCGTGATGTCGGTCTCGGAGAGGAGATGGCCTGCACAGCGCTGCAGGAGATTCAGCTCGATGTAGCGCACCTTGCAGCCGATGTTCGAGCGGATCGCGTTCTCCAGCACCTTGCCGGCGCCGGTTGCGATGGTGTGGCCGAAGGCGTCCTTCGACTGGTCACGATCCGCATAGTCGCAGATCATCTTGCCGCTGCGGTCACGGATACCCTCACTGATGGCGACGATGACATCCTTGCCGACCGCGAGCTCCCCCCGGAGATCGGAGATGAAGTCATTGAGATCGAACGGACGCTCCTCGAGATAGATGAGATACGGAACATTGCTGTTTGCGTTCTCGGCGAGGGCCGCCGCCGCCGTCAGCCAGCCGGCATTCCGGCCCATCATCTCGACGACGATGACGTACGGTGTATCGTATACCTCGAGCTCACGCTCCAGCTCAGAGATGGAGGTCGCGATATACTTCGCGGCAGAGCCGAAGCCCGGGCAGTGATCGATACCATAGAGGTCGTTATCGATGGTCTTCGGTGCGCCGACCACGACGATGTCCGGGATGTGATGCTTCTTAATATAATCCGAGAGCTTCCAGACAGTATCCATCGAGTCGTTGCCGCCGATATAGACGAAGTAGCCGATCTCGTGCTTCTGGAAGATGCGGATGAGCGCCTCGAACTCCGACGGGTCCTGTGCCGGATCCTTCAGCTTGAAACGGCAGGAGCCGAGTGCAGCGGCCGGGGTCACGGCCAGTGTGTCGAGCATGTCTTCGATGTGTTCGATGCCGCTCAGATTCAGGAACTGTTCACGCAGTACGCCCTGGATACCATAGCGTGCACCGAGCACCTCACTCACCTCCGGATTTCGGAGGGCGGCCTCGATGATGCCGGCCAGTGTGGCGTTGATGGCGGACGTCGGTCCACCGGACTGCGCAACTAAAAGCTTCTTTCCCATAGCTTCTCCTTCAAAACTGTCCATGCCCGCGGAAGATGGCCCGGAGCATGGCATAAACTGTATATGATGATTCGGACGGGCCCGGTACTCTGTACCGACGATGAATTTCTGCAGAACTGCGCGATGCAGGCCCCGATTTGTCAGTATATCATACTTTTCCCTTCTTTACTGCAAAAGGCACGACCTTTTCACAGGTATATTCCGTGGCTTCCTCGTCGCTCAGCTCTTTTACGAAGCGGGCACGCTGCGCATGCGCGGCACCCGGCCCTTCGTTCTGATACTCACAGAATACGACGCTGCCCTCGGCCTCGGCCTTTCCCCAGTTATGGAAGCCGTCCGGATGGATCTGCGGGCCGAGCCAGGAGTGGAGGATGGCAACGCGTGCGAAGTTCCGCCATGGCCGTCCCAGATAGCAGCTGCCCGCCGGACAGTCGGAGAGGAAGCGGCAGTGGTCGAAGACATAGCCGTAGCGCTGTCCTTCCGCTGTGGACGCCGCGGTGGCGTAGCTGAGTGCTTCGGCCGTCCGCAGCAGCTTCCGACGATCCTTCTGGTAAATCGTGCAGTGATCGAAGAAGGCGGTCGCCGAGCCGAAGATGAAGTCGATGTCCCCCTCGATATGGCAGTCGTGATAGTACTGCCGTCCGTTTCGACGCGGTGCGAACTGCTTCGGACCGATGAAACCGTTTTTCTCGATCTCCTTCGGCGGCAGTGGCCCGGTAAAGAGCGTGTCCTGCCAGCCGAGGAGGGCAATGTGGTCGAAGCAGAGTTCGTCACCATCCGCATAGAGGGCGATCGCCTGTCCGATGTCGGGGCCGGCACCGGCCGTGTTTTCGATGCCGAGATCGCGGAGTGTCACTCGGTCGGCATCGATGAGCATCGTGTAGCTTCGGAAGGTGCCGAGCTTTCCGATGTCCGGGGAGGGCATAAAACCATAGAGACCGTAAGAGATGATCGTTTCCGTCGCACCTTCCCCGAGAAGTGTCAGGCCCGGTGTGGTGATGGTGACACGCTCGTGGTAGACGCCCTTTGAAATCAGGATCGTTTCACCGGTCCAGCTCTCCCCACACTGCAGGGCCTTCTTACAGGCTGCGTCGGCCGCATCGACGGCAGCCTGGATGCTCGGGAATACAGCCGACCCCGTTTCGTGGTCGGCGCCGGTTCTTTCTTTATTATAAAGCATGCTTCGTGCCGTGCCGTGGGACGCATCATTTTTACTATTGGATACAATAAGCACAGAGACTCCTTTCGTGGCCTGCCGTCGAAATCAGCGGTTTTCACGCATTCTGGCAGCGCCATTTGTATAAATTTCTTAAGCATTGCCCCTTCTATTATAGAACTTTATTCTACTTGCTCAAGTTTTCGGATATCAAATTTTATAAAAAAGCGCTTACAAATGAGGCAAAAGGTGTAAATGAGTATCCGATTGGATAAGTACAGGAAAAAAAGGTCCTTTTATATAAGCATTCTATGATATTTGTTCGTATACTTAAGCCAAGTTAAGAAGCTTGTTGGTGATATTTCATAACGTTAAAAATTTAGCTAGTTGAATACAGGAGAAGAGACATGAAATTCACAATCAGAGCGGTGTTTAAGCGGAGCGTCACCATCGAATGTGACAATCAGACGATCTGCTACGCATCGGAGGAGTACAGCGTACTCCTGAATGGTGAGGAACGTGCACACTCGAAGCTGAACGTCCTCACGATTGATGGTCTCCAGCCAGACAGCGACTATACCCTGAGCCTGAAGACAGAGGATGCAGAGGAGACACAGTCCTTCCATACGGAAGCCGAGTCCGTACTGCTCGATGTCCGGAACTTCGGTGCCCATGGCGACGGCGAGACGGATGATACGATCTACCTGCAGGCGGCGATCAGTGCCTGCCCGAAGGACGGAACCGTGTATGTGCCGGCAGGAACCTACCTGTCGAGACCGCTCTTCCTGAAGAGCTACATGAGCTTATGGCTCGATGAGGGCGCGGTGCTGAAGGGTGATCCGGATCGGAATCACTACCCGCTGATGCCGGGTATGACGAAGACGACAGATGGAACGAGCGAGTATAATCTCGCGAGCTGGGAAGGAAACCCGGAGACCTCCTTCGCCTCCCTCATTTCGGCGATCGATGCAGAGCACTTCGACATCGTCGGCCGGGGCCACATCGATGGCAGCGGCGCGGAGGGTGACTGGTGGCAGAATCCGAAGGTGATGCGGACCGCATGGCGTCCGAATACCATCTTCCTGAACCACTGCCGTCATGTACGGCTCCAGTCCATCACGGTGAAGAATTCCCCGAGCTGGACAGTGCATCCGTACTATACCGATCATATCGGCGTGTACAACATCACGATCTGGAACCCATCCGATTCACCGAATACGGACGGCTTCGATCCGGAGAGCTGTGATGACATCCTGATCCTCGGTACGAAGATCTCCGTCGGCGATGACTGTATCGCCCTGAAGTCCGGCAAGTACTACATGAGTCAGAACCATCATAAGATCTCGGATCACTTCACGATTCGCAACTCCTTCCTCGAGAGAGGACACGGCAGCGTGACGGTTGGCTCCGAAGCCGCCGGGGGTGTCATCAACGTCGAGGCCGCACAGTGCATCTTCGATGGGACAGACCGGGGACTTCGCATCAAGACCCGCCGCGGGCGTGGACCGGAAACACTGTATGATGGCGTATATTTCCACGACATCATCATGAAGGATGTGCACATGCCGTTCACCTTCAACATGTTCTACTTCTGTGATCCGGACGGTCACAGCGACTACGTACAGAATCAGGACTTCCATCCGGTGGATGACAAGACACCGACGATCGGAACGATCCGGGCCGAGAACATCACGTGTACCGGCGCCGATGCCTGTATGCTGGTGGCGTATGGATTACCGGAACGCTACATCGAGAACATCGTTCTCAAGAATATAAAGCTCGACTTCCTTCCGAAATCGGAGAGAAAGCCGCGCCAGACCATCATGATGGATCACTTCCCGGAGATGAGCGGAAGAGCCATCTACGCGAGAAATGTAAAGCGACTCACCCTCGAGAATGTCGAGATCACAGGATCCGATGATACCGAGCCGGTGCTGCAGGATGTGCTGGATTATGACAGCGTCCATGTCTCGATCAACTGAGACCATAAAAATGTTAACCTGGGCCGAAAGGTCTTTATATAAAGGAGCTGCAGAGCAGCTCCCAAGGAGGTAAAAATGAAAAAGTCATTCACAAAGGTACTTGCGGGTTCACTCGCCGCATCCATGGTGCTCGGACTTGCCGCATGTGGTTCTTCTGATTCCGGATCCACCACACAGGCCGCAGCGGAGACCACAAAGGCAGCGGAGGCTGCTGCTGCGACGACCGCAGCTGCGCAGGAGGCTTCCAGTGGCGATGTAACACTTCGTATTTCATGGTGGGGCGGTGATTCCAGACATAACGCAACCCTCCAGGCGCTCGATGAGTATATGGCAGCCAATCCTGGTGTGAAGGTCGAGTCCGAGTACGGCGCATGGTCCGGCTGGCAGGATAAGATCGCAACTCAGATCGCCGGTAACTCCGAGCCGGATCTCTTCCAGATCAACTGGAACTGGCTGTGGCAGTTCAGCCCGGATGGAACCCGTTTCGTCGATATCCAGACCCTTCCGGACTTCGATCTTTCCCAGTATGATCAGTCCCTCGTAGACATGATGACCATCGATGGCCATGTACTCGGTGTTCCGGTTGCTTCGACCGGCCGTGTATTCTACTACAACAAGGCAACCTATGAGAAGGCCGGCCTCGATGTTCCGAAGAGCTTCGCAGACCTCCTCGCAGCAGGCCCTGTCTTCAAGGAGAAGCTCGGTGATGATTACTATCCGATGGCATGCAGCACACTCGACCTGACCATCCTTCTCACTTACTATATGCAGGAGAAGTACAACAAGGCATGGGTAGAGGACGGCCAGCTGAACTACACTGTGGATGAGCTCGCGGATGGCTTCGATTTCCTGAAGAGCCTCGAGGAGAACCACGTGATCCCGACACAGGAGAAGCTGAAGGGCGATGGTGCCGATTCTCTCGATAAGAACCCGAACTACATCGATGGCCACTATGCAGGTCTGATCGAGTGGGACTCCTCTGTAAAGAAGATGCAGAAGGCCCTCGATGAGAACCAGGAGCTCGTGATCGGTGAGTATCCGGCAGATTATGGCACACCGGCAACCGTTTTTAAGGTTTCCATGGGTTTTGCGATTTCCCCGAACTCCCAGCACCAGGCAGAGGCAGCCAAGCTTCTTAACTACATGCTGAACGGTGACGGCGTGAAGACACTCGCTCTTGAGAGAGGTATTCCGGCTTCCAAGGCAGCACAGGAGACACTGAAGTCCGAGGGTATGCTCGAGGGTCTCGTATACGATGCAAACCAGCTTGCTTCTGCAAACGCTCCGTTCAAGCTTTCTCCGTACTATGAGGATTCTGCGCTCAAGGATGACGCAGAGGGTGCTTACCAGGAGATCATGAACAACATGTCCTATGACAATGAGGATTCCAAGGATCTCGCACAGGAGATGATCGATGCCGTCGATGAGGTTGAGGCTTCCAAGGCTTAATCCGATGCACAGCATGTGAAATCGTAACCATTTACCGTTTTTTATGGGGTAGACATTATGTCCAATACAAAAGCAGTGAAGTCTTCGAGCAAGTTCTGGAAAGAGAACAAGGGCCTCCTTTTCATCCTTCCATGGCTGATCGGATTTCTTATTTTTAAGGGATATCCATTCCTTTCGTCGCTGGTCTACAGCTTCAGTGATGAATCACTCTTCGAGGGTATCAGCAAGTGGGGTGTATTCAACTACGTGAAGATCTTTACCGATCGAAAGATCAAGACCGGCTTCATGACCACCTTCAAGTATTCATTCATGACCGTACCGCTGAAGCTCGTCTTCGCGCTGTTCATCGCCTACATCCTGAACTTCAAGATCAAGGGTGTAAAGATGTTCCGTACGGTTTACTATATTCCGTCCATCCTCGGTTCTTCCGTCGCCATCGCGGTTCTCTGGAAGGCCATCTTCAAGGATGACGGTATCGTCAACATGATTCTCGGTTTCTTCGGCGTGGCCGGACCACACTGGCTGTCGAACAAGACTGCCGCGCTGTTCATCATCTGTCTCTTACGTGTATGGCAGTTCGGTTCCACCATGGTCATCTTCCTGGCCGCTCTCAAGGGTGTATCCCCGGATCTCTATGAGGCCGCTTCCCTCGATGGTGCCGGCAAGTGGAGACAGTTCTTTACGATCACCGTACCGCTGATCACACCGGTTATCTTCTATAACCTCGTCACACAGCTCGTACAGGCATTCCAGGAGTTCAACGGACCGTACATCATCACACAGGGAGGTCCACGTGGTGCAACCACCCTCGTTTCCCTGCTGATCTACAACAACGCATTTAAGAAGTACGATATGGGTCTCGCCAGTGCACAGGCATGGGTACTCTTCATCATCCTGATGATCTTTACCGCTATCCTGCAGTACAGCCAGAAGCATTGGGTTTACTATTCAGATGAGGAGGCATAAGCATGACACTCGAGAGAAAAAGACAAATCATGACCGTCATCAAGTATGTCGTCCTGATTCTGGTGGGCATCATCATGATCTATCCGCTCGTATGGATGGTGGGTGCGTCCTTTAAGACAAACGCGGAGATCTTCTCCGGCATCGGCTTCATCCCGAAGCACCCGACCACACAGGGCTATATCGATGCGTTGAAGGGCTACGGTGGAGACATCAATATCTGGACCTCCATGCTGAACACCTATAAGATCGTCATCCCGAAGGTCGTCCTGACCATCGTATCCTGTACTTTCACGGCATACGGCTTCGCACGTTTCAAGTTCAAGGGTCATGACTTCATGTTCATGCTCCTCATGGCGACTCTTTTCCTGCCGAACGTCGTACTGAACGTACCGCAGTTCATCATGTTCAACAAGTGGGGCTGGGTAGATTCTCCGCTGTACCTTCCGCTGATCGTGCCGACGCTCTTCGCACAGGACACCTACTTCGTCTTCATGCTGATCCAGTTCCTCCGCAATATCCCGAAGGAGCTCGATGAGGCAGCGAAGATCGATGGCTGCTCCGCCCTCGGTACCCTCTGGCACGTCATCGTTCCGGTGCTGAAGCCGGCTATGACTTCTGCGGCACTGTTCCAGTTCATGTGGTCCTCCAACGACTTCATGGGACCGTTGCTTTACGTTTCCACGCCGAAGCGCTATCCGGCAGCCATCTTCGTAAAGATGTCCATGGATGCAGATACCGGCTTCTCCTGGAACCGTATCCTCGCACTGTCCCTGATCTCCATCATCCCGTCCCTCGTTGTCTTCTTCCTGGCACAGGATCAGTTCATCGATGGTGTCACCGCGGGTTCAGTAAAGGGTTAAGCTATGGATCAGAAACGACATCACTTCGAGGGTGAGCGCGCAGCGACCGAACAGCTTCTCGATGAGTACATCGACTATCTCATGGCCCACTCGGATGCCGAGCATCCGGCCTGGAATCTCGAGATGATCCGAAGCGGGAAGCGCAACAAGTGGAACTATATCGACGGCTGCATGATCACCGGCATTCTCGAGCTCTATGAGATCACCGGCGAAACCCGTTTCCTCGACTTCGCGGACCGCTTCCTGAGCGGCTTCGTCGAGGAAGATGGCAGCATCCGTACCTATGATCCGGAGGAGTACTCGCTCGATAATGTGAACCCGGGGAAGAATCTTTTTCCGCTGTATGATCTCACCGGAAAAGAGAAGTACCGGAAGGCCACCGAGCGCGTGCGCTCCCAGCTCAGCACCATGCCACGGACCCCGGAGGGGAACTTCTGGCATAAGCTGATCTATCCGAATCAGGTCTGGCTGGACGGCATCTATATGGCCCTTCCGTTCTATATGGAGTACGAAAAGCGCTTCGACGCACAGAAGGACTGTCTGGATATCTGTCAGCAGATCGCCAATGTTGAGATCAGGATGCGGGATCCGGAAACCGGTCTCTACTATCACGGCTATGATGCCTCCCGGAAGATGTACTGGGCAGATCCGGACAGCGGCTGCAGCCCGAACTTCTGGCTGCGCGCCGAGGGCTGGTTCATCCTAGGTCTCGTCGATGTACTGGAGATCATGAAGGATCTCCCGATGCAGGCCGAAAGCGTACATCTCCAGCACATGCTGCTGGACCTTGCGAAGGCGCTCTCAAAGTATCAGGATCCGAGCGGACTCTGGTATCAGCTGATCGCCCTTCCGGAGCTTGAGGGAAATTACCTCGAAACCTCCGGCACCGCGCTGATCAGCGCCGCAATGCTGAAGGCGGTGCGCCTCGGCTTCCTGCCGGAGAGCTTCCGTGCGGTGGGCGAGAAGGCCTTCTATGGCATCGTCGATCATCGCCTGACGAAAAATGCCGATGGAACACCTTGTGTGACCGGCATCTGTCTCGTCGCCGGTCTCGGAGGAGAGCAGCACCGCGATGGTTCCGTCGCGTATTATCTTTCCGAACCGGTGGTACAGAATGATGCAAAGGGCGTCGGCCCGCTGCTTCTTGCCTACACCGAGATGCTACGCTAAACTAAAGGGTGTGCATGGCTTCCATGCATGCCCTTTTAATATTCTGGAGGAAACCATGGCAGAACAGCGCGATATCAATCTTCATAACTCCCGACTGGCGCTTGTGTTTGAAAAACGAATCCCAGGTCTGCGCGTATCGGAAGCGGTGCGTCATTATCGCTTCATCATGCGGAGCCGTCATGTACACGAGACCATCGAGCTGCACTTCATCCTTGAGGGGCAGCGGCTCATGTTCGTGGACCGGGAGACCTACCGTCTGCCGCCACACTCCGCCATCGTCGTCAATCATAATTTCATCCATAAGACCTCGACCGTACCGGGATTTCCTCCGGATCATCATAACTTCATCCTGCAGCTGGATCGGGCATGCTTCGATGAACGGCTGCGTATGGCCGGGCTTCGGGGCTTCGATGACTTCGGTGACCGTTTTAACGGCGTCGCGAATTTCAACGACAGCGAGTGGCAGCTGATCCTTTCCGTCATCGCGGAATTCAAGGCGATGTGTGCAGAGGATAAAAACGGCAGCGCTTTCTCCATGGAGGACGCCCATGCGTTTTTATACCTTCAGGCGGTCGAGCTGGCCAGTATATTCGCGAAGGCCAGACGCCGGCTGCTTCAGGCGGAGCTGCAGGCAAGCCAGAAAGCGGTGCCGGAAACCGTCGTAAAGACGGGCGTGCACCAGAAGGTACATGAGGTCGCGCTCTATCTGCAGACCCATATCCGTGAGAATGTTTCTCTCGAGGAGCTGGCGCAGCGCTTCTTCATGAGCCGCTCCTATCTGACCCGGAGCTTCCGAAACGTCACCGGCTTCTCCGTCGTCGAGTATTTGACCTACATCCGGATCCAGAAGGCGCAGCAGCTCCTCCGGGAGTCCGACCGTTCCATCACTGAAATCGCCGATCTCTGCGGCTTTGGAAACATTACCTATTTCGAAAAAGTATTTAAGGCGACCACCGGACAGACCCCGGTGCAGTATCGTAAAACCGTCGCCCCTGCTGGAAAGGAGAAAAAATGATTCAGTTTGGTATGCGTGTACATGATATCTGTCCGAAGGGCAGTGTATGTGAGGTGCTGGATGAGGTGCAGAAGCTGCACCTTCACTACATCCACCTCGCGATGAATAAGAGCTTTTCCGATGTGGACACCTCCGTCGGCCATTTCAATGCAGGCCTCGGTGATTATGTCGCTTCGGAGTTACGGAAGAGGGACCTCCATGTCTCCATCCTCGGATGCTATATCAATCCGGCCCATCCGGATGAGGAAAAGCGGCTTCAGCAGGTACAGCGCTTCATCGAGCATCTGAAGTATGCGAAGCTCATCGGCGCGGACATGGTGGGCACCGAAACCGGACGTGCTGATCCGGAGATGAAGGTCGTACCGGAAACCTATACCGAGGAAAACTACCTGCGTGTGCTGGACAGCTTCAAGCGGATCCGGGATGCGGCGGAAAAGCTCGGGGTGATGGTCGGCGTTGAGAGCGTGTATAATCATACGCTCTGCTCTCCGGAGATGATGCGTCGTTTCCTCGATGACATCGATTCCGTGAACTTCGACGTCATCCTGGACGCGGTGAATCTGATTACCCCGGAGCTGCAGCACGACCCGGCCGGACAGAATGCCCTGATCCGTAAGGCCTTTGACTTCTACGGAGATCGTATCACGACACTCCATCTGAAGGACTGTGTCTTCGAGGGCGAGGATCAGAAGTACCGCCATCCGGGCGAGGGCATCTTCTGCTATGAAGAGCTGATGCGTCAGGTATCCCGGTGGAAACCGTACATCATCGGTACGCTTGAGAACTCCTCCCCGGACCGCTATGCAGACGACTGCGCTTACCTCCAGGCCATGTACGAGAAGTACGCTATCTGATCAGGCAGGGGACCCGGAGGGGTGGCAACGGAGGCACAGTACTCCGAGATTGGTTCAATCTAAGCCGGGGACCCTGAGCGGCTGTACGCAAGAAGGGGCTTGTATTTCTGCGCTTTTTGCGATATGGTGATTAGATAAGTGCCGCTATGAGAGGGCACGGGAACGTTGTGTTGTGCCACGCGGAGGGTGGTAAGTGAATTTATGGTTGGACGATTGTTACTGCTGATTGTGCTGATTCTGATTAATGGACTTTTTTCCTGCGCAGAGATTGCCGTGCTGCAGGTCGGTGATGCGAAGCTTCGCAAGCTGAGTGAGGATGGCAATAAACGGGCAGACAAGTTGCTTCGGCTGACGGTAGAGCCGGCGAAGTTTCTCTCGACGATTCAGGTAGCGATCACGCTGGCCGGATTCCTGTCTTCTGCGTTTGCAGCCGACAGCTTCGCGAAGCCACTCACCGATGTGGTTCTGCTGACCGGACTTCCGGTCGCACGGGACGTCATCGAGAACGTCGCGATCATCCTGATCACCATGATCCTTTCCTATGTCAGCATCGTCTTCGGTGAGCTGATTCCGAAGCGACTGGCCCAGGCCTATACCGAGAAGATCGCACTCAGCATCGCCGGTATCCTGGATTTTGCATCGACGATGTTCGCCCCTTTCGTATGGCTCCTTACCGCTTCGACCAATCGTGTACTGCGCATGATGGGCATCCGACCGGAGGATGTCGAGGATAAGGTGTCCGAGGAGGATATCAAGCTGATGCTCGACGAGGGCACCGAGAAGGGTACGATCGAAACGACGGAAAACGAGATGATCCAGAACGTTTTCGAGTTTAACGATCTGACCGTGGAGGATGTCTGCACACACCGTCCGGATGTGGCGATGTTGTACCTCGAGGATACAGACCGTCAGTGGCGGAAGACGATCTACAGCCACCGCTATGCGATCTATCCGATCTGCGGCGAGGATGATGACGATATCGTCGGTGTACTTGATACGAAGGATTACTTCCGTCTGCCGGATCAGTCCCGTGGAAATGTCATGAAGAACGCGGTCGACAAGCCGTTCTTCGTGTCGCAGAACATGAAGGTGTCGGATCTGTTTGCGACGATGAAGCGCACACGAAAGTACTACGCCATCGTCATCGATGAATATGGCGGCATGACCGGTATCGTCACCGTACATGACCTGATCGAGGCCCTCGTAGGTGATCTGCAGGATGCGGATGAAGTACCGGAGCCGGATCCGATCGAGGCCATCGGCGAGAACGAGTGGATCGTACTCGGTACCGCGGACATCGAGGATGTCAATGAAGAGCTGAAGGTGAACATCCCGACGGAGGACGCGGATACCTTCGGAGGTTACCTGATGGGCATCATCGGCACCGTGCCGGATGATGGCAGCTCCTTCCATCTCGAGACGGATGAACTGAACGTTGATGTCGCCTACATCAAGAACCGGCGCATCGGAAAGACGATCGTCCGGAAGAAGGTGAAGGAAGACGTGGATGAGCAGGAGAAATAAACGTTCATTCAGGTGACGATGTTGAAAAACAAGCATTGGCGCTGGACATCGGTAGAAATTCAGCTCATCATTTTTTAAGAGATATGCTATACTATCCTCGTGTGCGTAAGGCACAGGAGGATAGTTTTATGTTAAACGAAAATAATGCAGAGAAACCGGTAAAACTGATCGAGCGGAAGCTCGCTTATCAGGGCAAGGTCATCACCGTCTACGATGACTATGTGGATGTCGGCGGGCATAAGACCCACTGGGATTTCATCCATCATAAGGGCGCCGCTGCGGTACTGCCGGTGCTTCCGGATGGACGTATCCTGATGGTGCGTCAGTTCCGTCATGCCCTCGACCGCTATACCCTGGAGATTCCGGCGGGAAAGCGTGACCGGGAGGACGAGCCGTTTGAGGAGTGCGCGATGCGTGAGCTCGAGGAGGAGACCGGATATAAGACGGATCACCTCGATTTTCTCCTGTATGTGAATACGACCATCGCCTTTCTCGATGAGAAGATCGGCATCTATGTGGCGGATCATCTCGAAAAAGGAAAGGTGCACTGGGATGAGGATGAGGAGCTCGGTGTCGAGGCCTGGGAGCTCAAGGATCTACAGCAGCTGATCTATGATGGGAAGATGACGGATGGAAAGACCGTCGCAGCGATCATGACGTATGCTGCGAAGTACCATAAGAATTAAGCGATGATGCGACGGGGCTTCTTTGCAGGCCCCGATCCGTCTGTACGGCGAGGGCATCGCCGGTATATTACGAAGCGAAAAGCGAGGAGACGTTATGAAGAGAGAGCATTTGGAAGATTATGTACTGACCATTCCGGATTTCCCACAGAAGGGCATCATGTTCCGTGATATCACATCCCTGGTACAGGACCCGGATGGCCTGCAGGATGCGGTGGATGGTCTGATCAAGGCCCTGGAGGGCGTGGATTTCGATGTGGTACTGGGCCTGGAGTCCAGAGGCTTCATCTTCGGAACCGCAATCGCGTATGCGATGCATAAGGGCTTCGTGCCGGTACGTAAGAAGGGCAAGCTTCCGCGCGAGACCGTTTCTGCGAAGTATGACCTCGAGTATGGTCAGGCCGAGATCGAGATCCATAAGGATGCGATCCAGCCGGGTGAGAAGGTTGTCATCGTCGATGATCTGATCGCCACCGGTGGTACACTCGCCGCTGCCTGCAAGCTGGTCGAGCAGCTCCAGGGTGAAGTGGCACAGATCGCGGTCGTGATGGAGCTTGCGGGACTGAACGGTCGTGATCAGCTCCGGAAGTATCCGCTGACCTCCCTGATCACCTACGAGGGCAAGTGATGGGACAGGAGCTGACGAAGTCGGACGTCGAGAAGATCCAGGCCGAGATCGACCATCGGAAGCTGGTACTCCGTCCGCAGATCACGAAGGAAATCGCCGAGGCAGCCGCGCAGGGTGACCGTTCGGAGAACTTCGAGTATTATGCCGCGAAGAAGGCCAATCGTGAAAACAACGGCCGTATCAATTATCTGGAGCGGGTCCTTCGCTTTGCGCGGATCATCGATGATTCGTCGAAGGACGACGAGGTCGGACTCAATAATACCGTGACCCTCTACTTCGAGGAGGATGATGAGGAGGAAATCTATCGCATCGTCACCTCGATCCGTGGAAACAGTATTCACGGACTGATCTCGAACGAATCACCGATCGGACGCGCCATCATGGGGCATAAGGTCGGGGATCGCTGTACGGTTCGGATGGAGAACGGCATCAGCTATGATGTCATCATCCGGAAGATCGAGAATACCGGGGAATCGGCGGACGATCAGATCAAGGCATACTAAGGATCGAAGAAAAATTAAATAGAACAGGCAAAGAGGCCACTGCAGATTTCTGCAGCGGCCTCTTCATGCATTCAGATGACCTTTTTGACGGCTTCGAGAAGGGCATCCTTGATATCGGAATGCTCGTAGAGATAATTGATCAGCTCCTTCCGTCGGATCATACCGATGAAGTGGTCCGAATCATCGACGACCGGCACGAAGTTCTGCCGGGATGCGCGCTTCATGATATCTTCCATGCTGGCGTTGACCTTCACCGGCTCATAGTGGTTCTTCATCGGGATGTCGGCCACCCGGATCTTTTCCGTGTCCTTCAGATCCATGTGGAGATCGTTTTTGATCTCCCAGAGCAGGTCACCCTCGGTCATGGTGCCATAGTATTTGCCGTCCTTCGTCAGGACCGGGATGGTTGAGTAGCGATGGAACTCCATTTTTTCGAGTGCCTGCCGCAGTGTATAATCTTCCTCGAGATATGCAACATCACATTTCGGAGTCAGGAAGAAAAGAATATTCATGAAAAGTCCTCCATTTATTTTCAATGTTATATCTATTTTAACCGAAAGGTATGTACAAGCTATGACGGAATCGTTAAAAATTCATAAAGATTGTATGGATATTTGTACAAGACGCGTCGGCGCGTGATGCAAGAAGCACATGCGAAACCGGGCATACGACGCGCAAACAGCGCGGAACTGCGCCTGGAAATGCCGAAAATCGATACATCTTTTGACATTATTCCATACTGATAGTAAAATTTAGATTTGACTATATGTTTATAAAGAGAAGTGCGCGCAGCCGGAAGCTGTCTGCGCGGAACAGCACTTCAGGATGAGGATAGCGCTATGATGACAGAGGAAGAAGTAGTACTGGAGAGACCTGCGGATAACACACCGCCGGAGGAATTATATAAGGAACTGATCAAGGCCATCCGGGCATACCATCCATCCGATGATCTCAGCATGATCGAGAAGGCCTACCAGGTAGCGAAGGAGCAGCATAAGGATCAGAAGCGTAAATCGGGTGAACCATACATCATTCACCCTCTTTGTGTTGCCATCATTCTCGCCGATCTCCAGATGGATAAGGAAACGATCGCCGCGGGACTTCTGCACGATGTCGTCGAGGATACCGGCATGACGCTCGATGAAATCACGAAGGAGTTCAATCCGGATGTGGCGCTGCTCGTCGATGGTGTTACGAAGCTGACACAGCTCAATCTCAACACCGATAAGGTCGAGATGCAGGCCGAGAATCTCCGGAAGATGTTCGTGTCGATGGCGAAGGATATCCGTGTCATCATCATCAAGCTCGCCGACCGTCTCCATAACCTCCGTACCCTGGAGTATCAGACCCCGGCGAAGCAGAAGGAGAAGGCGCGTGAGTCCCTCGAGATCTATTCCCCGCTCGCAGAGCGTCTCGGTATCAGTAAGATCAAGATCGAGATGGATGATCTGTCACTGAAGTACCTCGAACCGGACATCTACTATGATCTCGCGGCGAAGGTTAACCTGAAGAAGGAAGCGAGAGAAGCCCGGATCAAAAACATTGTCTCTGAAGTCTCGAAGCATATCAAGGAGTCGGGCATCGACGCCGAGATCAGCGGCCGTGTGAAGCACTTCTTCTCCATCTATCGTAAGATGGTGAACCAGAATAAGACCATCGACCAGATCTATGATCTCTTCGCGATCCGTATCATCGTGGAGACCGTGCGGGACTGCTATGCGGCGCTCGGCGTGATCCATAAGATGTACACCCCGATTCCGGGCCGTTTCAAGGATTACATCGCGATGCCGAAGCCGAACATGTACCAGTCGCTGCATACGACGGTCATCGGCTCCGACGGTGTACCGTTCGAGATCCAGATCCGTACCTTCGAGATGCACCGCACGGCGGAGTTCGGTATCGCGGCGCACTGGAAGTATAAGGAGTCCGGCGGATCGAAGGAAAAGGCCAGCGAGCAGGAAGATGTGAAGATGAACTGGCTGCATGAGATCCTCGAGTGGCAGAAGGATGAGTCCGACTCGAAGGAATTCATGAACATGGTCAAGTCCGATCTGAACCTGTTTAATGAGAACGTTTTCTGCTTCACCCCGACGGGTGATGTCAAGAACCTGCCGGCCGGCTCCTGCCCGATCGACTTCGCGTATGCGATCCACTCGGCGGTCGGTAACAAGATGGTCGGTGCGAAGGTCAACGACAAGCTGGTACCGGTCACCTACCAGCTGAAGAACGGCGACCGTGTCGACATCATCACCTCGCAGAACTCCAGAGGCCCGAGCCGTGACTGGCTGAAGATCTGTAAGTCGACGCAGGCGAAGAATAAGATCAACCAGTGGTTCAAGCGCGAGCAGAAGGACGAGAACATCGAGCGTGGTAAGGATCTCCTCACGAGTTATGCGAAGTCGAAGGGCTACAATCTCGGCGAGCTGACGAAACCGGAGTATATCGAGAGCGTCATCCGCCGTTACAGCTACACCGACTGGGAGTCCATGCTGGCGTCCGTCGGCCGTGGCGGCCTCAAGGAGTCGCAGGTCATCGCGAAGCTCATCGAGCTCAAGCATAAGCAGGATGAGGCCAATGTCTCGGACGAGGATATCCTGCACAACATCGAGGGTATGACGAAGAAGCCGGAGGTCATCCGGAAGTCGAAGTCCGGCATCGTGGTGAAGGGCATCCATGATCTCGCCGTGCGCTATGCGAAGTGCTGCTCGCCGGTGCCGGGCGATGAGATCGTCGGTTTCGTCACCCGTGGCCGTGGTATCACGATCCACCGCACGGACTGCATCAATATGATGAACCTGCCGGAGGACGAGAAGGCCCGTCTCATCGAGGCGGAGTGGCAGTCCGACAACGCACAGGAAACCTACGCAACCGAGCTCGAGATCTTCACGACGAACCGTGTCGGCCTCCTCGTAGACGTTTCGAAGGTACTGACCGATGCGAACATCGACATCAAGTCCCTGACCTCCCGCGTCGGCAAGAACGAAAAGGCGACGATCACCGTCTCCTTCGACATCCATAACAAAGAAGAACTCAGCACACTGGTTGCGAAGCTTCGTAAAATCAGTGGCGTAATTGATATTGAAAGAGCACAAGGCTGATCACGGTTTTGTACTGAAAGTACAAAACCGTGATGCCCTAGTGGCGAACGTATTCAGAGCCTTGCCAGCGGCAAGGCTACTCTGTAAATCCCGGAGGGATCATGTTAAAAGTTTCCAAGTATGTAACCGGCGTGGTGCAGACGAACGTCTACTTCTGCTACGATGATGAAACGCGTGCCTGCGTCGTCATCGATCCGGCAGCGAACGCACCGCATATCATCAGAATCGTAGAGGAGGAGCTCCATCTGAAGCCGGAGGCGATCCTCCTCACCCACGGTCACTTCGACCATATCATGGCGGCGAAGGATGTCGCACAGCATTTCGGCATCAAGATCTACGCCTGTGCAGATGAGGCGGAGACCCTCGCGGATCCGAAGCGAAACCTGAGCGGGAACTTCGGCGTCGAGGTCACCCTGCAGCCCGGGGAGTATGAGATCTTCCGGGACGGCGATACCCTGCACTATCTCGGCCGGGCGTGGAAGGTGCTGGAAACCCCGGGCCATACGCCGGGCTCCTGCTGCTTCTATATCGCAGACGGGCTGTCCTTCCAGCCGGAGGGCGCGACCGGGCCGAAGATATATCCGGTACTGTTTTCCGGTGACACGCTCTTTAAGGAGTCCTTCGGACGCACCGACTTCGCGGGTGGCTCGCAGGAGGCCATCGTGAAGAGCATCGTCGAGAAGCTGCTGGTGCTTCCGGCGGATACCAGTGTATTCCCGGGTCATGAGGCACAGAGCTCGATCGGAAACGAGCAGAAGTACAACCCGGCCGTATTCTTGGGCAGGGTGAATCTTTAAACAGAGAAGGGCAGGCGCTGACATCACCGCACCTGTCCTTTTACGCGTATATGATGAAGAGGTAGAAACATTGATCCGATTAGTTTTAGACAGTATCGCAGCGGGCTATGAGCAGGACATCCGGGAGCTGGTGCAGGCCTTCTATCCGGGGGAGGAGTTCGAGATCCGGACCCCGGAGGGCGTACATTTTTCTAACACCACCCAGGAGGAGAAAAACGCACTGAAGCAGGCGCAGGCCACCGGTGAGGTGACCGCCGTCAATAAGAAGTCCACGAAGAACCGCGCCCGCATGGCGTCCGAGGTCACCCCGGAGGGCATGGAGGAGGACAGCATCCGCCTGAGCTTCACCGTGGAGGCCGCCGCGCTTCCACTGAGCGGTGTCCGGAAGGAGGACAAGTCCGTCATCAAGGCCGAGCTTTACGACACCCTGGTCGGCATGACCGGGAAGGAGCTCCCATGGGGCGACCTCACCGGTATCCGTCCGGTGTCCCTCGTGAGCCCGCTGCTGGAGGCACTGCCGGGGCAGGATTTTCCGGAGGAGGCGCTCCGGAAGATCCGTGCGGATCTCCGGAAGGAGTACTGCATCCGCGGGGAGAAGCTCAATCTCATGGTCGACATCGCGGTCCGGGAGCAGCGCATCCTCGATCGCATCCGCGAGACGACCGGTCGGAGCTATAAAGAGGGCTGGAGCCTCTACATCGGCATCCCGTTCTGTCCGACCCGCTGCCTCTACTGCTCCTTCCTCAGCAACACGATCGACGCCTGGGAGAAACGCCTCGGCGACTATATGGAGAACCTCCGGAAGGAGCTCCGCTTCACCGTGCAGCACATGTGCGGGGAGCTGCACCGCCCGCTGCAGACCATTTACATCGGCGGCGGCACGCCGACGGCCCTCGACGAGCACTGGCTGCAGGTCCTGATGGATCTCGTCCACGAGATCTGCGGGGAGGCCAATGTCTCCATCCTGCGCGCGACCACAGCGCCTGCTGACAACGGAAAGCAGCGTGACGATGTCGCGGCGGAAGTATTGGCGAAGCCGGCAGCGGCGGGCATGGACGAGGCAGCGTGGATGCATACCGTGACAGGCATGCCGGGCATCGTCGAGTTCACGGTGGAGGCAGGGCGACCGGATTCCATCACGCGGGAGAAGCTCGAGATCCTGCAGGCGGCCGGTGTCGATCGGATCTCGGTGAACCCGCAGACCTTCTGCCAGAAGACCCTCGACCTGATCGGCCGGAAGCACAGCGTGGAGGAGGTCATCGAGAAGTATGCGCTCGCGCGTTCGCTCGGTTTCGAGAACATTAACATGGACATCATCCTGGGACTGCCGGGCGAGAAGCTCCCGGAGGTGACGCGTACGCTTTCGGAGATCGGACGGCTGAAGCCGGACAGTCTGACCGTCCACAGCCTCGCCATCAAGCGGGCGGCGCGTCTGACCCTCGAGCGTGATTTCTGGGCCGGTGTGTACCGTGCGGGTGACGAGCATGAGATCCTCGCGGAGACGCAGCAGCAGGAGAGCGCTGATGCGGCGGACTTCCGCTATCCGGAGATCACCCGCATGATGCTCGCCTCGGAGTATACCGCGGAGCTTCTCGAGATGAAGCCGTACTATCTCTATCGCCAGAAGAACATGGCCGGCAATCTCGAGAACGTCGGCTACTGCGAGGAGGGCAAGGAGTGCCTTTATAACATCCTTATGATGGAGGAGAAGCATACCGTCGTCGGCTGTGGTGCCGGCACGAGCACGAAGGTCGTCCTGCCGTCCCGCGACGGTGATCTCTACCATAAACGTGTGGAGCGTTGCGATAACGGCAAGTCGATTCCGGACTATCTCGACCATATCGACAAGTTTATCGAGCGAAAGAAGAGCTTATTCGCCCTTTTTAAGGATTGACGGATATAACAGGAAGGCATATAATGCATGCATGTATCGTGACGTGGATGTGCGCGAAGCGTATGCAGCGCCCGGAATGCAGGAAACTGCGGACGGAGGAACTGCGGGGGGCAGAGACAGAGAAGCGGCGGTACAGACGAAAATTAAACAGGTTGACAATAGAGGCGCGTTGATTATCAGTAACTGCATGGAGATCGCATAGTCCATGAGATGCAGCGAAAGGATGAGACGCCGAAACCGGAGCGTGATGCACACGCACCGAGTTGGGCTGCCGTTTAAGAGACGGCAGACTCTCACAGAAATGTGTTGGAGCTATTGTTTCATAGAATGCATATTTATGAGGCAGTGGTTCGTATAGAATCACTGCCTTTTTCTTAAGAAATTCGTCATGGGGTCAGACCCCCTTACTAATTTCTTAAGGTCGGAGCCCGGCGGGCCCGGAACTGTTCTTAGAAACGGCTATTGTCTACCCAGGATTCTCCCGGGAGGGAGCAGAGGGGCCTGTGCCCCGGTAAGGAGATTTTATGCAGTTCAAAGACAGAGAGCATCGAAGCAACCGCTTCGCATCGCTGACCGCCATCGCTGTCGTCCTCGTGTTTATCGTGGTCGCCGGCTTCATCACCACCGCGGATACGGTGCAGCAGACCGCCTGGGCACTCGTGCCGCCGGTCATCGCCATCGCGCTCGCGCTCATCACGAAGGAGGTATACAGCTCCCTTTTCTTCGGTATCCTGACCGGTGCGCTTCTGTTTTCCGGTTATCACTTCGAGGGCACCATCAACCACATCTTCGTCGATGGTATCATCTCGGTCCTGTCCGACAGCTATAATGTCGGCATCCTCTGCTTCCTCGTCATCCTCGGTGCGATGGTACAGCTCATGAACCGCAGTGGTGGATCCGCTGCGTTCGGTGACTGGGCATCGAAGCACATCAAGACGAGAGCCGGCGCACAGCTCGCCACGATCGCCCTCGGCTGCCTCATCTTCATCGATGACTACTTCAACTGTCTGACCGTCGGCTCCGTCATGCGTCCGGTGACCGATAAGCATAAGATCAGCCGTGCGAAGCTTGCGTACCTCATCGACTCCACCGCGGCGCCGATCTGCATCATCGCCCCGATTTCGTCCTGGGCAGCAGCTGTTTCCGGCTTCGTCGAGGGAGAGAACGGCATGAGCCTCTTCCTCCAGACCATCCCGTATAACTTCTACGCACTGCTCACCATCGCGATGATGATCCTGATGGTGGTCCTGAAGGTGGACTTCGGCCCGATGCATCAGCATGAGGTCAATGCCATCGAGCACCACGATCTCTATACCACGCCGGAGCGTCCGTTCGAGAATGCGGCCGACGAGGCGAGACGAGAGGGCGGACACCTCATCGACATGCTGGTTCCGATTTTCTCCCTCGTGATCTGCTGCGTCGTCGGTATGATCTACACCGGCGGCTTCTTCAGCGGTGTCAGCTTCATCGATTCCTTCGCCGGCTCGGACGCCTCCGTTGGTCTCGTTTTCGGTTCCTTCTGCGCACTGGTCATCACCCTTGCGTTCTATCTGATCCGTAACGTGCTGAGCTTCAACGAGTGCATGGACTGCCTGCCGGAGGGCTTCAAGCAGATGGTTCCGGCCATCCTGATCCTCACCCTCGCATGGTCTCTGAAGGCCATGACCGACAGCCTCGGCGCGAAGGAGTTCGTCGCCGGTGTCGTACAGGGTTCAGCAAAGAACTTCCTGCAGTTCCTTCCGGTCATCATCTTCATGATCGCCATCGGATTAAGCTTTGCAACCGGTACCTCATGGGGTACCTTCGGCATCCTCATCCCAATCGTCGTGGCCTGCTTCCAGGGGATCGACCACAACATGATGATCCTTTCCATGTCGGCCTGCATGGCCGGTGCGGTCTGCGGTGACCACTGCTCACCGATCTCCGATACCACCATCATGTCGAGTGCCGGCGCGCAGTGCCTGCACATCAACCACGTATCGACCCAGATCCCGTATGCGCTGACCGCGGCACTTTCCTCCGCCATCGCGTATATCGTGGCCGGTTTCACGAAGCATGCCGTCTCCGGACTGATCTCCGGTTTCGCCGTACTGCTTTTCGCGATGATTGCGTTCCGTCACGCCACCGGCAAGGAGTCCGAATAAATATCGCTCTGCATGCAAAAAGCGGCCCTCATATGGGGG
>CALAOB010000133.1 GCA_937927445.1 uncultured Oribacterium sp. | reverse complement strand
CAGCCTGAATGTTGTTTGCAATTATCATATTTACATCCAGCATATAATCGCCTCCCATTCTTGTACTTATATTATACGTTCCTCTTCAAAGGAAATCAACCATTCGGAGACTTTTTAGTTAATTGCCATTTATTTGTTTCTATTCTGGTTACATCTCTTTATAGGGACCTGCTCGCAACTTTAGTTCAAATTTGCACGTCTCTTTTTAACTTCCTCGAAAAAGGAGTCAGCCGGGGCAGATGCCCCGGCTGTTTCCAACTTCATTTCTTTTTCGTCTGCGTGTTACGTCTTGTACGTACCACTCTCTTTCGCTTGCGTATTACGCTTCTTCCGCGTATCACGCTTCGTGTGCATTTCTCTTTTTCTTCTTATAGGTCACGCCCCATGCAGCGAGGAGTATGACCGCTCCACCGAATACAGCGCCATAGGTGCGCATGCTGCTCTCGTCACCGGTCTTCGCTCTGCGGGATGCGCCGAGGACTCTGCCGACCGGCGTATCTGCGAGCTTGTCACGTACCGCACCGAGAACTCGTCCTACTTCACCTTCCGGCTCTACGGTCGGCTTTCCGGTCGGGCCGTTCGGATCCGTACTCGGATCGCCCTTCGGGCCTCCACCGCCGGAGGATCCGCCACCGCCGCTGCTCTTCCGGTAGCTGTTCTTAAACTCTACCATGCTCACTTCCGCACCGTTCTTCGTGATGGTCTTCTGTGCCTCGAGCTTGTCCTCTGCGTTCCGGATGACCTGGACGGTCATCGTGTAGACGGAATCATCATAGGTCCAGCGGGCGTTGCTGCCAGCCTTCTCGGTAAAGGTATATACATACGGACCGCCCACTGTCGTGTAGCTGATCTCACCGAACTCGATCGCACCTGCGCCCGCCGTCATGGTCTTCGGCGTGCCTGCTGCAGTGCCCTCTGGCATCGGCGCATCGGCACTCGGCGTCATCACGAACTCGAACTTCTCGTCACTCGTGATGCTGTTCCCGTACTGATCCGTGATGAGCTTTCGTACCGGCGGATCCAGCTTCGCCGTGGACAGCTTCCAGGTCTTCGGCATCGCCTTCACATCATACTCGTAGCCCTTCTCGGAGCCCTCCGGCATGATCACCAGGAACGGATTGAAGCTGTGCCATGCGACATGCACGGTCTTCTGCTTCACGAGGTACAGTCCGACATTGAGGCCGTCGACTGGCTTCCCCGATGTGATGTCATCCTCGATGGCTGCGATACGGTGATCCTCTGCGTACTTCGCAAGCGTCTTCGGCAGCTCCGCCGAGTTCAGGCTCTCGCGATCGATCGTCACGCCGCTGCCCGCGAATTCCTTTGCCAGTGTGAACTCCGTCACAGAGCTTCCAGCGACCACATCACCGACACGGTACAGCGTATAGGTCCCGGCCTCATCGGTGGCGACCTCGATCGCTACCGAGTCCTTACTTTCCTGATAACACGGCGTAATCGTGATGCTTCCGAGCTTGTCTGCGTTATAGCTCTCGACAGACGCAAAGGCTGTTACTGTCTGCATCGCGAGAAGTGCCACTGTCGTGATTCCCATCAGCCATTTTTTAATTCGTCTTGTTTTCATCATCTGCTTCACCCGATTCCTTACTCCTGTGCTTATCCTTCTTCGACGGCATCAGCAACGCGATCAAGAACAGTACCGCGACGCCCATCACCGCAAGCGGGATGTACTTCTGAATCTTCTCCTGTGTCGTGAGCTCTCGCTCGACGTGAACGACCGGAATGCTCTTCACTTCTTCCTCCGGCAGGTTCTCGGTCCGATGGCCCCTCACCAGAAGTCGGTGAGTATTGATACCATACGGCGTACACGTCATCAGTGTAACATAATCCTGTCCATCCTCTACCTCCAGCGCCTCCAGCTCTGTCGGCAGCACCGTCAGAATCTGGTCCACCTGATACGTCATCTTCCGGTCC
Organism: uncultured Oribacterium sp.; assembly: GCA_937927445.1. Lineage (GTDB taxonomy): Bacteria > Bacillota > Clostridia > Lachnospirales > Lachnospiraceae > Oribacterium. Next base: position 6,981 of record CALAOB010000133.1, on the reverse strand, counting down.
AGCACGTTGAGGATGAAGATGTCTCCCTCGCCGAGCTCCGGCAGATCCGTAAACAGCTTCGCACTCGGCAGCCCCCGATGCGCACTCAGCACCACATGTGTGCCCTCGCCGCCGACCGGAAGACTGGATCCCTCCAGATGTCCCACCGCCTCGTTCAGCACTGCACCGGATGTGCCATGATAGAACGGCAGCTTCACGCTGATTTTCGGGATATCCAGGTAACCCATCATCCCCGATCCATCCACGTTCAATGCTGTCTCATAGCCTTCCGTCCGGTTGTCCTCCGAAAACGGGTTAGGATTCTGCCTTAGTCTTTCGTTGTACTCCTCTGCGACTTCGAAATACTGACTGAAGTCCTCAGGGGTGATCTCCTTCACCGCATCATCATAGTTTACGACCACGCGCGATGCATGCTTCGCGTTCACGTACTCACTGACGTACGGATAAAGAACGATACCTAATCCAGCCAGAAACAGCAGAATGATCAGTATAGTCGCGATAATTCGTTTTTTCATTCAAACCTCCGGCTTTCAGTTTCGGGAAATGTTTCACGTCCCGGAGAGTCCCAGGAACCGGGACCTGGTTCCTGAGCTACTCCCGGATGTCAAGCACCCGGTATCATAAATTTGAGAGATATGATCGTCGTTCAAAAGATTACTTACACTTACTTATGCTCTCTTCTTGATGATGAGGGTAATCGCTGCACCAGCCATCACGATCAGGCCAACCACTGCGAATGCTACCGTACCCATTCCACCGGTGGAAGGAAGGAGAAGGCCCTTCACGTTATTTACAGTAACCTTATCAGGTGATTCTGCTCCATCGTTAATAATCTGCACATGACCGCCATTTACCTTACCATGCTCATCTTTTGTTTCTGTTACAGTAATGGTAATTTCATGATCCAGTACATTATAACCGTTTGCGGTATCTGTCTCTACAAGATAATAGGTTCCAGCTCCAAGACCACGAACATTCAGCTCCGTGTCATCTACTGCAGTGATATTCACTGTTGCATCTAATTCGGTAGAAACATGGTAATGTGTTCCATCCGTCTTAAACTTCATTGCATTTGCAGTTCTACCGGCCTTCAACTCGGTATAGTTATCTGCGTCATAGAGCTTAAAGGTAGCTGTTAAATTACTATCCTTCTCAACAATTCCCTCGAAGGTCTTTGTCAGGCCAAAATCATACGTCATGACCGGAACATCTTTTTCAGTTGTCTTATAATCAGAATAAGTCAAAAACTCTTTGTTTACAAATCCATGATCAGCAGCTGCAGTTTCCAGAAGCTTTGCGGAGTACTGGAATACGAGTGTCTTTCCAACATACGCTGCCGGGGTAATGTTGATATGGAACGAGCAGTCATCCTCTAAAGCACTCTTAGCAACCACTGTATCTGTACCCAATGTGGTATAGTCAAAATCCTTTAATGTATCAACCGATGTGCTGGCATCCACATCCTTCGTATCTGCTACATACACCTTCACATCACCATTGAAGCTAAGTTCAGCTGGAAGCTTGTCATGTACTTTAATGTCCTTGGTGGTATCGATATACTCTGGAACGACCACTGTAATATAATACGTAGCATTCTGGCCTGCCGTAAGTGACGCGGTCTCAACCTTCTTATCATCCTTCGGGTAATCGTTCTTTTCTGTAATCTCAATGTCGGAGGTTGCAAGAATCAGATTCGTTCCAAGTGTAGATGTGATCAGATAGTATCCATCACTTACATCTGTTTTAGCCGTATCTGCAGTAAGACTGGTATATGCTGCGCCCTCAGGGATGTGCTCATTAAAGTACTTTGCCATTGCCTTCGCGGTTGCTTCGTCACCAGTAACGCCTGTCTTCAATGTTACAACATATATTGTGCCATCTGCAGATAATTTGCAATCAAGCCATGTCTGTTCAGCGTCTGTTAAAACGCTTTCCCACTCACTTCCTTTGTCAAATTTGTACGCGAAAGCCTTTGCATCTTCAGGCTTTCCATCTTTATCCTTGATTACATCAAGAATCTTGTACGCCTTATATTCCTGGGCCTTCGTTCCATCATAAGTATCATCATGATTAATCTTAATGCTTGCTGCCATCGTTGTGAACGACATCGCGCCAACCAGTGCGCTGGCTGTTAAAACTGCAAATAATTTTCTGAACTTTTTCATTATCTCTCCCTTTCTGTCCTCTTCGGACACGATGTGGTGTTCGTTCTTCTGTTTAAACCACAGATGGTTTTCTTTCTTTTGATTCTCTCCTCCAGTCTCTGCCGGAGGAGAGATAAATTCATGTTACTTCATGTTCTTCCTGGCGCTTCAGTTCTCCAGTGTAGAGGTTTCAATGTTAATTCAAACCTCCTTTCTCCCTGCGTTTCACGAGGATGAGATATCCTAAAGCGATCAGCATGAGTGCCATACCGCTCATCGTCGTCATCAGTGTGCCCATGCCGCCGGTCTCCGGAAGCTGGATGCCCGCCGTGTTGTAGATGGTGACTGTCTTGGCAGTCGAATCAAATGTAACAACACTCGATGTAATCTCTGGTTGCTTCAGCTGTCCATTTTCAATGACGAAAGTAATCGGATCTGTCAGAAGATTGTATCCAGCCGGAGCTGTCATCTCTCGGATCTGGTACTCACCATCCGGAAGATGTGTTAAAGTCTTTCCAGCCTGAGGAATCGTAAACTGTCCGTCCGACGCCACGCCTGTCGTTTCATCGGTAAACAGCTGGTATTTACCATCTTCTGCCTTCTTCGAAAGTTCAAATACTGCACCCGTAAGGAATGTGTCTCCTTCTGCTGCCTTCTTATAGAAGGTAATCTGCATAGCAGCGTTTTCAATCTTCTTTTCACTGATCACTGTACCATCCGCCTTCGAAATGCTGGTCGTTACCTCAGTACCGTTCACCGTGATGCTTATTGTGTATATTGTGCTGTTATCAAGAACGTATCCGCTCGGTGCCTGGATTTCCTTCATATAGTACGTAGCCCCGGTTTTCGTATCGTACGGAAGCTCTGTGAAGGTAACCTTTCCATCCTTATCCGATGTTGCGGTCTTGTAAGCTGTCGTTTCGGTTACATCGGTATACAGTGCAAATTTCGCACCCTCAAGTCCTGTGTTCGGATGATCTGCATCCACCTTCGTGAATTCTACATTCACCGATGGCGAATGATATTTATTTACGAAGGTCACTTTGTTGTCGTAATATTGATATGTTCCATCCTCCTTCTTTGTCTGTAATGAGATTTCTCCAGATGTCGTACCTGTCGTCCATGATGTCGTTTCTGTTATGTCACCAATCGCGTAATCTGTACCGGTGTACGGTGTTGTGCTGCTTCCACCGTCTGTTTCTGAAGTAATATTCTCGATTACCTTATAGGTCTTTGTAGGATCCAGATCCTCGAATGTATAGGACTTTGAACCAGCTGTTCCTTCGAACGAAGAGTACTTAATATCCTCATAAAGGATCTCATACTCTGTCTCGTTCTCTCCCTTCTGGTAGAGCGTGAAGGTCGCATCCTTAAACTTATTTGCGCCATCTGCATCCGGTGCATTATCTGCCTTCTGGTCATTGACCTCAAACTTCTTCACGATGGTCAGTGACTTCGGATTATCCTGCGCATTATTCGTTACTTTTACATCTACGTAACCTGCTGAAGGAACCTTAACTTCGCCCTTGATTTCTTTCTTATTCGAGTCATATGCCGTATAACTTACTTCGTAAATTCTTCCAAATTCCGGCTCCGTCACCTCAATCCGAGTGCCTTCCGCAATTCCGGCAAAGTTTGCTGTATCTGTTCCGTGAATCGTGAATTTACCATGTTCATCTGTGTGATAGGTTTTTGAACCCGTGCTGGTCAGTGTGTACTTCTGATTTGATGCGACCGTAAAATCTGATGCATCTTTCGCCTTCATTCTAAGCTGTAATGTGTAGCTTTCCTTTGCTGCCTGTTGAGCATTCAGACCTTTAACCAATTTCTGAATGTTTACACTGCCATCCGGAATCGGAGGGATATTCACTTTGATCTTCAGGTTCGATGCACCCTTACCACGTTCCATGTAGAAGAACTGGATTTTATGCTTGGTACCATCTGCAAATGTCTTCGTTCCCTCCTTCCAGCTTGTTTTTTTAAGCTTTCGAGCCGCAGAATACTGATCATAAATATTAGTTTCTTTCCAGACAACCTTCGTATTTGTAGCATGGTCCGTAAATCCGACCTTTCCATCTGCAAAATTGATGTATCCACTCTGTGCATCATGGATACCACCGAGATCCAGTACGAGAACACCATCGATGTATACCACCATGTCGTCATCACCGGTGAATTCGAAAATCATGTCTTCATTGTTTACCTGACCTTTCACCGGCTGGTAAAACTCTGCCACACCATACATACCGAAAAGGAAGTTTTCATTTTCTTTAAATCCATACAATGCTTCGTAATATCTCGGATCCGAACCATCCAGAAGCGTACCCTCGTCATCATATTGATTGTAATTCTTTACTTTTCCTGTATTCAGGCGATTATAAGGCATGAAATTTCCACGCTTGAACCAGTAGTCTGATTGATCAGAAGGTGTGCCAAGCTGATTATAAACGGTGAACTTACTTGTTGTTTTTCCGCTTTTATCATCTTTTAATGTTGCGAAGTTCTCCGCACTGTTGTAATAGAAATATCCGGTTTCATCATAGACAGACTGTATAAACAGATGATTTACTTCTGTTGCGTTAGTTGCCGGGAACAAATTTTTGATAGATTTATTATTGTTCCTTGTCAGTTCCGGATATCCGTCACTTCCTGTAACCCTGGAATAGAGTCCTTGTGTAATCGAGCCACCATGCTCACCGTAGGCTCCACCACCGATATCTGCCGGTTTACCATAGTCCTCCATATAGAGGTGGAAGCCCTTCGCCTTATTATCCACTGTCTCTACAGTGGTAAGTGATCTTCCATTACTGTAAACTACATAAATCGTATCGTGATCTGCGATATATCCACTATCTACATGCTTATCTTCGCTTCCCTCCACCTTCGTTGTAATCGTATACTGCCACTTAGTATCGTTATCCTGCGTAACTTTTTTCAGCTTGTTGTCAATCCGTGTGCTATTTTTGAAATTCTCACCATTCCGTGCCAGTTTAACTTCTTCAAATGTCATAGTCTGATAATAATTCGCCGCATACTTACTAAAATCAAATTCAGTAATCGTGGTGTCGCTATCCGTTATATTCTTTAGATAATAATGATTATTCGTGTGTATTTCATAACCATTTGTGTCCACGAACTTAACCGACGCTCTCTCGTTGTTCTTTCCAAATGTAATGGTGAAGCTCGAGAAGCTGTTTACGGTGAAGGTACTTTCGACTGCAACGGCCTCTTCCGGGAGAACCTTCTTCGATTCTGTCGCGGTTTCTGCGATGGCTGCGGTTTCTGTGTCCGCGTTCTCTGCGTCTACGGTCTGGAGCTCGGTAACCTTACCGTCTTCGTCGACCGGCTTGATCGTTCCGTGGTCGGATGTAGCGTCCTCGCGATATTCTGCGACGGTGTCGACATTGACCGCGTCCGTGCTCTTCTCGTCGAGGTGGCGGATCGCCATGGTGCTGATGTCTGCGTCCTCCGGGAGGGCTTCCTTATAAACCTTGATTCTTACCTTGACCGCGCTGGAAGGCTCAACTTCCTCGCCGGCTGCGTTTACGAAACGGATGTCCAGGGACTGGGAGTTCTCATAGACGCCGTCGGCCTTAAGGGCTTCGACCTGCTTCTCGTTGAGGGTATCCTCGTTCACTGCCAGGCTGCCGTCCTCGGCTTCTTCCGGCTTCGCGAGTTCCTTGAGCTCGAGCTTGACGCTCTCGGTAAATGCGTTATCCTCGGCGAATACATTGACTTCGTAACGGTCAGTGATCTCTGCGGACCAGAAGGACTTCGAGAGGTCATCGAGGGTGTACTGGAGGACACGTGCGCTGGCTACGGAGCTGTCTACGAGGTCAGCGGCTCTGGTCTCTCTCAGGAGGGCCTTCCGATCGTTCTCGAGTGCGATGTCCATGTCGGTCTTCACGGCTGCGGTGGTTTCGATTGCTGCCGCTGCCGTGGTTTCCTCGGTCTTCGGGGCTTCGATTCCGGTACCTGCTGCCGGAGTCTCTTCCGGCTTCGGAGCTTCGTTCTCGGTACCTGCTGCCGGGGTCTCGTCCGGCTTCGGCGCTTCGGTCTCGGTGCCTGCTGCCAGGTTTTCCTCTGACTTCGGGGCTTCGTTCTCAGTGCCTGCTGCCAGATTTTCCTCTGACTTCGGGGCTTCGTTCTCAGTGCCTGCTGCCAGGTTTTCCTCTGACTTCGGGGCTTCGTCTGCATTTTCTGACTTCGGAGCTTCTACGACTGCCTCGTCGTCGTTCTCCGCCGCTTCTGCGCGGATGACGCCGAGTCTGCGCTCGATTTTCATCATCGTTGCATTCGCGTTCTCTGCGATGGTCTCGATGACTTCCTTGACGGTGTCAACGATGCCTGTATTTTCTGCTGCCGCTGCGATCTTCTCTGCCGCCGGCTGCTCGGTATTTTCTGTGGATGTCTGTCCTTCCGCCGGGAGCCCGGTCTCAGCATTGGCCCCGTCCTCGGGCGGCTGCGCTGCTGCGCTGGTCTCGGCTGCTGCGGAGGTCTCGATCTCGCCACTCTCGGCGGTCGCACCGGTCTCCGGAAGGATCACGGTGGACTCACCTGCGTTACCGTTCGCCTCTGTACTCGGCTCAATCGCGGTCTCGGTGGACGGCTCGGTTGCAGCTTCATCAGAAGGCTGCACTGCGGCTTCCGTGGACGGCTCGGTCGCGGCTGCGCTGGTCTCCGTCGCCGGGGTCTCGAGGGTCTCGTCGATGCCGCTCACATCGAGGGTGCTCATCACGCCTTTGATGACGCTCTCCGCCTTCGCGACCTTGATGCCCTTCTCGAGGGACTTGCCGTTCAGCTCGAGATTGAAGGTGCGTCCGGCATCTGCGTGATT
>CALAOB010000132.1 GCA_937927445.1 uncultured Oribacterium sp. | reverse complement strand
GCCGAGGTGTCGGTCGATGTCAGGGCCGCCTCGGCCTGGCTGCCGGTCGACGGCTGTGCCACTGCATTTTCAGCCAGTACATCCTGGCGTGCTTCTTCCGTGTGGCAGACGCGGAGGGCGTCGTCGCGGAGGAGGCCTTCGCCGCCCTGGAAGAGCGGGTGCGCCGGGGTGTGGCCGAGGGCGTGAAGCTCGCGGAGCAGGCACTTGAGAAGCTGACGGGCGTCGGCGTGCACGGCAAGATCACAGTGCACGGACGGCTTGCGAAGCTCCTCCGCGTCGATGTCGTTCACGATCACGTAGGCGTCGCGGGCCCAGCTCTTGAAATCGTAGCCGACCTGACGGATGTTGAGGCGGGAGCCAATGCTGAGAATCAGGTCTGCATTCTGTACGGCGAGGTTGCCCGGACGGTCGCCGCGACCACCCGGACGGCCGACGTAGAGCGGGTCGTCGCTCGGGATGATGTCCGGTCCGTTCCAGCCGACCACGACCGGGATGTTCAGGAGGTGTGCGACCTCCAGGAAGAGCGACTCAGCGCCCGCGATGCGGATGCCGTTGCCCGTGTAGAAGATCGGTCGACGGCTCGCGCGGATCTTCTCGAGGATGGTCTGCACCTGCTGCGGTTCCACCGGCGGCACAGCCGCCTCGCGCTTCGATGTGTCGGCATCCGCCGGGATCCGGTGCGTATTTTCTTTTTCCCAGCCGTCGCCACCGGCCGCGTAATCCACCGGGTCGAAGCCGATCAGCTCGTCGGTCTCGATGTACTTTCCCTGGATGTCGACCGGGATGTCGAGCCAGCAAGGGCCCGGGCGGCCGGTCTGACTGAGATAGATACACTTCTCGAGCGCGTAGCGGACGCGGTACGGGTCGGTCAGCATCTCCGAATACTTCGTCATGCAGTCGATGGACTTCGTGATGTCGAACTCCTGGTCGCCCATCGCGCGGAGGCGGGTGCCGTTCTGCTCTTCTGCCCAGCGCGCGGTGTTGTCATAGCGGACCTGCCCGGAGATGATCAGCATCGGGATGGAGTCGAGCCAGGCACCAAGCACGCCGGTGATGGCATTGGTGCCGCCCGGGCCGGAGGTCACGCAGAGAAGCGCTGGACGGTTGTAGATGCGGGCGTAGCTCTCCGCGGCCATCGCGCAGGCCTGCTCGTGGTGCTGGTAGAGTGTGTGCATGCCCTTCTGGTGGCCGAAGGCGTCGTTCAGGTGCATGGCACCGCCACCGGTCACACTGAAGTTCTGGGTGATGCCGTTCGCGACGAGGGTTTCGGAAATGTAGTTCGCAAGCTTGATTTTCATTACTTACTCCTGCTTTTCGTGAGGAGCGCGGCTCCTCGTGATGTAGTGTATTTCATTGTACTAGTTCGCGGGGAGAGGCGCAAGGGGACGAGGTGGAAGACACGCGTCACGCGCCAGCCTCATCTATCCAGAGTCACATATGAACAGTGTCGCTCATTCATGGCGAAGAATTCCGATTAGAATCACTTTAAGGGATCAGAATGATCGCGAACCTGAATTCGCTGACAAAATATTGAGAGTTTACCGGGCTTGTGTTAAAGTTTTATGTAAACTAGACTGGTCGCCATTCCTTACAGATGGCATGCTTATATACACTGCAGATTTTATGTTCATCACTTTGAACCAGAATTTAGAAATCAGGAGGTTATGCTATGAGTACACTTGCCGAAATTGTTGCTGGTGCTGAAAAACTCCCGGAAGAATCCAAAAAAAGGGTTCTTATATTTGTCAAGCAGGAACTGAACGCCGTAAAACCAACGCCTTTTTCTCCGGTAAACAGAGAGCAAATCATGCATGATATTGATTTGTCTGAGCGGCAACTGGCAGATGGCGAAGGGCTGGATGCAACGCAGGCATTGCTTAATTTGGGAAAAAATCATGGATACATATAAAACCATTATCTCTCCAAGAGCAGTGGAGCTGCTAGAAAGCTATCTTAATTATATCGAAAATGAATATTCAGCGTATGAAACTGCGCGCAGTATTTACCAGGATGCCCTCGAAACCCAAAAGCGACTTGAAACAGTTGCTGGATCACTCGGGTACTTAAAAGATCCAGCATTAGCATCCATGGGCTACAGAAAAATCAATTTTAAGCATCATAGATACCTTATGACTTACCGCGTAGATGGCGATAAGGCTTTTATCGTTGCAATCTACCATCAATCCCAGGATTACGAAAACATACTGATGCAAGAAGATTTTCTTTGAAATTCTATTTTTCAAAACCGCCACCCGGCCAATTAACATCAATCGGCCTGGTGGCGGTTTTCGTCTGGTTCAGTGGATGCGGGCCTTGCAATATGGATGCCCGACGGAAAGCTCCCCGGTGCGTCGCTACTGCATACGCGCCAGATAATGCTCGAGGAGACGATGATTTACGCCGTCGCTTCGGCGGAGGTCGCGGGTGTCGTCGAGGATGCGGCGGCAGGCATTGTAGGCGGGTTCGCCGCAGATATCGGCACCGAGGATGTGAATTTCGGGGTCTGTGGTGAAGCGACCGAGCTCGCGATGAAGTTCGGCTTCGGTCATGATGCCCTGGTCCCAGTTGGTGTGAAGCACTTTTCGGGAAAGAACGTCCTTATCGATGGAGATGTAGACCGGGAGTCTGAGCTCGTCGAGGATGTGTGGCAGCTCGCGCGCTGCGCGGCCATCCAGGATGTCGTCCTCCGTAAAGCAGGAGACGCGCACGGGCGCGGATGAGCGCGGGGATTGATCGTCGACCACGAGGCTCTGCAGCTCACGCTCGATGATGCCGGCCTGGGCACGTTCCGGGCCAATGATGAGGACGGCGCGGCAGTGGCTGTTCCGGAGGAGAACGTCGCGGATCCAGGAGCCGCAGCTCATGAGGCCGGGGAAGACGGGCTTTCGGAGGTCGACGTGGTGATCGTAAACGACGAGGGCGAAGTCTTCTGTGATTTTTTCGCACCAGAAGCGCGTGAGGTAATGGTAGTTGCCGTTGTCGAGAAAGTGGAGGCCGCGCGCCGGGAAGTCGGCGATGCGACGACGGATCTCATCCGCGGCGGCATCGTCGCAGAAGCCGTTGGTGCCGGACAGTGTAGTGAAATCGAGGATGTAAGGCTTCAGCGAAGCAACCCGCGCGGGCGCAGGGCTACCGGGGGCGATGGACGGCGTGGATGATGCTGCTCGTACAGGCGCGGGGCTACCGGGTACGATGGACGGCGAACGCAGCGCGCGCTCGGTAGTGACGGTCGCAGGGCTCGACGAGGCAAACGGCGCGGGCGATGCTTCGCAGCTGCGGGGCGCGCTGCTCTTCTGCTCTGAAATATAGAACGTTTCGTCTTCGTAGATGTGAGTGAAGTTCATGATGACGACGGGATCCTGCATGTGCCTGCCTCCTTTCCACATTTATGCGGACGGGTGCCTGCGTCGAGGGCACCTGCATTGGCCTGCCTCACAGGATGTACTCGGTGACGACCTTGATGGCGAGGAGGACGAGTACGACGAGGATCGATGGGCGGACGATTTTCATGCCGTTTTTCATCATGAGGCCGGCGCCGATGTAGTTTCCTATCATGTTGCAGATGGCGCATGGGATGCCGAGCAGGAAGACGGTCTGGCCGTGCAGGATGAAGATCACGAGGGAGGTGATGTTCGTCGTCAGGTTGATGACCTTCGTCTGGCCATTGGCGGTTTTGATGCCGAGCTTCGCGAAGACGGTAAAGGCGATGATGAGGAAGGTGCCGGTGCCTGGGCCGTAGAAGCCATCATAGAAGCCGATGATGAGGGCGGCGAGGATGGCGGTCACGTAGACCTTCGCGCTGTCCGTCGATGCTTCTTCGACGTTGTCGTGGAAGATGTGGCGGTTCAGGACGATGAAGGCGGTCACGGGCAGGACGACGAGGAGGATCGTGACGAGGACCTGCTCCGGGATGAGGAGGCTGATGCGGGCACCGATCGAGGAGCCGATGACAGCCGCAACGATGGACGGAATCGCGAGCTTCCAGTTGACGAGGCCTTCGCGGATGAAGCGGGCGGTCGCGACGGTGGTGCCGCAGCAGCTGGAAAGCTTGTTGGCTGTCTCTTATACACATCTCCGAGCCCACGAGACTAAGGCGAATCT
>CALAOB010000131.1 GCA_937927445.1 uncultured Oribacterium sp. | reverse complement strand
TGATTTCACACGGTCTCTCCGTATGGCCTCCGTTGCCGCCCCTCCGGGGTCCCCTGCTCAGCTGCTGAATATTTATCAAAAAAGGAGAGTTCCTATGGAAGGAAATATGAAGCATCTCTTCGATTTTATCGGGCCGACGGCGCTCGTGACGGGTGGGACCAGTGGTCTCGGGCATGCGATCGCGGAGGCGTTTCTGCAGAACGGGGTCGATGTTGCGGTTTGCAGTCGTCATCCGGAGAGTGCGGAGGATCTCGCAGAGCTTGCGAAGGCCGAGGGTCGGCGCTATCTGCCGATCTACTGCGATATCACGGATGAGGCGAGTGTCGAGGCGATGGGCGATATCCTCGAGAAGGAGTTCGGTGGCGTGACGATGCTCGTGAACAGTGCCGGAATGAACATCCTGAAGCATGCCGAGGACTATGATGCGGCGAGCTTTAACCGGGTCATGAATCTGAATGTCACCGGTACGCATATCGTCAGTAAGCTCTGTGCGAAGCGCTGGATGATCCCGGCACACAAGGGCCGGATCGTGAACCTCTCGTCTGCGAAGGCGTTCCTCGGTACCGACCGTGACTACACTGCGTACTGCGCAAGTAAGGGTGCCATCAACATGTACACCGCCCAGCTCGGCTGTGAGTGGGCGAAGTTCGGTATTTCGGTCAATGCCATCGCTCCGACCTTCGTCGTGACGCCGATCAATGCCGACCGCCTCGCGGATCCGGACTTCTATAACGCGCTGGTGCGTCGCATCCCGATGGGCCGTCTCGGCACCGGGAAGGATATGGCCGCCGCGGTGCTGTTCCTCTGCTCCGAGGGCGCGGAGTTTATCACCGGCGTGACCCTGAAGGTGGACGGCGGCGTGACGTCGATGCAGTAATTCTGTAACAGTTCAGCTAAGTGGACCCGGCGGGGTCCCGCTGCCTGAACTGTTACGTAATTCTAACAAAAGGAGAAAATCATGATATCTGGAAATATCCACGAAAATGAAAATCTGAGCTTCCTGCCGGCGGCGTTGCAGCGTGCCGTGCAGTTCCTGAAGGAGAACGATCTCGCGGCGCACGAGCCGGGGAAGTTCGAGCTCGACGGCGATAAGATGATCCTGCAGGTCATCGACCAGGACACCGCTCCGCGCGAGCAGCTGCGTCCGGAGTGTCACCGTAAGTACGTTGATGTACAGTTCCTCGCGGCCGGCGGCCCGGAGCGCATCGGCTGGTATCCGGACTTCGGCGACAACGAGATCGACGAGAACCTGCTCGATACCCCGCGGGACATCTGCTTCTATAAGAACAACGCAAACGCACGTGAAGGCATCATCGAGATGCAGCCGGGCAGCTACGCGATGTTCTTCCCATGGGATGTGCACGTACCGGCCATCCAGGTCGACGCACCGGCGCATATCCGGAAGATCGTCATCAAGGTGGCCTTCGATACCTGCCTCTGAGTGGAGGGAGAAACGTGGAAGTAAATCGATATTTAGCGGAGATCGCGAAGGCGGAGCCGGCGGCCCGGCGCGCCGCGCTGGAGGCGGCACTGGTGGCGGAGGGTTTCACGTCGGAGATCCAGGAGGTCGCGGCGGATGCGACGCACAGGGCGGCGCGAAACTATCTGATACGGAGTGAGCGTGCCGAGGCCTGTCCGCTGTTCTGTGCGCACTATGATGCGCATCCGGGCAGTGAAGGGGCCAATGATAATGCCGCGGGCGTATGCATCGCCCTCGCACTGGCGGTGGCGCTGCGTGCACAGGGTGTGGCGGCGGAGTTCGCCTTTTTCGATGGCGAGGAGAGCGGCCACAGCGGGGCGAAGCTGTTTCTGGAGGAGCAGGCGCGGGAGTACAGCTGCATCGTGAACCTCGATATGTGCGGCTATGGCGACACGATCGCGGTCTATGCGCGCGGCAGCGAAAAGCGCGAGGGTGCGAGGGCATTTTGTCTGAAGGAGCGCCTCGCGGCGCACGGCGCGGAGCTCGTGCGTTATCTGCCGGAGGGCGATGATGTGTGCTTCACGACGCGTCGGCAACCGGTGCTGAGCATCGCCATCATGCCGAAGTGGGATACGAAGTACCTGACGGCGATGGCGGCGCAGGGGAGCGGACTCCTCGGGCGCACGCCGGAGTTCCAGATGATGGTCGGTGAGATGGAGGTCGCCTCCACGATGCACGGCGGCTACCGCGATGCGCTGCAGTATGTGCAGCCGGAAGCGATGCAGCAGGTCTTCGATTACCTTTTGGACTGCGCAACGCATCCGGCGCCGGCGAAGAAGAGATTTGGATTTTTCTGAACAACGCAGGCGAGGTGCCCGAAGGACTGCCACCGAAAGCCATACGGAGAGGTCGTGAAGAATCAAAATTCTGCCCCTTAGAAGTACTTAGTGTTATCTCACCTTGGAACCCTCTGTCAACGCTGAGTTTTCATCAAGAAAACTCAGCGATTGCAGAGGGCTTAGTACTTCTTAGGGGCAGAATTTTAGAGTCTTCCGAGCTCGGAGTACTGTGCTTTCGGTGGCAGCCCTCCGGGCACCTCGTCGTCAGGTTTCGCTGACAGTAAAGTAATCCGGATGCCGCTCGATCTTGTCCATGAGGTTGCCGCGGAAGCTGGTGAGGTGCTCACTGATCTTCGTCTCGGCGCGGACGTCGTCCGGGAGGCCGAGCAGGAGATAGTCGCAGAACTCGCGGTGCTGGCGGTTGACGCGGGTGAAGTCGCAGTTGCCCTCGAAGACATCGAGGTAGCGGAGGCGGTCATAGTGGGAGACGAGGCCGCGCATCGCAAGCCAGGTGTGGGAGCGGCCGCCGAAGTAGTACATCATGCGGTGGAACTCGTCGTCGAGCTGGATGATCTCGTCCACCGAGTCCTCGACGTGGTCGAGGAGGGCATCCTGCTTCCGCATGCACTCCATCAGCTCCTGGATCTGACTGCGGCCGATCTTTCCGGCCACGTCTCGGAGCAGTGCACTCTCGAGCAGAAGACGGGTCGAGTGGCCCTCCTTGACAAGCGTCGGGTCGATGCGGCTGACCCGGGTTCCACGTTGCGGGAAGATATCGACCAGCCACTCACTCTGCAGGGTGGTCAATGCCTCGTGCACAGGTGTACGGCTCATCCCGAGGGCATGCGCGAGCTCGACCTCGTTGAGCGGCTCCCCCGGCTTCAGTCGGAGGGTCATGATATTCGAACGCAGTACGCGACAGGCGTACGCGCGGTTGTTTTCGTCTTTGTGTGGCGCTGGGATGATCAGGTTCATGAGAAAGACTCCTTTCATGGAACTCACCATAACTAATATATCAGCACGACAACCGTTTTTCAAGCGAATGCATACAAAAATCGCATAAAATATTATAAAATCAGAAGAAGAATATAGAAAAATCGGTCAAATACGGCTTGAAATGCATCTGTGAACTGTGCTATGCTAGCGCTAGCAAAAAACAACTGATATATCATTAGGAAGCACATAGGATTTATATTTAAAGGAGAGTTTTATTATGAGCATTCGTGTACCGGTAGAAACAGTGAAGGCAACTGTCAAGCAGGCATTTCTGAACCTCGGTTTAACAGAGGAGCAGGCAGAGCAGTGTGCAGAGATCCACACCGAGAGCAGCCTGGAGGGTATCGAGAGCCACGGTCTCAACCGTGTACCTCGTTTTGCAGAGTATGTACAGAAGGGCTGGGTCGATATCAAGGCGAAGCCGGAGCTGGTTGGTGCGAAGGGTGCAGTCGAGAACTACGATGGTCACCTCGGCATCGGTACACTGAATGCCACCTTCTGCATGGATCGTGCGGTAGAGCTCGCAAAGGTACATGGTATCGGCTGCGTCGCACTGAAGAACACGACGCACTGGATGCGTGGCGGTTCCTATGCATGGCAGGCAGCACAGGCCGGCTTCATCGGTATCAGCTGGACCAACACCGAGAGCTGTATGCCGATGTGGGGCTCGAAGAAGCCGGGCGTAGGTAACAACCCGTTCTGTATCGCGATTCCGCGCAAGAGTGGCCCGATCGTCCTCGATATGGCGATGAGCCAGTATGCTTACGGTAAGCTCGGCGTATATCGTCTCGCCGGTAAGCAGCTTCCGTATCCGGGAGGCTTCGATAAGGATGGTAACCTGACCAGTGATCCGGCAGCGATCGAGGCCAGCGGACGTATCCTTCCGACCGGTTACTGGAAGGGTACCGGTATGGCGATTGCCCTCGACCTCGCAGCCGCTGCGATGGCGAATGGTAAGACGGGTGCGGATATGGACCGTGAGGGTCGTGGAAGCTGCACCGGCTGCTGTCAGATCTTCATCGCCTATGATCCATATCTCTTCGGCGATGAGGAGGAGATCCAGGCGAAGTTCGATGATCGTGTAGCCGCTGCAGATGCGACCGAGCCGGATCACGAGGGTGGTCACGTAACCTGCCCTGGTGAGCGTACCGCTGCGACCCGTGAGCGTAACCTCCGTGAGGGCGTCGTAGTCGATGAGCAGATCTGGCAGCAGTGCCTCGATCTCGCCGCCGGCAAGATGGAGACGAAGGACATCTCCGCAGCCTGCGTACTCAATAACATGCAGGACGAGGAGAAGAAGTAATTACTTCTGTTCGGACGAAGGTCAGATCCGGAAAAATCTATTCTTTGCCTTTCATGGCATCGTGCTCTCAAATGGAGATGTGAATGGATGCCGGGACTCGATTCTGGTCAGCATATGAAGCGTATACCGGGCCTGCGGACGGTCGCAGGCCCATACCATAAAGTTTGAATCTAAGAAGGAGTACACCATGTTTTTTTCACCATTAAATCTTTCGACCAAGTATAACTATCTCGATGAGAAGTTCCAGGCAGCCTATAAGTGGCTCGCAGAGACCGACCTCGACAACACGCCGGTCGGCAGCTATCCGGTATGCGAGGGTGTGACGGCAAACGTACAGGAGTACACCAGCTTCCCTGCAAACGAGGGCTTCTTCGAGACTCACGACAGGTTTTTCGACATCCAGTATGTCATCTCCGGCAAGGAGCAGTTCGGCTACTGCAAGCGCGATGGCCTCGTACTGAAGGAGGATCATCCGGAGAATGACCTTAAGTTCTATGAGGAGCCGGCACTCAGCGGTACCGTACTTCTGCTTCCGGGTGACATGATCGTCGTTGCACCGGAGGATGCACATAAGCCACGTACCTGCACGGCAGAGGGACCAGAGTTCGTTCGCAAGGTCGTGGTAAAGGTCGCTGTTTAATCTGAAATCTGAAAGAGGAGAAATTATGAAAGCTATCAAACTGGCAGAGCCGTGGAAGGTTGCCTGTGTAGACATCGAGAAGCCGGTACCGAAGGAGGGAGAGGCGCTGATTAAGATCGTGACGGCGGGCATCTGCGGCAGCGATATCGGTGCATTCCGCGGCACCAATGGTCTCGTTTCCTACCCGCGTGTGATCGGACATGAGCTCGCAGGTATCGTTGAGTCGATTCCGGAGAATAACAAGAAGGGCATCAAGGTCGGCGACCGTGTCGTCGTGGATCCGTATCTGTACTGTGGTCACTGCTATCCGTGTAAAATCGGCCGCACGAACTGCTGTACCGATCTCAAGGTACTCGGTGTGCATGTCGATGGCGGTATGGCAGAGTACTACTGCCACCCGGCGGATATGCTGATCAAGATCCCGGAGGGCATGAGCTGGGAGCAGGCAGCGATGGCAGAGCCGCTGACGATCAGCCTTCACGGCATTCACCGTGGCGGTCTGAAGGCAGGTGAGTACTGCGCGATCATTGGTGCAGGTCCGATCGGTCTTGTGGCCGGCATGGTGGCACAGGCATACGGTGCACATGCGATCCTCCTCGATCTTGTGCAGGAGCGTCTCGACTTCGCGAAGAGCCTCGGCATCGAGTACACCATCAACTCCGGCACGGAGAATCCGGTGGAGCGTATCGCTGAGATCACAAACGGCGAGATGGCCCATCAGGTGATGGAGTGTTCCGGTGCAAACCCGGCGGTTCGTCAGACGCTCGACCTCGTATCGAACGCAGGTCGTATCACCCTGACCGGATGGCCGAAGAAGGAGACCAGCCTTCCGACGGATATGATCACGAAGAAGGAGGTCGACATCCGCGGTGCACGTACCAGTGCCGGTGAGTTCGAGGAGGCTCTCGATCTCATCTTCACGAAGAAGGTCGACATGATGAAGATCATGACGAAGACCGTCACCATGGATGAGGCGCCGGCGACCATCATCGACATCGAGAAGAACCCGGGCGACTATATGAAGGTCGTCGTACGCGTCAGCGACGAGGACTGAGTTCCCTATTAACACGCTAGCTACACTTTTTCCTATCCTATAAAGCAGAATCCCCCGCGCCGTGTGGTGCGGGGGATTTTGCTCGTGTATGCCCTCCGGGTATGCACTGCATGCTTCCCGTCACTGTTTCTTCGTGCGGTGGTACATGAGGAGGGAGAGCACGAGGATACCGATGCATGGGACGAGGTTCGCAGCCATGCCGGCCTGGAGGGAGATGGCGTCGCCGATGCGGCCGATGATGTACGGCATGAGGATGGCGCCGCAGGTGGCGGTGCTGAGGAGGGTGCCCATGGAGGCGGGGCTGGTCATCTGGCCGACGCCGGAGAGGGCGAGCGGGTTCACGCCGGCCATGGCGAAGGCGAAGAGGAAGAGGGCGATGCTGGCGGCCACTGGGGTATGCATCTGCACGAGGATGGCGTAGAGCACGGTGAGGCCGAAGCCCATGATGCTGAGGGTTTTATAGAGGTTCTTCACCGGGAAGACGAAGGCGATCAGGAGGCGGGCGATGAGGGTCGAGCCCCACATGATCGAGACGGTATAGTTCGCGAGGGTGCCGCTCAGGATCTGCTCGCTCTTGAAATAGGTGACGAGCCAGCCGTTGACGGACTGCTCGGCGGCGTTCTGGCAGAAGACGAGTGCGGTCAGGATCCAGAAGCTGCTGTCCCGGAGGAAGGCGAAGGTGTGGTCGCCTGCATTGGCGGAAGCGGAAGTGGTGGTCGAAGGTGACGTCCGCTCGTCCGGGAGCTTCGTCACGAGGAAGAGGAACCACATGAGGAGGCCGGCGAGGGCGATGCCGATCATCGGGGCGTGGGCGTCGATGCCGAGGAAGGCCTGGATGAGGAAGGGGCAGAGCAGGGCGCCGGCGGCGTAGCAGGCGTGGAGGACGTTCATCGCACGGGTGCGTTCGATCGCGTTGGTGCTGACGAGGACGTTGCAGTTTGTGATGGCGCTGCCCTTGGCGAGGCCAATGATGAGAAAGGCGATGGCCAGGAGGCCGAAGATGCCGGTAAAGGCGCAGAGCAGGTAGCCGAGGAAGTAGCCGATGGTGAGGAGCAGGACGGCCTTTTTCGCGCCGATCTTCGCCGGGAGGACGCCCGCGAGGAAGGAAGCGACGATGTTGCCGGCGGACATGATCGAGAGGAGCGTGCCGGTCGACGAGAAGCTGAGATCATAGCTGTCGCGGAGAATCGACACGACGACGCCACTCGAGATGGCGCAGATGCCGGAGAGGAAGAAGAGGATGAAGCCGGCGTTCCGGAGCGCCGGGTTTTTCTGGGTGGTAGTAGACATAGGTGCCTCCTTGCTGCGATATATAGCATGTTTGAAATGGTGAAATTGCTCAAAAAAACGGGTTATGAAACCGCTTACATAAATAATTATAGCATGTTTCGGAGCAGAGTCGCAAGTTAGACACAGGGAAATCGAAATGAACAAAAATGGCTGCCAGCGTAAAGTTTTTGTAGGAAAACCTAGATAATAAATAGAGAACGACCAT
>CALAOB010000130.1 GCA_937927445.1 uncultured Oribacterium sp. | reverse complement strand
GCCGGGTTCCCTTAGCGGCACTTGGAGTAATTTTTCCTTAGCACCCTCTGCAACGTCGAGTTTTCATTAAGAAAACTCGACGATTGCAGAGGGCCTAGTGCCGCTTAGGGTCCCCGGCTTAGATTTCACCGGTCTCGGAGTTTTGTGCCTCCGTTGTCGACCCTTCATTCCTCAACACTGAACTGTTACAGATAAGAGAACGATCGGACGACAGGCAGCGAAGCTGCTGCAGAAGGGGAGGGCACGATGCTGAAACTCTATCTCGTACGCCATGGTGAAACACTGTGGAATCAGGAAAACAAGGTGCTGGGCCGGACCGACATCCCGCTGAACGAGCGCGGTATCGCGCAGGCGCAGGCGCTCGGTGCGAAGCTCGCCGACGTGCACTTCGATCATGTCTACTGCTCACCGCTCAGCCGGGCGAAGGAGACAGCGGC
The DNA here is from genome assembly GCA_937927445.1 of uncultured Oribacterium sp. Lineage (GTDB taxonomy): Bacteria > Bacillota > Clostridia > Lachnospirales > Lachnospiraceae > Oribacterium. Next base: position 6,216 of record CALAOB010000130.1, on the reverse strand, counting down.
GCAGATCGTCGCCGCGCAGAAGGGCACGGGCACACCGGCGCCGGTGGAGGCCGCCGAGCTCATCGAGATGAACTTCGGTACATGCGAGGGACTGCCTCGGAATTCCGAGGCGTACCAGACGGAAAAGCATCGCTACTTCACGCGTTATCCGGAGGGAGAATCCTTCCTCGATATCGCCGCCCGCATCTATCCTTATCTACAGCGGCTGCGCCACGAGCACGATGGCGACACCATCCTCCTCGTGACCCACAACGGGATCTGCCGTATGATCACAAGCTATTTCCAGCCGATGTCCAACGAAGGCTTCGAAACCTTCGCACAGGGCAATGCAGAAGAGCAGATCTTCGTCATGCCATAATACGCGACAGCACCCCGGACACACCGTGCGAACGCCCATGTGAACCAGCTGAAAAGAGTAACGCACATGGACTCATGTTGGCCTATCTATAAGTAGAAGGGATTCCATTGACTGAATTATCAGAAACAAAGAAAAACAACACAGCAATCATCGTAGAAAAAAACATGCCGGCAGATGATGCGCAGGAGCAGCAGAATCTGCGCCTCGTGTCCGCGATTCAGGCGAAGGCCACAGCAGGCCAGTCCGCCGAAGCTGAGGAGACGGAGCTCTTCGAGCGCAATCGCGGACTCGTGATTCACGCCGCACAGAAGTACGAAAAGCTCTTCAACCACACCCTCGGGCTCGATGATCTCGTAAATTCCGGAAGCATTGGCCTCATGACGGCCGCCCGAAGCTACGACCCGACGAAGGGCGCGAAGTTTTCGACCTACGCGACCTACTGGATCCGCGACAGTATCCTGAAGGAGATTTACAACACCGGCTTCAACATCCGGGTCTCGAATCATCAGTTTGAGCGGATCATGAAGGTGCAGGCGATCAAGAAGCGCTATGATCTCGAGCACCTCGAGGGAGATGCCATGATCGACGCCATCGTACGCGATTCCGGCTTCAGCCGCGAGGAGGTGGAGCGCTGTCTGCAGCTCGACCAGGAGGTGCTGCGCCAGACCTCGCTCAACACGAAGGTCGGCAGTGAGGACGGCGACGCGACGGAGCTCGGCGATATCGCCGTATCGCCGGACAATGTCGAGGACCAGGTGCTCGATGAGCAGCAGATTCAGGAGCTCTATGATTCACTGGATCAGCTCAGCGAGGAGGAGCGGAACACCCTCGTGCTTCGTTACGGCCTCTTCAACGGGAAGCGCCACACACTGCGGGAGATCGCCGAGCTCTACCACGTGAGCCCGGAGGCGATCCGCCAGCGTGAGCAGCACGCCATCAAAACGATCCGAAACGCGATGAACGGAGAGCAGTGAAATACGAAATAGTGAAAAAGAGCCAGTAAAATGACGGATTTCATTTTACTGGCTCTTTTTGTGTGCTATAATCGTCGCAAAGTTAGTTCTGTCTAACCTTAGAGAGGGGGATTTATGCGTAGCGAACATGCTCTTTTACGAGCCGACAGGCTCTGTAAGGATTTCGCCTCCGGGGATAGTGTCGTCCATGCGCTGCGGGATGTAAGCTTCGAGATATATCCGGGCGAATTCATCGTGGTGCTGGGGCCCTCCGGCTCCGGTAAATCGACGATGCTGAACATCATCGGCGGGATCGAAAGCCCGAGCGCCGGTACGGTGGAGTACGACGGACAGGCCCTGAGTGCGATGAACAGCACTGGGCTCTGCACCTATCGGCGAAAGCACGTGGGTTTCGTCTTTCAGTTCTACAATCTGATGCCGGGCCTCAGTGCATACGAAAACGTCGAGCTGGCCGCCGAGCTCAGCACCGATCCGCTCGATGCGAAGACCCTGATCGCGCAGGTCGGCCTCGCCGATCGGGCAGACCACTTTCCGAGCGAGATGTCAGGCGGACAGCAGCAGCGCGTGGCCATCGCTCGTGCGCTCGCGAAGAATCCGGATATCCTGCTCTGTGATGAGCCGACCGGCGCCCTGGACTCCACGACCGGAAACGAAATCCTCCGGCTTCTCTGTGACTTCAACCGTGCATACCAGAAAACGGTGATTCTGATCACCCATAACCGGGATATCGCCTGTATCGCTGACCGCATCTTCTATTTCAAGGATGGCTGCCTCGAACGCATCGCCGGGAACGCCGACGTCGCCGCGGCGAGGGAGCGTTTCTTTTGAAGCAGTTTTCGAAAAACATACTGCGCCTCGCGCTGAAAAGCCGTGCCTCCTTCATCGGTGCGGTCCTGATCATCGGCATCGGCATTTTCTGCTATGTGGGCGTCAGTGATACCATGAAGAACCTGGAAACGCAGGTCGATACCTATTACGACGACTACGGGCTCGCGGATATCTTCGCAACGGTGGACGCCATCCCGGCGAGTGATCTCGCGCGTCTCTGTGAGATCCCCGGCATCGAGGCCGTATCCGGAAAGCTGTCTGCCGATCTCCGCATGCTGGGCCCGGACCAGGAGGAGCTCGTCACCGTGCATCTCATGTCCTACGATCCGGACGATACCCTGAACCGCCTGCGCATCCAGGCGCTGCGCCCGACGACAGCAGCGGACGCCCTCTACCTCGGGAGCCGCATGGCCGACGTCTACAACTACCCGGAGGGTACGGAGCTCCGGCTCGTGTACGATGGCAAGGTGAAACGCCTTTCCTACGCGGGTCGCTGCTCCGCACCGGATTACATCTACTCGATCCCGCCCGGTGGCGCGATGATCCCGGACGGTGAAGTCTATGAGATCGCCTGCATTGGCCTCAGGGACATGGAGGACCTGATGGGCATGGGCGACGTGCGAAACGAGCTCAGCTTCCGGCTGAAGCCCGGCTACCGCTACGAGGACGTCCGTTCTGCCCTGCGCGCGCAGCTCGAGCGCTACGGCCTCCAGTCCCTCACGAAGCAGGCGGACCAGACGAGCTACGACATGGTGGACGGCGAGCTGCATGAGCTCATCTCCATGTGCGTCCTGCTGCCGCTGATCTTCATGAGCATCTCGGTCTTCATGCTCTACGTCGTGCTCCGGAAAATGATCGACCAGAGCCGGCCGCTGATCGGCACCCTGAAGGCGATGGGCATGACCGACCGCGAGCTGATGAAGGCCTACCTCGCGGAGGGCGCGATCGCCGGCTTCATCGGTGCGCTGCTCGGTGACCTCACGGCGGGGGCCTTCGGCCGCTTCATGTTCGAGATGTACGTCGACTTCTTCAACCTCCCGGACCCACGCTACCACGATTACCTTTCAACGCGCCTCACCGGCGGACTGATCGCGGTCCTCACCGGCATCGCAGCGGTCTACGTCGGTGTGCGCGCCATCCTGAAGATCGATCCGGCCCAGGCGATGCGGAGTGCAGCGCCGGCACATGCGAGTAGCCGTCTCGGTCGGTGGGTGGCGGACGTCACGGCACGTCAGCCAATGTCGGCACTCCGGAGGCTGGGTCTGCGCGCGGTATTTCGAAACCCGATGCGGGGCTTCCTCATCATCCTCTCCATCGCCTTTCCGTTTTCGATGTCCACCGTGCTGCTGTCCTTCGACACCGTCGCGGACAGCATGTATACGGATCAGTTTGAGAAAATCAAGCTCTACGACCTCGAGATCAGTCTCGACCACTATACGGATCCGCATCAGGCGGCGGAGGCCGCCGATGCCATCGATGACATCACGTATGCCGAACCGCTCAGCATCCTGACCGCCGCACTGCGCGCGGACAATCGGACGGAATACAGCCTGCTGTACGGCATCGAAAAGGATTCCCGGCTCTGGCATATCACCGACATGTATGGACAGCGCTACGCTCCGCCGACGGGCGGACTTATCCTCAACTGGCGCACCGCCGACAAGCTGAAGGTACGTACCGGCGACACCATCGAGCTCAGCTGCCCGGCATTGTCCGAAGAGTACATCCGGGTGCCGGTCACGCAGGTAATCTACGAAAACGTCGGCGGGGCCGCCTACACGGATATCGAAAGCATACAGCGAATGTTTGCGAGCGTGACACCGGTCAATACCATCATCGCCCGCATCCGTCCGGGCAGCATGCAGTCCGTCAAGGACGCGCTGTCGGAGGCCGCACATGTGACCTGGGTCGCCGATGCGCAGAAGACGCTCCGGGCCTACCTCGATATGATGAAGAGCATGAAGGCCATGATCTATATGTTCGCGCTGATGTCGATCGTGACCGGCGGGATCCTCATCTACAACATCTCGATGATCAACCTCCGTGAACGGCTGACCGAGCTCGGCACGCTGCAGGTGCTCGGCGCGGGTGACGCGGAGATCCGGGATATGCTGCGCTGCGAGATGACGATCTATTTTCTCGCGGGGCTCCTGCTCGGACTACCGGGGAGCCGGGCCATCAAGTACCTGCTCGAACACGTGCTGGTGTCGGACTCCTACAAAATCGACATGCACGTAACCGTGGCGGCTTACCTCATCACCTTCCTCATCTGCCTCCTGATGGCGATGCTCACCGTGTACATGGAAATGCACGCCGTACGCCGCATCTCCCTCACCGAGGTGCTGAAGGAGCGGGAGTGATCAGCTACGCGAAGGCACGGGAAGCCGCTACCGCGCCGGAGGCAGGCAGCGGCTGTGTGCGATCAAACGCTGCAGACCACCGCTCGTGCATCAGCAGGATGAAATCGAGACGCGCTGCGGGAAACAGAAAGGGAGAAGTATGAAAACGTTTGTAATAAAGTACAGAATCTGGATCGGCGGGCTCCTCGTGCTGCTCGGCATCGCCGCCGTCGGCTGTCAGCTGCTGATCGGCAGCCGCCTGAAGGTGGAGAGTACCCGGGTGCGTCGGGGCGCAGTGACGGACTGGTACACGGAGAGCGGCACCATCCGCTCCGGCGACAGCGTCGAGATCGTATCGAAGGTGAGCGGGGATGTCCGCGAGGTCCTGGTCGCGGAAAACAGTGCGGTGCGGAAGGGCGATGTCCTGCTGCGCATCGACAGCCGGGAGTACGAGTACAGTAAGGAACAGACGGAGAAGAACATCGAGATGCTGCAGGCGGAGCTCTCGCAGTCTGATATCAGCCGCGTGATGACCACGACGCCACAGGAGTACCTCGAGGGCATCGCTTCGGAAGCCGACGCGGCCAATGCAGCGCTCCAGAAGGCGACGACGGATTTTACAGCGACGCAGTCCCTCTACGCGAGTGGCGATGTGTCGACCAGCGAATACGAGTCCGCCCGGGCCGCCTATGATGCCGCGAAGGCACAGGCATCGCAGAGTGCGGCGCGTCTCAAGGAGAGCCGGAAGTACCTCGCGGAGCTGAAGAAGCAGGGCATGGACGAGAGCAGCCTGAACGACGCCTTCTACCAGAGCGAAACGATCAGCCTGAAGGCGCAGATCGACTCCGCGGAGATCGAGCTCCGGCGCCTCCAGGATCAGATCGACGACTGCACCATCACCGCCGACCGCGACGGCATCGTCACCTCCCTCGCGGCGAAAAACGCCAGCATGGTCAGCGCCGGACAGACGGTGGCCGAGCTCAGTGGAAGTGGCGATCGCAGGGTGGAAGTGGATGTGCTCACCGACGTCGCGCCGTATATCCACGCCGGCACGAAGGTGAAGACGGTCCTCAAGCTGCGGGGCCAGAACGAAACGGAATTCGGTACCGTCGAGGAGGTCAATGACTTCGCCACGGAGGGCAGCTCCGCCCTGGGGCTGAAGGAATACCGGGTGCATGTGCGTGCCGTCCTGGACGATCACGATGCAGTGGATGCGCTGGACATCGCCTCGAAGGATGGTTATGGTGTCGATGTGGCGTTTCTTCTCTATGAAAACGAGGATGCCCTCACCGTGCCGGCGGGCGCTGTGTTCGAGAGCGACGACGCGCACTATGTCTATCGCATCGAGGGCGGTCGCGCGGTGAAAACGAAGGTCACGGTCGATTACACGACCTCCACCGAGGCCGTCATCACGGACGGCCTCGCGGAGGGGGATACGGTCGTCGCCGTCGTCGATGTCGAGGATCTGTTTGACGGCGCGAAGGTCAGAGGATAAATTCCTGCAGTAGGGTCAGGGACGCTCGGAGGACAGGCAGCGGAAGCACAGTACTACGAGACCGGAAAAATCACAAATTGGACACTAAGAACCAGTAAGCCCTCCGCAATCGCTGAGTTTCCTTTATGGAAACTCAGCGTTGCGGAGGGTGCTAAGGAAAAATTACTCTAACTGGTTCTGTTATGAAGTGACCGTTGTCAAGGGGGGAATTAACTTTCCGGA
>CALAOB010000129.1 GCA_937927445.1 uncultured Oribacterium sp. | reverse complement strand
AGCCGCCCTCCTGCACGGCGATCAGCGCCGCGGCACCACGAACACAGGCCTGGTAGACCGGGAAATTGATCCACCACTCATCGCGCTGATTGATATCCGCGAGGACCAGCTTTCCCTTTACATCCTTCCCCTCGTAATCGGTTGCGGTTCCCTTCCCGACATAGACGAGGCCGAACTCCTGCGGCCCATCGGTCTGAAACGTGGTCTGATAGCCGCCGAGCAGCGCCCGCAGTCCGACACTGCCATCGTCGCGCCGCCATACGAGCTCTGCCTTATGAAACTCCCAGGCATCCACGCGGATCTCGTCCTTATGGACGCCCCGGAGACCGATGCGCTCCATCTCCTCCCGCAGCATCTCGCCGGTCGCAGCCTCCGCCGCCGACCCCGCCGGCCGGTAGCCGAGCTCCGGATGCGAGCGGAACTGCTCCATCCGCTTCGCCAGTTTATAGGAATACTCTGTATTGATCCACGGAAGGATACTGTGCTTCTCCATACGCTTCCCCCTTTTCAAATCAAACAGGGCCCTCTAAAGGGCCCTGCGGAGTTTACGGTATTAGACATTGATCTCAGCGGTGAGGCCGAGCGCATCCTTGTTCTTCTCGAGGATCGGGTTGATCACCTCGGTGATGAACTCCTCGGTCTGCTTCGGTGCACGACCGACATAGCGCTCCGGCTGCATGCTCGCCTCGAGGTCCTCGAGGGACAGGTGGAAGCTCGGATCCGCGGCGATCAGCTCGAGGAGGTTGTTGTCCTTACCCTCTTCCTTAACCATCTTTCCCGCCTGCATGCTGAGCTGACGGATCTTCTCATGCAGCTCCTGACGGTCGCCACCGGCCTTTACGGCATCCATCATGATGTTCTCGGTTGCCATGAACGGAAGCTCTGCCATAAGGTGCTTGCGGATAACCTTCGGATATACCACGAGACCGTCGACGACGTTCAGGTAGAGGTCAAGGATACCATCGATCGCGAGGAAGCCCTCCGGTACAGACAGACGCTTGTTTGCGGAGTCGTCGAGGGTACGCTCGAACCACTGCGTGGAGGATACCAGCATTGGATTCATAAGATCAGAGATCACGTAGTCTGCAAGGGAAGCGATACGCTCGGAACGCATCGGGTTCCGCTTGTACGCCATCGCGCTGGAACCGATCTGGTGCTTCTCGAACGGCTCCTCGACCTCCTTCATGTGCTGGAGCATACGGATGTCGTTCGTGAACTTATGCGCGGACTGGGCGATGCCGGCGAGCACGCTGAGCACGCGGAAATCGACCTTACGGCTGTAGGTCTGACCGGATACCGGATAGCAGGACGTAAATCCCATCTTCTCTGCAATCATCTGATCGAGCTGACGGCACTTCGCATGATCGCCGTCGAACAGCTCGAGGAAGGACGCCTGGGTGCCGGTGGTGCCCTTGGAGCCGAGGAGCTTCAGGGAGCCAAGTACATACTCGAGATCCTCGAGGTCGAGCACGAGCTCATTCAGCCACAGCGTCGCACGCTTACCGACCGTCGTCGGCTGTGCCGGCTGGAAATGGGTATACGCAAGTGTCGGCATATCCTTATACTTCATCGCGAACTTGCTGAGCTCGTTGATGACATTCACGAGCTTCTTATGCACGAGCTCGAGACCCTCCCGCATGATGATGATATCGGTGTTATCGCCGACATAGCAGGAGGTCGCACCGAGGTGGATGATGCCCTTCGCGTTCGGGCACTGTACACCGTATGCGTACACATGGCTCATAACATCGTGACGCACTTCCTTCTCACGTGCCTCCGCAACCTCATAGTTGATCTCATTCTGATGTGCCTTCAGCTCATCGATCTGCTCCTTTGTGATGTTGAGACCCAGCTCATGCTCCGTCTCTGCCAGTGCGATCCAGAGCTTTCTCCAGGTACGGAACTTGTTGTCCTGTGAGAAAATGTACTGCATCTCCTTCGATGCATAACGTCCTGTCAGTGGGCTTGTGTAACGATTGTAATCCGCCATGTTCTTCTCCTTACCGTAAGCATGTTTTATAGTTTATGGGGTCTGCCCCCCCTAGCCTCCCTTGAGACTTTCGCTTTCTTAAGCGAGCACATCCTGCATCGAGTACATGCCGGCTGCCTTTCCGTTCAGGAAAAGGGCCGCATTGAGTGCACCATTTGCGAAGATCGCTCTCGAGTACGCGGTGTGGTTGAAGGTGATGACCTCATCCTCACCTGCAAAGATGATATCATGAACACCCGGCAGTGTGCCACCACGAACTGCACTGATGCCGAGCTCCTCGTGCGGGCGGGCTGCCTTCCGCTGCGAGCGGTCATAAACGTAGGTCAGCTTATCATCGAGGGCTTCATTGACCGCATCTGCCAGTGCTAGGGCCGTACCGGACGGTGCGTCCATCTTACGATGATGGTGCTGCTCGACGATCTCGATGTCGAAGCCCTTCTCATAGAGCTTCTGCGCCGCGGTCTTCACGAGCTCCAGCAGCAGATTCACACCGATCGACATATTCGCACTGCGAAGGATCGGAGCCTTCTCCGCGAGCTTCTGTACACGTGCGATCTGCGCCTCGGAAAGACCGGTCGTGCACTGCACGAGGGCCTTTCCGCTCTTCTCCACATAGTCAAGCAGACCGTCGATCGCCGGTGCCACAGAGAAATCGATGATCACATCGAAATCCTCCTTCACCGCATCGAAGCTCCCATATACCGGGAAGCCGATAGCCGGATCATCGAAGTGATCCTCACGGTCGACACCCGCGACGATCGTCACATCCTCCATCGCCTTCGCACAGTTGATAACATTTCTGCCCATCGCGCCCAACGCGCCAAATAAAAGAATTCTCGTCATATCTCTCTCCAGTATATAAAAGAACGGCAGTGGCCTTCACCGAAGGTCACTGCCGAGGAAGTCACTTAAAGGATACCGTACTTCGTCATCTCATCCTTGAGGAGTGCCTTGGTGCTGTCGGTCGCCTCGGTCATCGGAAGACGTAAGGAGCCGACATTCTTACCCATCATATTCAGGGCTGCCTTGACCGGGATCGGATTGACCTCGGCGAACAGTGCCTTAATCAGCGGATATGCCTTAAACTGTGCCTCACGTGCGCCCTTGATATCGCCGTCAAACCACTTCTGGCAGATCTCATGCGTCTCACGCGGTGCCACGTTCGAAAGTACGGAAATAACACCAGATGCGCCCACGCTGAGCAGCGGAACGATCTGATCATCATCACCGGAGTAGAGAAGGAAGTTCTCGTCCACCAGTGACATCAGCTTCGTGATCATCGAGATGTTACCGGTCGCGTCCTTCACACCGACGATGTTCTCAACATGCTGATAGAGGTAAGCCATCGTCTCCGGCTGGATCGTCACGCCGGTTCTCGATGGAACGTTATAGAGGATACATGGAAGGCTGATCGCGCCGGCCACTGCCTCGTAGTGCTGGATCAGACCACCCTGAGTCGCCTTATTATAGTAAGGGGTCACCAGAAGAACGCCCTCGGCGCCAGCCTCCTCCGCCTGCTTCGACAGATCGATCGCCGTCGCAGTGCAGTTGCTGCCGGTTCCGGCGATGACCGGAATACGATGATTCACGGCCTTGATGATGAAGCGGATCACATCCATGTGCTCCTCCTCGGACATCGTAGCTGCCTCACCGGTCGTACCACAGGCGATGATGGCATCCGTGCCACCCGCGATCTGCTCCTCTACGAGCTCCGCCAGCTTCTCATAATTTACAGAACCATCTTCATGAAATGGAGTCACCAGCGCGACTCCTGCGCCTCTGAAAAGTGCCATAACTACCTCCGTCTTTGCTTTGGTTTTTCTTACACTTTAGTATCTGTTCACCGGCCCTGGGCCAATGTCTCCTTCGCTACATTATACCCTCTCGCAGGAGTATAAAATTATCCCTGCTTCCGTGCGAAGCCGGCTCTCTTACGAAGGACCGGATCGAGGATCTTCTTACGGATACGAAGGCTCTCCGGGGTAACCTCGAGGAGCTCGTCGGTATCGATGTAGTCGATGCACTGCTCGAGGGACATGATCTTCTTCGGAACGAGCTTCAGAGCTTCATCGGAAGAGGATGTACGGGTGTTGGTCAGATGCTTCGTCTTGCAGACATTGACCTCGATATCCTCGGACTTCGGGGACTGGCCGATGACCATGCCGCCGTAAACCTTCTCACCAGGTCCGATAAAGAGGGTTCCTCTCGCCTGTGCCTGGAAGAGACCGTAGGTAACCGCCTCGCCGGACTCGAAGGCGATGAGTGCGCCGTTGTGACGATAGTTCATGTCACCCTTGTACTCGCCGTAGCCGTCGAACTCCGTGTTCAGGATACCGTTACCCTTGGTATCGGTCATGAACTCACCACGGTAACCGATGAGACCTCTGGACGGAATCTCGAACTCGAGTCTGGTATAGCCGGACGCGAGCGGGCTCATACCGTTCAGTACACCCTTACGCTGGGTCAGCTTCTGGATGACGTTACCACTGAACTCATCCGGAACATCGACATACGCGATCTCCATCGGCTCCATCTTCTTGCCGTTCTCGGTCTTGTAGATAACCTCTGCCTTTGATACGGCGAACTCGAAGCCCTCACGACGCATCGTCTCGATGAGTACGGAGAGGTGAAGCTCACCACGACCGGAAACCTTGAAGGTATCCGCCGAATCGGTATCCTCTACACGGAGGGATACGTCGGTCTGGAGCTCACGCATCAGACGGTCACGGATATGACGGGAAGTCACGAACTTACCCTCCTGACCGGCGAGCGGAGAATTGTTAACGATGAAGTCCATCGAGATCGTCGGCTCGGAAATCTTCTGGAACGGAATCGCCACAGCCTCACCGGTGACGATGGTATCACCTACGTGGAGATCCTCGATACCGGAAACCGCAACGATCTCACCACAGTGTGCCTCATTGACATCGACTCTTGCGAGACCATCGAAGGTGTAGAGCTTCGTGATACGTACACGGGTACGCTTGTCCGGATCGTGGTGGTTTACGACATAGGCCTCCTGATTCAGCTTCAGGGTACCGTTATCGATCTTACCGACACCGATACGTCCGACGAACTCGTTGTAATCAATGGTGGACACCAGCATCTGGGTATCCGCATCCGGATCGCCCTCCGGTGCCGGGATGTAATCGAGGATGGTCTGGAAGAGCGGCTCCATGGTGGTGGAATCATCATCGAGGCTTCTCTTCGCGAAGCCCTCCTTCGAGGATGCGTACAGGAACGGGCAGTCAAGCTGCTCGTCGGACGCATTGAGATCCATCATCAGCTCGAGAACCTCATCCTCGACCTCGGCCGGACGTGCCTGCGGCTTATCGATCTTGTTGATAACGACCATAACCGGAAGACGCAGATCCAGGGCCTTCTGCAGTACGAAACGGGTCTGTGGCATCGGTCCCTCGAAGGCATCGACCAGGAGGATCGCACCATTTACCATCTTGAGAATACGCTCTACCTCACCACCGAAATCAGCGTGGCCCGGGGTATCGACGATGTTGATCTTCGTGCTCTTATAGTGAACGGCTGTGTTCTTCGAGAGAATGGTGATACCTCTCTCACGCTCGATCGGGTTCGAGTCCATGACACGGACACCCATCTCCTGGTTATCACGGAATACACCGGACTGCTTTAACAGCTCATCGACCAGTGTGGTTTTACCATGATCGACATGGGCGATGATGGCAACGTTACGAATATCTTCTCTCTTCTGATTCATCTTGACACCTTATTTCTACTATATCTAATGTAACTGCTTACAAAAAAATCTTACGAATTATACCACCGGTGCTTATCGATTGCAAGTACTATGGAACCGCCGGACAGCTCCTGTATCTGATTTTGAAATCCGGAGAGCTGCTCTGCCGGCACGTGCCAGGTCATCGCGACGGCTGCCCCATAGTCGGCACCCGCCTCCGTGATTCCGGCGTTCTCCGCGATGTACTTGATCTTTCCGACCAGGGTATACGGGATCTCGGCCTGCACGGCATAGCCCTCGACCGCAGTCAGGATCTCCGCCGCATCAAGCGCCGCCTTCGCGCCATTCGTATAGCTGCGGACGAGGCCGCCGGTGCCGAGGAGTGTGCCGCCGAAGTAACGGGTAACGACGATCAGTGCGTCGTGGATCTCCTCTCCCTTCAGCACATTCAGGATCGGCATCCCCGCCGTCTGGGACGGCTCTCCATCGTCCGACTGCTTCACGATCTCATACTGATCACCGAGCACATAGGCATAGCAGTGATGGCGTGCATCATAATATTTCTTGCGCACCTGCTGAATCAGGGCTTCTGCTTCTTCGACCGAGCGGATCGGGAAGACCTCGCCGATAAAGCGGGACTTCTTCTCCTCATACTCGCCGGTCGCGTAGGATTTTACATATTTCATTCTTTATCCCTCGACCACCGGTGCCTTGATGTCCCGCGACGGCAGGCCCTCGCCCGGGCCACCGCCACTTGAACCACCCGTACCACCCGGTCCGTCAGTATCCGCCGGTCCCTCACCGATCACCTCATCATCCGAGGATTCCTCGGTCTCCGCCTCGGTCGGCTCCGGGAAGACGAAGCCGCCGTCATCCGTGTACGCGAGATCCTTCTCATCCTCCGGGATGATGATGGAGCCCCAGCTCGTATGACGGTCACAGTTCGTGGTCGGTACCGTACCCTCTGCGAAGTACTCCGTGATGACAGAGCTGCCACGGTAATCCGCGTAGCAGCCGCTGGTCGGCAGCTTTCCGGACTTGCGGCAGACCTGCGCCTGCACGATGCCGTCCGGCTGCGTGAAGCCGATGTCCGGCAGTCCCTCGTGGACTCGGCTCATGATCTTCCGCCAGATGTCCTTATGGAAGCCGGCACCGCCGTTGTACTCTCCGCTCGCCTTATCGATGAGCGGCTGGTTTTCATCGCAACCACCCCAGATACCGCCCACATAATATGGAGAGTATCCGACGAACCAGATATCGACATCCTTCGTCGTCGTACCGGACTTGCCGGCGAGGCTCATGCCGTCGAAGTGCGCTCTCGTCGAGGTAGAGTTGACATTCACCGAAGCCGCATACGCACGGTTCGGCAGCATGGACTGCTTCATCGCGTCGGTCAGCAGGAAGGCCGTCGTGGCCTTCATCGCCTGCCGCGGCTGGTCCTCGCTCGTATCGAGGAGCACATTGCCCTCCTGATCGAGGATCTTCGTGAAGAACTTCGCCTTGTTAAACTGACCTCCGTTCGCAATCGTCGCGAAGGCCTGCGTAAGCTCGAGGTTCGTCACACCGTTCGTGATACCGCCGAGCGCGAGCGCCGGGTTCTCATCGCTGTCGAGCAGGCTCGTGATGCCGAGGTTCTCCGCGTACAGCCGTCCCTCGTGCGGATTCAGCTGCTCCATCAGGCAGCGCACAGCGATGATGTTCAGTGAGTAGATGATACCGTCCCGGATCGTCTGGTAGCCGAGGAAGCCGGAGCTGTACCAGTTCTTGAAGGTCTTGTTACCGAGCGTATACGCCGTATCATAGAAAGGCGTGGCCAATGTTGCCCCATAGAGGTCGATGGCCGGCGCGAAAGACGTAATCAGCTTGAAGGTCGATCCCGGCTGCCGGAGGGTGCCGGTCGCACGGTTCAGGGACAGGGAGTAGCGCTTCTCGCCACGGCCGCCGCTGATGGCCTTCACCTGACCGGTGTGCGGATCCATGAGCACGAAGGAAACCTGCGGCTCCAGGGTCGTGAAGAACTGCTCACCCAGCTCCTTATCGGTATCCCGGATGAGCTCCGCCTTATACTGCTCGACATAGGACTTCGCCGAGTCCTCGGAGCTGAAGAGGCCGTTGAAGTTGATGCCCTTCACCTCCTTCATCCAGCGGATGAGGTCCTTCTCGGAATAGTTCACGATCGAGCCGTCGTCGTGCTTCAGCGTATAGCGCCAGGTCACGGAATGCTTCGCCGTGTCATAGTTGTCCGGATTATTGACCTCCTCATCAACGATGGTCTGGAGGCTCGGATCCTGGGTCGAGTAGATCGTGAGGCCACCGGAGTACAGGAGGTCGGTCGCCTTGTCCTTCGTATAGCCGAGGCGGTCCTGGAGCTCCTGGATCACCTGTGCCGTCAGCTCATCCACGAAGTAGGAGTACGGCTCATTCTCCGCCGTCTTCTGTACATTGACATCCTGGATACGCGCGTATACGTCGTCCGCTCGTGCTTCATCATACTGCGCCTGATCGATATAGCCCTGCTCGAGCATGTTCTTCAGCACCTGCGCACGGCGCTCTGCGTTCCGCTCCGGATGGGTGATCGGGTTCAGTCCGCTCGGGTTCTTCGTGATCGACGCGATGACGGTGCACTCGGAGAGCGTCAGATCGCTCACTTCTTTATTAAAGTAACGTCTCGCCGCCACCTTGACGCCGAGGGTATTCGCGCCGAGGTTGATGGTGTTCAGATACTCGGTGATGATACTCTGCTTGATTTCTTCCTTGCTGAGTCCCGGCTGGTTCTCGATCTCGAGGGCAAGGTACTGCTCCTGGAACTTCCGGACATAGCGCTCGAACTTTCCTTCGTGGAGACCGCCGCCGAAGACATTGTTCTTGATCAGCTGCTGCGTGATCGTCGAGCCGCCGCCCGCGGAGTCGTCATCCGACACCACGCCGCGGACCGCACGGAGGATCGACTTCAGGTCGATGCCGTTGTGCTGCCAGAAGCGCTCATCCTCGATCGCGACGAAGGCGTTGATGAGGTCCTTCGGGAGCTGCTCGTAGCTCACGCGCTCACGGTTTGAGCCCGCCGTCACCAGCGTTGCGGTAATGTTTCCATCGGTGTCCAGCACCTTCGAGGCATAGGCGCTCGGACCGATATGGATCGTGTCGATGTCCGGTGCGGAGTCGAGGATACCCCGGAACATGCCGAAGCCCATCGCGGCACCCAGGAGGCAGAGGCAGAGCACGAGGATCAGCAGCGCCATCTGGATGAAGTGCGCGATGCTGTGCCCGAGCTTGACCTTCGTGTTGTCCATCTCATATAAGGTTTTATCTACGTTAAATCGGCTGTAATTCTTCATGTATTCCTGTTCCGTCTTCCGAAAAATGCAAAGATTCCCTTTTAATAAACATTCTCATTATAACGAAGCGCTGCGGCGTTTACAATGCTCAGACTTTACAATTTCCTTTAGGTTTTTGGAACAAGAAAATGCCCGTTTGTGAAACGGGCATCTTCAAACACCCCCTGCCCCCT
>CALAOB010000128.1 GCA_937927445.1 uncultured Oribacterium sp. | reverse complement strand
CGGCCGCAAGGGGATGGCCACCGAACTTCGTGAGGAGCTCTGCCACCTCGGCGAGGCGCTCCGACATCGGGTAGGCATCGATGCTTCGACCGGAGCCCTTCGCCATGAGGGTGCCGTCTTCTCTGTCCTCGGCGTCGGTGACCACGAAGGCCGGGCGGTAATACTTCTCGCGAACGCGGCCGGCGACGATGCCGGCGAGGCTCTCATGCAGCTTCGGAAGGTAGATGACGAGGACCGGATCAGAGATGTACTGCTGCTCTACCTGCGCATAGGCTTCCTTCGTCGCCTCGATCGTCATGTCCTTCCGGACGTCGTTCAGCTCTTTGAGCTTCACCGCCTTCGTGAGGGCCTCCGACGGGTCCGTGGTGGTAAAGAGCGACAGTGCGATCTCGGCACTGCGAAGCCGGCCGCCTGCATTGATACAGGGGCCGATGATATAGCCGATGTGATAGCTCGTGATGTGCTCCTTCTCGAGGAGGCCCTGCACGTCAAGCAGCGCGCGAAGGCCCGGATTCGTCGTCTGGCGGATCTGCTGGAGGCCGAACTTCACGATGATACGGTTCTCGTCCTGGAGCTCGACGACGTCACAGACGGTCGCGATGGCGGCGAACTCGAGGAAGTCGAGGTACGCGTCCTGCGGAAGTCCGCGGTTCTGGTAAAGCAGGGTGATGATCTTCCAGGCGACAACCGCGCCGCAGATCTGTGTATACGGGTAGCGGCTGTCCTCACGTTTCGCATCCACGACTGCACTCGCCGGCGGCAGGATATCCCGCGACTCGCAGCCGTAGTCCTCGTCGTCGCGCTGGCGGATGTCATGATGGTCCGTGATCAGTACGGTGAGGCCGAGCTCACGCGCATGCTTCATCTCCTCGATGGCGCTGATGCCGTTGTCACAGGTGAGGATCACACTGACACCATCTTCCTTCGCCTGGTCGATGATGTGCACATTGATGCCGTAGCCGTCCCGGATGCGGTCCGGCAGCACGTAGTCAACCTGCGCGCCGAGGCGCTGGAGGCCGGTGTAGAGGATGTAGGTCGCGCACACGCCATCGACGTCGTAATCACCGACGATGCGGATGCGGCGGCCCTCCTGGATCGCGCGGTTCAGATGATTCATGCAGCGGATCGCATCCGGCAGGAGAAGCGGCGAGTGAAGCTCCTCGAGGGAGCCGTGCAGGTACTGCTCGATCTGCGCGTCGGAGTTGATCTCACGGTTCCGGAGGATACGCGCCGTCACCTGATCGATGTGGTGCGCCGCCGCGACCGCCTTGAAATCCGCCTTCTTATTATAGATGAACCATTTTTTCATATGTTGTCCCTCTGGGTTTTGTTGTATAATTAGTAACTTAACCAGTATAGCATAAAAGAAAGGTTTATCAGACAGATGAGTTTTCAATATCCGGCGAAGCGGCGTTTCACGAAGGTCGCGCTCGCGCTTCTCCTCTATGAGTTTCTGTTCCAGGTGGGCAGTAGTTTTCTGATTCAGTACGGGTCAGCTGTCTATCAGCAGGAGGACTTCACGATGATCGCAGTGAGTCTGTTCGGGCTGGTGGTCGTGCTGCTTCTGCTCGGGGGCGATGGCATCCCGCAGACGATGCATGCGCGTTTCAGGCCGCTTACGTACCTCTGGCTGCTGATGATGATCTACGGGCTGCAGGCGTTCAGCTCGATTCTGCTGTCGCCGGTGGAGTCGTTTCTGCACCAGCAGGGCTTCACGATGGAGTATGCGACGGAGGTCGCGAGCGGGCGGATGACCGGCTTCTGGATGATTCTCTATGCGGTGGTCGTCGCGCCGTTCGTCGAGGAGTGCCTGTTCCGCGGGCTCATCTATAATCAGCTCCGGCACTATGGGCGACTCTTCGCGATTGTCATCAGTGCGCTGCTCTTCGGGCTCATGCACGGAAATCTGATGCAGCTTCTGACGGCGCTCTTCGTCGGGGCGCTGCTCGCCTTCATCCGGGAGCGCTACGGATTCGCCTGCGCGATCCTCATGCATCTCAGTAACAACGCCTTCGCGCTCTTCTTCAATAATCTCGGTGGCGACAGCACGCTGGTGAGTCTCATTTATCTCGTATTCATCTACGGCGGGATGATCGTGACCGCCGTAACACTGCTTCGAAACTTTAAAAAGCTGTGCAGCTTCTGTCGAAGCGAACACAGCTTTCCGGCGATGGTGAGGACCTGGTTCACGACACCCGCGGTCATCGTCGTCAACCTGCTTTTCATCGGACTCACCATCCTCAGTATTTTCGAGTGAGGGGGCGTGGCTAAACCACTACTATAGAGTTCGGACGCCCGGAGGGGCCGTGCCAGAAACACAGTACTCCGAAACCGGTGAAATCTAAGCCAGGGACCCTAAGCGGCACTAGGCCCTCTGCAATCGCCGAGTTTTCTTG
>CALAOB010000127.1 GCA_937927445.1 uncultured Oribacterium sp. | reverse complement strand
CTTTCCACCGATGCCGATCATCGGTGCACGCTCCGCAGCCTCCAGCAGGGTGATGCGATGCTCCGCGGTCGATGTATCCACCGCATAGGTCCGGAGCTTCTGGAGGGTCGCCTCGCCGATGCCGCGCTTCGGCACGTTGATGATACGCTCGAAGGCGACATCATCCGCACTGTTCGCGATCAGCTTCATGTACGCGAGAACATCCTTGATCTCCCGGCGCTGGTAGAAGTTGACACCGCCGATGATCTGATACGGCACGTTCATCTTGATGCACTGCTCCTCGAGCAGTCGCGACTGCGCGTTCGTACGATAGAGTACCGCCTGGTCATGATACGCCCTGCCGCAGTTCCGGGCCTCCCGGATCACCGCCTGTGCCTCATCATTGGCCCCCTCAAACTCCTGGAAACGGACATCCGGACCGCCCTTTTTCTCGGTCCACAGCTTCTTCTGCTTCCGGCCATGATTGTGGCGGATGACTGCATTGGCACAGTCGAGGATCTTCTCGGTCGAGCGATAGTTCTGCTCAAGCTTGATCACATGCGCGCCCGGGAAGCTCTTCTCGAAGCTCAGGATGTTCTCGAGGTTCGCACCACGAAAAGCATAGATACTCTGGTCGTCATCACCGACGACGCAGAGATTCCGGTACTTCTTCGCGAGCGCATGCACGAGACGGAACTGGATGTCGTTCGTATCCTGATACTCGTCGACCATGATGTAGCGGAAGCGCTCCTGATAGTACTGAAGCACCTCCGGCTCCGTGTCAAACAGCTCCACGGTCTTCAGCAGGAGATCATCGAAGTCGAGCGCCTCGTTCTGGTGCAGCTTCTTCTCATAGAGCTCGAAGCAGTCCGCCATCTTCCGCATACGGAGATCCCCGCCGCTCGCCTCCTCCTTCCGGAACTCAAGCGGACTCAGGCCCCGGTTCTTCGCACCCGAAATCACCGACAGCACCACGCGCTCCTTAAACATCTTCGGGTCAATGCTGAGCTCCTTCAGCACCTGCTTCATCAGCGTCCTCTGATCATCCGTATCATAGATGGAGAAATCCGATTTGTAGCCGAGACGATCGATGGAGCGCCGAAGGATGCGGACACACATCGAGTGGAAGGTCGATACCCAGACCTCTCGCGCCTGCGTCCCGATCAGCCGGTCGACACGCTCCCGCATCTCCCCCGCCGCCTTATTCGTGAACGTAATCGCGAGGATGTTCCACGGCGCGACACCACAGTTCTCGATGAGATAGGCCACACGATGCGTCAGCACACGCGTCTTCCCGGAGCCCGCACCCGCCAGCACCAGCAGCGGCCCCTCCGTGCAGCGCACTGCCTCACACTGCTCCTTATTCAGAATTCTCTCCAGATTTTCCATAGCTCTCCTAAATCTCAGATTATTTATCAAAACGAATGTGCGGAAATTATAGCACAGAAGTTCATCCGAGTTCAAGCGAGGAAGCCGGTGTATCCTGCGTATCCTGTTATCATGATACGTTACAGTCCCTGCCCGCCTGAACAGTAACCATGGCAGTGTCTCCTTTCACAGATTACGTGTAATTTGCTTGAAAGTCCGGGGCGGCGGTGTTATACTACTTTTGCGAATTAAAGCATGAAAACTCACGCGTTGAAACTGAGAACTGGTAAAGCGACATGCAGCTTTCGTGCTTAAGTAATATACAGGAGTTGTTAACAGGATGAATAGTAAGTTAAAAACAAAGGAAGTTGATCATTTATTTGATGCAGTGCTGACACTGGAGTCGAAGGAGGAGTGCTACAAGTTCTTCGAGGATGTATGCACGATCAACGAGCTGCTGTCCATGGCACAGCGCTATGAGGTGGCGAAGATGCTGCGTGAGGGCGAGACCTATCTCAACATCGCGAAGGCGACCGGTGCGTCGACCGCGACGATCTCCCGCGTGAATCGTTCGCTGAACTACGGTGCCGACGGCTATGATATGGTCTTCAGCCGCCTCGGTCTCGAGGATAACATGAAGAAGAAATGATGCACTGATTCGACCGCATTCTTTCGAAGAATTTACTGGAAAGCAGTAGAAAGCAAAATCCCCACTCCGATCACGGAATGGGGATTTTCGTGATGTTGTTGAGGATAGAAGCATTGGCCGAAGGCGGTGCAGGGTGATGAAGCCTTATTTTTTCATCTTCGATGCGCGCTCGGCGGCCTGACGCTCGAGGTCGATGTCGTGGAGCTGATCTGCGATCTTCTCCATGAGGAGCTTCTTCAGGTAGATGTCGGTGCCGATCTCACAGAGGAAGAGGAAGAGCTGGAGCTCCTTCCGGTCCTCGTCGGAGAGCTGCTGGAAGCGAGGGTCGCTTTCCTTAAAGGTTTCCTGCGCATTGACGCCCATCTCGCTGACATCGCGGAGGGTTTTCGCCTTCACGGCCGGCTCGAGCTCGAAGATCTCATCGTAGATGTCCTTCAGCTTCGCGTCACCGTGACCGTCGAAGTACTTCTCCTTCAGCGGGCGGAGGATCGCCTCGATATCGTTCAGCTGCAGGATGCTCTTATAATAGTAGATAAACAGCAGGATCAGCATATGCTCGCGACTGTAACGCTTCTTATCCGGTGGCGGCAGAAGCTTGTTCTTCGCATAGTTGTTGATCATCGTCTTCGTCAGCACCTTATCCTCCGGATGCCGCTTGATGGTCGTGAGGTGGCTGTCCATGAAGCCGGTCACCTGATCCATGTAGAGCTCGAGGTTCGGGATGTCATCGGAGGCGATGTGCCCGATCGACTGCAGATATTCCATTAAATTCTGAAAAAATTGTTCGTCCATAGTAGCGATTATAACACATTCACACCTGAGCGACAAGACATGGTTTTCTAAACCATGTGGGTCGTGTGCATCATGATGGATATCGTTCCGGCCTGAAAAACGTTTTGGCGGGGGGTGGTAGAAAGTGACGGATTATAAAAAAAGGAAGTCAATACACATAAAATCTGTACACTGACTTCCTCTTCATATGATTAAATATTACTTCTTTTTCTTGATACCGAGAACCTTTTCGGCGTCGTAGCCTTCCTTCTTCAATGCATCCTTCAGCATGAAAATGGCTGATTCATCCCATTTGCCATAAACTGTGACCTTGGAAATTGCATCGTCGAAGTTTTCCATTTCTTCTTTTGTAAACTGAATCTTCGGTACGTCCATATTTGCTCTCAGGAACTCTTCCTTCATAGCACCTGCAATCGGAACGATCACCTCATCCTGGTACAGAAGCCATGCAAGTGCAGCCTGCGCATACGAGCAATTCTTTGCCTTCGAAACCTTGTCCAGAACCTCAAGGATCGGCTGGTTCTTCTTGATCGATTCATCTGAGAAACGATCCGAGAAACGCTTTGCATCATCACCGGTAAATGTCATACCCGGCTTGATCATACCAGTGAGGAACCCTGCTGCAAGAGGCATGAATGGTGTATAACCAACTCCAAGCTCATGACATGCCTTGATGACGCCATTCTGGAGATCACTTCTCTCCATTAGAGACATTTCATTCTGCACTACGCCGAGTGGTGTCACTGCATTGGCTCTGCGGATCTGGTCTGCATCTACACGGGACATGCCCCATGTACGGATCTTGCCCTTCTTGATGAATTCGCCCATATAACCAGCAACTTCTTCAAGCGGCACATCATCTGTAACACGGTGCATCATATACACATCTACATAATCTGTATCGAGTCTGTCCAAAGAAGCATCAAGTCTTGCTTCGATCTGCTCTTTTACAGTTCCCTTTGAAGAATCTGTAACCGGCAGAATTTCCGGATTGTACTTGGTAATGATCGTCACTTCGTGGCGGATGGGCTTAAGCGCTTCACCAACAAGAATTTCATTCAAGCCATCTGCATATGCATCTGCCGTATCATAAAGTGTGCAGCCAAGCTCATGTGCAAGACGCATCAAACGGATGCTCTCCTCCTTCTTTGGTGGTGTACCATGACCATGGGAATAATCCATGCAGCCAAGTCCCATTTCACCGACTTCCAGAGGCCCTAATTTTCTTTTGTTCATTTGTATCACCGTTCCTTTCAAGTTTTAACTGATACTTGAATTTAACCATATTACTTTGACTTTTACAGCGCCGAACCTTAATATTAATGGTGTCGTTATTTAATATTTTGAGATTAATATAACAAAGAGGTTTTACAGTGATCGCTACTTTTGATGATGAGATTCTTGAAGCCATGGATAAGCTCGGAAGGAATTTTCCTATATTGAAATGGGACTTTCGTCCGGATGAACGCTTTGGTACGAGCGATCTGGTCTCTCACTTTCTTGGTGACAGAAATGAAGATGTCATGGTAAATCTGTTTAAGGGAAAATCACTGAATGAGGATTTTCACCGACAGGATTTTTTCTTTCTTCATTTTGCTTTCCACGGAGACTATGAAACCCGCAATGAAAAGAACAACCGTAGTATCCTGGTACATGAAGGAGATTGTTATATCGGGCAGCCGTATAGCGGATATGCGGCAAAAGTAGCTTCTGATGAAGATACGATCATCATCGGTATCTTGATCCGACAGGAAGCATTCCTGAAACAATTTCTGAGTATCTTTTCTTCTGATACAACTATGCTCACATTTTTCCTTGAACCGGAAAAGAACAAATTCTCGGATGAATTTCTTCATTTTCCTATCCCCAAGGAATCTCTGATTTGGCGACTTTTGGGTATTCTGATCCTGGAATATGCAAGAAAAACAGCTGATACGCAGAAAATCATCAAACCTTTGGTTACTTCACTATGCATGGCTGTCTCTTCTGAATACACACGGCAAAAGTTTCCGGAAAAGCTATCGCTTGCTGAATCAATCGAAGCGTATATCGATGCGAATTCAGACTCCGCATCCTTATCTTCGACGGCAGCTCATTTTGGTTATCATCCTGTATATATATCAAAGCTGCTTCCAGAAAAAACTGGTCTGACTTTTTCTCAGATATTAACTAGATCCCGCATGAATCGTGCGGAGATCCTGCTTTCACGAACTAATTTTTCGAATGAAATCATCGCTTCTATGCTGGGGTATGGTAGTAACAGCAATTTCTATAAAGCGTATAAGAAATATTACGGACACTCCCCAAGGAAAAGATCATAAAGGACTACTAGCAGCTATCTCTTTCTTGAGAGATGTGACCACCGCCTTCTGCGGTGTTCAGCGATTAACTCCACTCAATCGGTGTCGGTCTCCTCGTGTCGAAGACGCTCTGCACATCCATGAGGTCGCTGAGCTTTGAGTCTTCGCCGCAGTAGTCCTTCCAGAGTCGGTAGCCGTCGAGGTTACGGCGGCCCTGCCGCAGGCTGTCCCCACTGATCTGTGTCCAAGCCTTCGTGGAGTCGACGTTACAGAAGTAGCGGAAGCCCGCCTTTTCGAGCATCTGGAACTTCTCGTTATCCGCGCTGTATGGATGCCAGTCCCCGATATCCGCACCGAACGGATAGAGGATGATGTCACACGGCTCCGGCATCAGGGTCTCGACATTCCGCTCCCAGCGATCCGTGTCCCGCGTGAGATCCGCGAGGCTCCGGTTCGTGAAGTTGATGTGGCCCCAGCTGTGGGAGGCGAGCTCGTAGCCGTCCTCCACCAGCTCCTTCATCAGCGTCTTCACCGTCTCCCGATTCGCCTCGATGTTCGGGTTCGCGGTATTCTTCGGATCATAGTTCGGCGAGCTCGCATCGTAGGTCTCATCGGTACGATAACCGAGCACACCGTTGTAGCCCGTGAACGCCACGATGGCCTTCGCGCCGCGATAGGAGAAATCCGGATGCTCCTCGATGAAGTTATCAAGAATCGGCACGATGTCATAATCCCCGATGGAGACATTGCCCGCCGCATCCGTGTACTGCAGTTTCAGCTTCCCGTTCTCGTCGAGCACCATCTTATCCGCGAAGCCGCGGCCCTCCATATACTCATAGTAGCAGACATCGTCCTCCGACATCACGAACGGCTTCTTCCCCTCCGGCAACATGATCTTCTTCGACACCATCTTCTCCGTGCCGTCGTCCTGCTTCTGCACCTCCGCGATGTCGTGGAGCCCCACGAGCACGTAGCCGCGCGCATACATCTGCTGCAGGATCTTCTCGAACTCCGGGATGGTCGTCATGACCTGATTGAAGTCCTTTCCCTGCTTGTCATCAGTAAACGCCCGCTCCGTGTCCACCGTCAGGATATGGAAGAACACGTGCGTGATCTCACTGTTGTCCGCCGCCACCATCGTCGCCGCCGTCGCCTGATAGCTCTCGATCCGGCTCAGCGCCTCCGGGTCCTCCTTATAGTCGGAGTTCGCCAATGTCTCTACCGCGGCATCGTAGTCATACATCGCGGCGAGTCGATCCGCTGTCGCAAAGAGCGCCGTCCGCGCATCCTGTGCCGCAGCATCCGTCTCTGCTTCGCTGCCATTCTCTCCCGAAGCCGCCACCGCAGCCCCGTCACCAGCATTGACCTCATCCGACGCAGCACTACCCGGATTCAGCACACTCTCCTGCGTCTCGCCCCGCTTCCCGAAGTGAAGCTTCCCACCGAGCGCACGCACGCCAACCACGAGCAGCAGAATCAGATCAATCAGGACAAACACCACCAGAATACGGTAGAACCACGCCCTCCGCACACGCGCACGATGCCGCGCCTGACGCTCCGCACGCCGCGCCGCAAGCCGCTTCTCATACAGCCGCTCCATCTCCTCCGGATCCGCGTCTTCCGCATCATCCTCGTCCGCATACGTATCGTACACCGGCTCCCCGGTCACGACATCATAGCCATCCGCATCTGAATTCTCTACCGGACGTTCCTCCGTCAAATCGATGTCCTCGATGTCCAGATCATCCGCTGAACCATGGTTTAAATTCTTTTCCTTCATATAATCACTCTCACCAAAATCTGAATATTTCCCAAAAGCGCAAACGCCTACAAATACTGTTTTGTCAATTATAGCCATCATAACGCAGAAGCCACATTCGGGCAACAGACACTTCCTTAATTTTCCGAGTCACTTAGAAGAAGTGAAGTGTACAGGCAAAGACCCGGAGGGGCGACTGTGCTTTCCCATCGCACGTAGACTCCCGATTGACATGACATGTCCGTCTGCTATAATATCTAGTATTAAAAACTATGTGTTGTTAAAGAGGCGAAGCATGAATTATAAGGTTATAGGTGACAGCTGTTGTGATTTTACACCGGCGCTGAAGGCGGATCCGCATTTCACGATCGTTCCGCTCACGCTGGAAATCGGAGATTATTCCGTCGTGGATGACGACCACTTCGATCAGCTCGATTTTCTGAAGCGTGTCCATGCCTCACCGATCGGACCGAAAACCGCCTGCCCGTCTCCGGAGACCTATATGAAGGCGATGGAAGACAGCGACGCAGACGAGGTCTATGTCATCACCCTCTCCGAGCATCTCTCCGGCTCCTATCAGGCAGCCGTCATCGGAAAGCAGATGTACGAGGAGGAGCACCCGGACGACGGACGAAAGATTCATATCTTCAGCTCTGATACTGCCGCTGCCGGTCAGCTGAATCTCTGCATGGCTATTCAGGATTTAAAAGAACTGGGAAAAAGCTTCGATGAGGTCGTCACCCTGGTCAGCGAAAAGATTCAGACGATGAAGACCTATTTCGTGCTCGAGTCCCTCGACACCCTCCGAAAGAACGGACGTCTCTCCACCGTAAAGGCCTTTATCGCATCGGCTCTCAACATAAAGCCGATCATGGCTGGTGATCATGGCGTCATCGTCCAGGTCGAGAATCAGCGTGGCATCAATAAGGCACTGAAGCGCATGGCACAGATCGCCGTCGAGAAGGTCGGTGGTCCGGCGAAGACAGCGGATCTCCGCCTCTGCATCACCCATGTAAACAACCCGGCCCGCGCCGAGTTCGTAAAAGAAGAATTTCAGAAGCTCGCACCGTTCCGTGAGATCGTGATCACCGACGCCATGGGCGTCGCCACCGTCTACGCAGAAGACGGCGGCATCGTGATCGGACTTTGATTCTTAAAGAAAGACCAGGCCACCCGGCCTGGTTTTCATTTAGAACGAAATATTTGCATCAAACAGCGAAAAGAAATTATCGGCGTCACTCTCCGGATGTGCCGTGAGATCGATTTCCTTCCAGAACGGCTCACGGAAACGGACGATGTGCTCATCCGCGTACGCCGTATACTGCTTGAGGAGCGCATTCGAGCGGATCGTTTCCTCGAGCTTTTTCTTCCGCTCGAGGGTCGCCGCCTCATCATAGGCATCGATACACTTCAGGATATAGTATTTCCCATCCTGCTCGATGATGTCCGAGATCTGTCCCTCCTCGAGGGCGAAGGCTGCCTGGTAGATGGCGTCCTCTTTCTCGGACTTCGCGAGCGTCTTCTCGATGTTCGGGTCCTCGCTGTTCTGACGCGCGTAGTAGGAGAAGTTCGCGCCCGAAACATTCACCTGCTGCAGAAGCTGCTCCGCGAGCAGCTCATCCGACACCACGATTTCCTCCACCCGAATGATCTTCGCATCCGCATCCGAGACCTCGGAATCCACATCGGAGATCAGGTACTCGGCGGTCTTACACGCGACGAAATACTCGGTGTAGATCGAGACGACATCGTCGAGCGTGCAGTCACCCATGAAGGCCATATCCTCCGCGCTGAGGCCGTCGTAGAAGTCGTTCGCGACAGTACGGATCTTCTCCATATCCGTCGAGGTCGCGATGATGCCCTTCTCGGTCGCCAGCAGATTCAGTGTCTTGATGTCCTGAAGAAACTCCTTCATCTTTGCGACGAAGTATGGACCGTAGGTACTCTCCTGCTGGTTTTCCACCGGCAGATCCCAGATTTCCGCACCGAGCTGATTCTGATAGCGATTTCGCTCGGAGCCGATCACGATCATCGCCTGCGCCTCCGTATAGCCGTCGACCTCCTCGGTTTTACCCGTGATTTCGATGCCCTTACACGAAATGAAGCTGCATGCTATCAGCACGCAGCTCAGAACAAGCACTGTTTTCTTGAAAAGTCGTTTAAACCTCATTCAGTAGTTCTTTCTTTAATAAAAACCGCGCATCCAGAAGGCCGTGACGATGCCGAGGATCGCGCCCATCAGCACCTGCAGCGGTGTGTGGCCGACGTACTCCTTCAGCTTCATCTGAAACTCCTCCGGCTTCCAGTTAAACGGGTTATCCTCGAGGATCTTGTTGAGCAGCACCGCCTGCTTTCCGGTCTCCATGCGTACGCCGGTCGCGTCGTACATGACGACGCTGGCGAGCACGAAGCTGACCGCGAAGGCCGGTGACTGAAGACCATACTGGATGGCAGCCGCGGTCGTCAGCGCCACGACCGTAGAGGTGTGGCTCGACGGCATCCCACCGGAACCGGTGAGACGCTCCCAGCTGATGCCATGGTTTAAGTAAGCATCCAGCGCAGTTTTGATCACCTGCGCGAGAAACCAGGAAACCACCGCCGCCATCAGCATATAGTTCTGTAATAAGTCATCCAAAAAATTCATCTAGTCAATTCTCTCATAAGGAGACGATGCCATGAAAATGCGCCTGCGGCGCAGGCATCGTCGCTTGATTTTGCCGACTTCGCGGCAAAACGGCCTCGCCGCCCAGGGGCATCACGGGGACCCCCGCGCCCTGCGGGCGGCACTCCCCCGTGATCAGTACCCAATCAGCCAGTCATACAGCTCCTGGTACTTCATGGCACTGGTTCTCCATGAGTAGTCCGCCGCCATCGCACGGTCCACGAGCTTGTTCCACTCACGCTTATGATCGTAGTATACGCTCTCAGCGTAGCGGATCGTGCCGAGCATCTCATGCGCGTTATAGTTCGAGAAGGAGAAGCCGGTTCCGCTGTCCTCGTACTCGTTGTACGGCTGTACGGTATCGCGCAGACCACCGGTCTCACGAACGATCGGAACGGTTCCGTAGCGGAGGGCGATCAGCTGGCTGAGTCCGCACGGCTCGAAGAGCGACGGCATCAGATATGCATCGCAGGAAGCATAGATCTTATGGCTGATTTCATTGGAATAATAAATCTGCGCGGAGACCTTATCGTGGTACTTCCAGTCATAGTGACGGAACATGTTCTCGTACTTCTCATCACCGGTACCGAGCACCACGAACTGGATATCATCCTGGCAGAGCTCATCCATGATGCACTCGACGAGGTCCAGACCCTTCTGGTCGGTGAGACGGGATACGATACCGATCATCATCTTGCCCGGATCCACGTTCATGCCGAACTGCTCCTGGAGCGCCTTCTTGTTCTTCGCCTTCTCCTTACGGAAGTTGCGGGCGTTGAACGGCTTTACGAGGTACTTATCCGTCTCCGGATTCCAGTCATCATAGTCGATACCGTTGACGATACCGCGGAGGTCATGCGCACGTGCGCGGAGCAGTCCATCGAGGCCCTCGCCGTAGAACGGCATCTTGATCTCCTCGGCGTAGGTATCGGAAACCGTCGTGATCGCGTCGGCATAAACGATACCGCCCTTCAGGAGGTTACCATCCTTCTTACACTCGAGCTTATCCGGTGTGAAGTAGTAGTCGGACAGCTGGGTGAAGCGCTGGATCGTCTTTACATCCCATACACCCTGGAACTTCAGGTTGTGGATCGTGATGACCGACTTGATGGAGCGATAGTACTCTCCGCCGGCGAAACGATCGTGGAGAAGCACCGGAACGAGACCGGTCTGCCAGTCGTGGCAATGGATCACATCCGGGTGCCAGTCGAGCAGCGGCAGCGCAGACAGTGCGGCGTAGCAGAAGAAGCAGAACTTCTCGAGATCCCAGTACCAGTCACCGTATGGACGGTCACCGGAGAAATACGACTCGTTGTCGATGAAGTAGTAGGTCACGCCCTGGTGCTCATACTTCAGGACACCGACATAGCGATCCTGTCCGAGATAGTTCATATAGAAGTGGGTCACGTACTCCATCTTCTGGCGCCACTCCCACGGGATACACATATACTTCGGAATCATGACGCGGCAGTCATAGTACTGCTTGTCGATGGTCTTCGGAAGTGAGCCGACGACGTCCGCGAGTCCGCCCGTCTTGATGAAAGGTACGGCCTCCGATGCGAGCATGAGTATGTTTTTCATTATAGTCCTCCGGTCCATATTTCTTAAATAGAAATATAAATTATATATAGCATCTATTTTAATCCTTCGTGAAACGCTACGCAAGGCTTATTAGTTACGTGTGGCCAATGCCATCGACCGGCACGTACATCTCCGCCCGCGTGGTCGCACATCACCACTTTCCATCCAGATTCTTCCTTCGTACGGTCGCCTGCCCACCATTTTCGTTCGGCGCATCACCGCCCACGTGCCAGCTTCTTCAGCTCCCGCGCGTTTGCGAGCACCGCCTCCGTGATCTGACCGCCCGCAAGCAGTCGTGCAAGCTCCAGGACAGAATCCTCCTCGGAGAGGGCATGAATTCTGGTATGCGTATGGCCGTCGGACACCGACTTCTCGATGCAGAAATGCTGATCCGCCTTCGCCGCGATCTGCGGCAGATGTGTGATCAGGATGACCTGATGAAGCTGCGCGATCTTTCGGAGCTTCTCCGACACCTTCTCTGCCGTCCGACCGGAAATACCGGTATCGATCTCGTCGAAGATCAGGGTCGGGATCTCATCGCTGTCGGCCAGTACGGTCTTGATGGAGAGCATGATACGGCTGAGCTCACCACCGGACGCGACCTCGCTGAGCGGTCGCAGCGGCTCACCCGGGTTCAGGCTCACGACGAAGTGGGCCTCATCCATACCATTCGCCCCCGGCTCCTTCAGTGCGCTGAGCGGCAACTCGAAACGGATATCCAGGAAGCCCATCTCCGACAGCTCCTGCCGGATGCGTTCACTCAGCTGCTTCGCCCCCTGTTCACGGGCCTTCGTGAGCTCGGCACAGCGTGCCCGAAGCACGGACTCCGCCTTCGCTACGGCCTTCTCACAGCGTGATCGTGCCGCATCATAGTCCTCGAGCTCGGCGAGACGCTGTTTCTTCGCCGTGAGGCTGTCCTCCACCTTCGCGACGGTTCCGCCATACTTCATCATGATCGAGCGGATATAGTCGAGCCGCTCGGTGACCTGCTGGAAGTCCTCCTCGTCGTACTCGTTGTTCTCCATGTAGTGATCGAGCGCACGCACCGTGTCCTCGGAGATCGAGGAGAGGTCATACAGACTGTCGCTGATGTCCTGAAGCGCACTGTCGTACTGGAGGGCATCCTGCATCTCGTGAATCGCCGACGAAAAATCGACGCCGTCGAGGATTTCCCGCGTCCGCGCGACGGAACCATAGATGCGCTGCGCATTCTGGTACTTCCGGTACTTCTGGGCGAGCGCTTCCTCCTCGCCTTCCCGGAGCGCCGCCTTCTCGATATCATCGATCTCGAACTGAAGGAAATCGAGCTCCCGCTGACGCTGCCCCTCGTCCATGTCGAAGCTCGCGAGCTTCTCCCGGAGTGCGGTCCAGTCATGGTACTTCTCTGCGATCTCCGCGCGCAGTGTCCCGGTCTCCCGCTGTTGAAAATCGTCAAGGATCTTCAGATGGTAGCCGTCCCGGAGCAGGGACTGATGCTCATGCTGCCCGTGGATATCGATGAGGAGCTCCGTCACCTTCCGGAGCTTCGCGAGCGTCACGGTCTCATCATTGATTTTGATTTCCGAACGCGTGGCCGAGATTTTCCGGCGGATGATGAGCTGTCCGTCCTCCGGCTCGATCTCGAGTGCCCGCAGCTTTCCGACGAGTTCCTCACTGAAATCACCGAAGACGAGCTCCACGAGTCCATACGGCTGGCCGCTTCGGATCATATCCCGGATGGCCTTCGAGCCCAGAGCGAGATTGATGGAGCCGATGAGGATGGACTTACCGGCACCCGTTTCACCGGTCAGAATGTTGAGCCCGGGCTCGAACTCCACCTCCGCGGAGTCGATCAGGGCGAGATCCTTTACATGAAGATGATATAACATATGCGTTTCCTCCGAAACTTCCGTTATATGTAGTAAGACCGGACGCCGTAGCGCCCGGCCTGCACGATTCTTCCACCTGCGTATGCTGCTGTCTGATCTGTCAGATCATCGGTAACCGGATGGTCCGTCAGTTCTTCTCACCGAGGAGTCCACGGACCTTCTGCATGATATGCTCCGCATCGTCGCCGTTTTTCGTCGCACACATGATGGTATCATCGCCGGCCAGCGTGCCGACGATTTCCTCGAAGCGGAAGTGGTCGAGCGCCGCCGCGACCGCGTTCGCCATACCGGACATGGTGCGGATCACCAGCAGGTTTCCCGCCGTATCCATGCTCATCAACGCCTCGCGCAGTACACGGATATACTTGTCGGAGTAGGCCTGCTCCTCCGGTTCCAGCAGCTGGTAGTACTGTACGCCCCCCGGTCCCGGGACCTTGCTGAGCTTGAGCTCCTTGATATCACGGGAAACCGTCGCCTGCGTCACCTTATAGCCTTCCTGGTTCAGGATATCCGCCAGCTCCTCCTGCGTCGCGATGCGCGTATGCTGCACGAGATCGATGATTTTCTGATGTCTGGATTTCTTCATTTGTAAACCTCTTGTGGATGCTGCCATCCTGCGGCAGCGCTCGTATCACCGGTGTCTTACGTCCTTCGGACGCACCCGTGGTCCTCTGTCGGGCATCTCCGACGCCCGCGTATATCAGTCTTCGCCGTCCATCTTCTCGCGCAGGGTCTCCAGGAAGCTGGATGCGCGGAGCTTCACGAAGGTGGTCATCTCATTTGCACGCCGCAGCTTCACGACGTCACCCGGCAGCAGACGCACGATCCGCTCACCGTCGAAGGCCACGATTTCATTTTCCGATTCGATGCGCACCTCGATATGGCTGGTGTCCGGCAGGATCACCGGCCGGCTGTTCGTCGAGTGGGCGCAGATCGGCGTCATGATGATGACACTGGTCTCCGGTGCCGCGATCGGTCCGCCCGCCGACAGATTATAGGCTGTCGAGCCGGTCGGCGTCGCGAAGAGGATGCCATCCGCCGTATAGTGACTGAGCTCCTCGCCATCGCAGAACACCGTGAAGCGAAGCACGCTGATGCCCTCGCAGCGTGAGATCAGGATCTCGTTCAGCGCGGTTCCACGGCTGATCACCTCGCCGTTACGACGCACACTGCCATGCAGCATGGCGCGGACATCGCGTGTATAGTCATGCGCGAGGAGCCGGTCGAGTGCCCCCGGAATCTGTGCCGCCTGCGAGACCTGGGTCAGATACCCCAGGTGGCCTGCATTGACCCCGAGCAGCGGTGTATCCTGCCCACGCAGCACGCCCGCGAGGCGAAGCATCGTGCCATCGCCGCCGATCGAGATGATGGCGTCCGCATCCGAGAAATCATCCCGCGTATACGCACCATACAGCGCCTTCACATGCACTTCCCGCGCCTCGAGGTACTGTCGGATGCTCTCCGCATAGCTGCAGGACTCCGGCTTTTTCGCATTTACTACCAGTGTGATATTCATGTCTCATCATCTCCCGAACCACATGGTTTTCTGTAGCGTCGCAGCGCCCTCACCTGATGTCGAGCATCGCGTGGGATGCCTTGACGACCTCCATCGCGCGTGCATGCAGCCACTCCAGTGATGGATTTTCGGCATCCGGCCGCAGCATGAGCTCCGCGAGGTACTCGATGTTGCCCTCCGGCCCCTTGATCGGGCTGAAGGTCAGCTCCTTCAGCATGAAGCCGAGCGCATAGGCGGCGGTGATGGTCTTTTCGATAACCTCGACATGAACCGCCTTATCGCGGACCACGCCCTTCTTTCCAACCTGCTCTCTGCCCGCTTCAAACTGCGGCTTGATGAGGCAGACGACCTGACAGTCCTCGGCGATCAGGGTCTTCACTACCGGCAGCACGAGCTGCAGGCTGATAAAGCTGACATCGATGGACACGAGACCTGCCTTCTCTCCGATATCCTCCGGCTTCACATAGCGGATGTTCGTCTTCTCCATGCAGACCACGCGCGGATCGTTCCGGAGCTTCCAGTCCAGCTGGCCGTGGCCGACATCGATGGCAAAGACCTTGACCGCGCCGTTCTGCAGCATGCAGTCGGTGAAGCCGCCAGTGCTGGCGCCGATGTCGAGGCAGACCTTGCCTTCACAGGAAACGCCGAACTCGCGGATCGCCTTCTCGAGCTTGAGCCCGCCACGGGAGACATACGGAAGCACGTTGCCGCGGACCTCGATCTCGGATTCCGGATCGAAGGTGGAGCCGGCCTTGTCTTCCTTCTGACCATCGACATACACGATGCCGGCCATGATGGTACGCTTCGCTTTTTCTCTGGATTCTGCCAGTCCACGGTTGACCAGCAGCACGTCAAGTCGTTCTTTCTTCACTGATGACTCTTTCCGGGCGGTGTTCTGCCCTTTCTGTTCTTCTACACCCGATCGGCGATGCACATATCTTTGCGCATCTGTCTCCGTTCCGGCGCGTTTTCACTTCGTTTCGTCCGCCGGTTCAATGCCCGCGGAGCTCTCTTCGTTCCGCTCGTCTGCATTGGCCGGATCCCCCGCCGGAATCACGCCCTCACGGCGGAGCCGCTCGATGATCGAGTCGCTGTCGATGCCGAGGAAGGCGCGGAGCTTCGTCACATCGCCGTGCTCCACGTACTTGTCCGGGAGGGTGATCGTCACGACCTTCACCTCCGGATGGTGCTCATGGAGGTAGGCCTCGACCTGGATGCCGAAGCCACCCTGCTTCACGTTCTCCTCGAGGGTCACGATCGTGGTATGGTTTTCCGCGAGGCGATCGAGCATCTCTGTGTCGATCGGCTTCACGAAGCGCGCATTCACGAGCGTCAGCTGGTAGCCATGGGTCACCGCCTTTTCACGTATGTGCTCCGCCGTGGAGACCATCGAACCGACGGCCACGAGGGCGATATCGCTGCCCTGATAGAGGAGCTCGGCGCGACCATGCTCGATCGGTGCCGCAAATTCGCGGAGCCCCTGGTAGGCCGCACCGCGCGGATAGCGGATGCTGATCGGCAGCGGATACTTCATCGCGAATGCCAGCATCTGTGCGAGCTCATCTGCATTCTTCGGTGCCATCACCGTCATGTGCGGGATGTGCGTGAGATAACTGTAGTCGAAGATGCCCTGGTGCGTCTCACCGTCGGAACCCACGAGGCCGGCACGGTCGATGCAGAATACGACCGGCAGCTTCTGGAGGCAGACGTCATGCACGATCTGGTCGTAGGCACGCTGCAGAAAGCTCGAATAGACGGCAAACACCGGCTTCAGGCCGTTGCTCGCCATACCGGCAGCGCAGGTCACGGCGTGCTGCTCCGCGATCCCCACATCGAAGAAACGATCCGGGAATTCCTTCGCAAAGGCACTGAGTCCGGTGCCGTCCGGCATCGCGGCGGTGATGCCGACGATTTTCTTATTCTCGCGGGCGAGGCGACACAGCGTCTTCGAGAAGACAGCGGTGTAGCTCTCCTTCGATGGCGAGAGTGCCTTTCCGGTTTTCATATCGAACGGAGACACCCCGTGATAGTGCGCCGGATTGTGCTCCGCCGGTGCATAGCCCTTGCCCTTCGTCGTGAGGACATGCACGAGTACCGCATGATCGATCTTTTTCGCCTCCTCGATGGTCCGCTCCACCTCACGGATGTTGTGACCATCGATCGGCCCGAGGTAGGTGATGCCCATATCCTCGAACAGCATACCCGGAATGAGGAGCTGCTTCAGCGAGTTCTTCGCCCGCTGTACCCGCTTTACGAGCTGCGGTCCGACGCCGGGTACGCGCATCAGCGTACTGCCGACGTCGATCTTCAGCTGATTATAGCCTCGGTTCGAGCGAAGTCCGTTCAGGTACTTCGACATCCCCCCGACGTTTCGAGAGATCGACATCTTGTTGTCGTTCAGCACGATGATGAAGTTTTTCTTCATCTGGGCGGCGTTATTGAGTCCCTCATACGCGAGGCCGCCGGTCAGTGCGCCATCGCCGATGACGGACACGACGGTATAGTGCTCGCCCTTGATATCGTGGGCTGCGGCGATGCCGAGTCCGGCGGAAATCGAGGTGGAGCTGTGGCCCGTGCCGAAGCAGTCAAACGGACTCTCCGCCCGCTTCGGGAAACCACTCATCCCATGATACTGCCGGAGTCCGTCGAAGTTTTCCTTTCGACCAGACAGGATTTTATGGGTATAGGCCTGATGGCCGACGTCCCACACGATCTTATCCTTCGGCAGATCGAGGGCCAGATACAGCCCGATGGTCAGCTCCACTACCCCGAGATTCGAGGCGAGGTGGCCTCCGTACTCGGAGGTTTTCTCTATGATAAATTGTCTGATTTCGGACGCGAGTTTCCTGAGCTGATGATCATTCAGCTTCTTCAGATCCTCCGGTCCATGTATATCATCCAGTAGCATACTTTTCACTTATCCCGGTGCACGTTTCGCCGCTGTCTCTGCTCCACGTTCCGGTACATCGTCACGGGCATCCGCCTGCAGCGTTCAGCTGCCACGTCCGCCTGTGAACGCGTTCTCCTTTTTACTTTTTCCGATGGATCAGCTCTTCGGTGAGTGCGATGAGGAACTGACGGGCGTCTTCATCCACCTCCGAAAGTCCCTTCAAGCCCTCGATGGCTTCCTCGGAGAGGCGCTGCACCTCAGCCTGCGCTGCCTCGAGTCCATGAATCGACACCCAGGTCGTCTTGTTGTTTTCCTCGTCAGAATGGATCGGCTTGCCCAGCACCTCCTGTGTGCTCGTCTCGTCGAGGATATCATCCTCGATCTGGAAGGCTACGCCAATGCTTCGGGCGATGCTTTCGAGCCGCTGAAGCTCCATCTGCGATGCGTTTCCGAGCACTGCGCCCATCATCATGGAGGCCTCGAGCAGTGCCCCGGTCTTCAGCTCATAAATAAACTGAAGCTGTGCCTCACTGAGCGGCTTTCCGGTCATCTCGACGTCGACCGTCTGGCCGCCGAGCATGCCATCCACACCGGATTTTCCGGCGAGGATCGACGTCGCCTTCAGTACGGCGTTTGCAAACTTCGAGGATTCATCCGGGCTGTCCACACCGCCGGTCACGGCCGCACGGGAAAGCTGGCGGAGATACACCTCCGTCACCCGCTGGAAGGCATAGAGGGAGAGCGCATCGCCTGCGAGCGTCCCCATATCCTCGCCGAACTTATACCAGGTGGATTCCTGCCCGCGACGGTACTTGTCCCCGTCCATGCACGGGAGGTCGTCATGGCAGAGCGAGAAGGTATGGATCATCTCGATCGCACCTATGAAGGCCTCGACGATCGGCTTCATAAAGCGGTTCCAGCCGGCGCCCATCCGATTCTTGTAGAGCGCATAGCACTTCTGCACGAGGATCGGACGGATTCGCTTCCCGCCGGCCGCCACGGAATACTGCATGGCATCCAGTACGGTCTTCTGCTGTCCCTCCACCTTCGGAAGTTGCGCGAGGACGATCGCGTCGACCTCAGCGACTGTAGTTTTCAGTTCAAGAGAGAAATCCTTCATCATCCAGCACCTTTACCTGTTTTTCGATTCGATCGATACTGTCATTTGCACTCCGGAGAAGCGTCACGCCCTTCTGATACATATCGAAGGTCTTCTCGAGACTCTCCTCACTGCTCATCTTCTCGATCAGCTCGTCGAGCTCTGCAAACACCTCCTGGAGAGGCTTCTGTTCCTTTTCTTTTTCCGCGGCGGCTGCCGCACTCTTCTTCACTGGCATAGCGATCCTTTCCGGATTCTGTCCGTCTGAAGCGGGACCGCGTACGTGGTCCCCAGTGTATCTGTTCTTTGAAGCGGATGTCCCTGTGAAGGACGATCCGCCTGTTAATCTGTCTGTGTTGGAAGCCAATGCTTCCGAATCTACTTCGTCGTGGTGACCTGTTCCACCCGGCTCCGGAAGCTTCCGTCCCGGAGCTGCGTCGTGATCAGATCACCGACCGCCAGCTTCCCGACCGAGTCCACACGATGCCCCTCGGCATCCTGCACATAGCCGTAGCCACTGCTCAGCTTCCGAAGCGGACTCACAGACTCGAGCTTTTCGGTCCGGAGCGCGAGCCCATGGCGGGCGCGGTCCAGCGTCTGCGTCATCCGCATGGACATCCCATCGTAGCGATGGAGCTGCTCCTTTGCGTCGTGCAGGTGCTGAAGCATCTGTTCCCGAAAACCGCTGTAGTTCTGCATGCGGTCCTTCGCGTCCTGCAGCTTCTCCCGCATCGCCTCGCGGAGCTGTGTCTCGTACTGAAGGCTCCGCTTCTGGTACTCCTTCAGGATGCTGCCCGGGCTCAGCTGATTAAGTCGGAGCTTCTGCATCGCGAGCCGCTGACGCTCGTCCTGGATGCGCTCGTTCATCACACTGTCGAGGGTCGCGCGGTAGCTTCCCAGTTCCTCCATCAGCTTCTGATAATCGAAGACCGCCAGCTCCGCGCCCGCACTCGGGGTCGGCGCACGGAGATCTGCGACATAATCCGCGATGGTCGTATCCGTTTCATGGCCGACCGCGCTGATGATCGGGGTATCCGCTTCGAAGATCGCCCGTGCCACGGGTTCTTCGTTAAACGCCCACAGATCCTCGATGGAGCCACCGCCACGTCCGACGATCAGCACGTCGAGGCCCAGCTGATCCAGTGTCCGGATACCGTGCACGATGGACGGAACCGCCCCCTCGCCCTGCACCAGTGCCGGGTAGAGGACGATGTCCACATAGGGATTCCGCCGCTTCGAAATCTGGACGATATCGCGGACAGCCGCGCCGGTTTTCGCAGTCACGACGCCGATGCGCTGTGCATACTTCGGGATGGGCTTCTTATACATCGGATCGAAGAGGCCCATCTCCTCGAGCTCCTTTTTCAGCTGCTCGAAACGGATATAGAGATCTCCGATGCCATCCGCCATGAAGCGCTTCGCGTAGATCTGATAGCTGCCGCCGCGCTCATAGACGCCGACACTGCCCGTGCAGAGCACGCGCATGCCATTCTCCAATTTAAACGGAAGCCCCGCACGGTCACCGGCAAACATGATACCGGAGATCTGCGAAGCTGCGTCCTTCAGTGTAAAGTAAATATGCCCGGTCGGATGGTATTTCAGATTTGAAATCTCACCCTGGATCGTGATATTTTTCAGTGCGAAATCCGATGAAAACATGTTTGCGATATACCGGTTCACCTGGGACACAGTATATGCACGACTGTCTTTATTCATAGGAATCCTTTATCCTTATTTATTGCGGTTTACGATGATCTGAACGCCCTTACCGCTGGTCTTCTTCTCCGTGAGCTCACCCTGCTGCTTACGAGGTGCCTTCGCGGTTCTCGTCGATACACGGTCGCTGTTCACAAGACGTGCCAGGACACCGTTGACGAAGGAGCCGGACTCGTCGCCACCGTACTTCTTTGCAAGCTCGACCGCCTCGTTGATGGCTACCTTATCCGGGATCGTCTCATCATACGCGATCTCATAAAGCGCGAGACGAATCGCCGTCAGGTCGGTCTTCGTCATACGATCGGTCTTCCAGCCCTCGGCTGCAGAATCGATACGCGCATCCAGCTCCGGGAGCTTCGCGGTGATCTTCTCCACCTCGGCCTCCAGACGCTGCTGGTCCTCCTCGCTCAGATTCTCGATGTGCACGACGCCATCACCATCCTCGTAATCCGGGGACTCAAAATAGCGTGCGAGCTGCTCCGGAATCTCCTGACCAGGATAGAACTGTGTGCAGAACAGGAGCTTAAACTTATGATCTCTTTCTTCTCGTTTATTCATGACTTCCTTACCTATGACTCTATTTCAACTTACTCATTCTCAGCATTGACCACACCGGCGATGCGGATATTGACATCCAGCACACGGAGACCGGTCATGGACTCGATGGCTGAAGCGACCTTATCCTGCACGTTTCTCGAAACATCCGGGATGGAGTAGCCGTACTTCACGTTCAGGCTCAGCTTCACGGAAACGTGGTCATCCTCAATGCTGATGCTTACGCCCTTCGCGAGGTCGCGGATGCCCATTCGGGAGATGATCTCACCGGACCAGCCGCCATACATGGAATCGACACCCTTCACCTCGGTCGCTGCGATGCCTGCGATGATCGCCACGACCTCATCCGCGATGACGATTTGACCATGCTCATCTTTCTCATATACAACATGTGTTGCTCTCTCTTCATTCTGTTCCATATAGAACCTCCGTATGTACTGCACCCGGGCATAATCCGAGAATTTAGACTAAACTATGGGAACATGATACCACAAAACATGCATAAAACCAATGTAAAAACAGATTTTATGCATCGCTCAGACGATCAGGCGTAACAGTTCAGCCGTGTGTGCTTCTTGATATACAGATGTTTTTTAGGGGGCGTCCACCGAGGCGTCCTCTTCTCGTTTGCCTGCCCACCCCAGTGTACACCTTTTATCTTCTTACATATCGGCCCCGCCCCGTGCAGGCAAACAAAAAATCGGCGCCTGATTTTGTTCGAGCGGATGGTGCTGTATCAAAACTTCAGAAAGATACAGCATAGGCATGCTGGGGTGCTGAAAAC
This sequence comes from uncultured Oribacterium sp., assembly GCA_937927445.1. Classification (GTDB taxonomy): domain Bacteria; phylum Bacillota; class Clostridia; order Lachnospirales; family Lachnospiraceae; genus Oribacterium. The sequence goes on along the minus strand of CALAOB010000127.1, from coordinate 11,454 downwards.
CATCATCATGACGATCCGACGTCATATAGAATTTGCGAGTGCAGGCACGTTGAGCTAAAAAATCTGCCATCATGCCTATGGTGAGGGAACTCTGAAGTGTACCCTGAATCTTATGAGGTGGGCGAATGAGGAGCAGCCTCAAACTTCCCAAGGGAGCCAAGGGGTGTCTGAACTGTTACGATCAAGCAAAGCCGGTCCTCCGAAATCCATCCTTGAATCTGGCCACCACGTAGGTCGGTTTTCTCACAGACATTTCCTGATAAGTTCAGGATCATTCAGACACATATCAAGCATTCTCGAGAGCACTCCACTATACCCTGCCCCCAGAGATTTCGCTTTTGCAAGTGTGGTCGGCGAAACGCGCAGCGTCACAATCTGCTTTCGTCTTTCATTTCTTCGCTCTTCCGATACCCGTTTGAACTTCGCCAGTTCCTCCTCTGTTAATTCTCTTGCATCTTCATCGAACGTAACGGGAAGATTCGCTACTTTGTTCAACATTTCAATTTGTTCTTTTGTTGGCTTCCTGGTAACATCCACATTAGATACCTTCATAATAAACCTCCTTCTCTCGCCTGGGTGCACCTCGCGCAGAGATGATGCGAATCGCCTGATTTCGCTCGGTATAAGCGACATACACGATCGTGACAACACCATCAATCGCTCCAATCGTAATATAACGGTCCTCCGTATCGCTATGCTCCACATCGTAAAATTCAAGTCGATTTTCATCACCAAACACAAGGATTGCTGTCGAAAAATCCAGACCATGTTTCGCTATATTTTTCTGTTCCTTCTGAATATCCCATTCAAAGTTCATAAGTCTATCCTCATTATAGAATAAGCTCACTGCAAAATGCAATACATTGTGTATTACATTTTGTATTCTGCTTCAACAAGTTTAAAAATACTACACTTTAATAAACTCTTTCAGTTTCTGAAATGTCTTCTCGCCGATCCGTTTCACGTTCATAATTTCTTCTGGAGCCGCGAAGCCGCCGTGGCTCTCGCGGTAGGCGATGATGTTTTTGGCGGTGGAGGGGCCGACACCGGGGAGTGCGTCGAGTTCTTCCAGGGTGGCGGTGTTCAGATTCACGCGTTTGTCTTTTACCTGGACCGCAGTGGCATCCGGTATGGCCTGTGTGGTCGGATTTGTATTCGCAGCCGGCTGCACTGCGGATTCTGCGTAGCTTTCCGTCGGCGCCTGTTCTGCTGTGAGCGACGTTATGATCACAGCTTCCGTTTGTTTTTGTATCGATGTCTCCTTTTCTGTTTCTGTGTCCTTTACTTCATTGGGTGCCGACGTCGACTCTAAAAATCCTTCAATTGTAAACTTCTTTTCTTTTTTCGCCGCAATCTGGTTCACATCTTCAGGCTTTACTGGCGCTTCTTCCACGTTCGTCACGACCGCGGCGTTTGTCACCTGACTGCGCTCGACGGTCAGGTAATAGAGACCGGCAATCACCATGAGGATGATCATCACAGTCTGGCGAATTTTCGCCAGTTTTTCTTTTCGTTTATGCTGCTCTTTCGCAGTCAGCGGATAGTTTCTCATCTCTGTTCCTTCCTCTTTTCCACATTTTCCAGGCACGCTGTCCCCCTCCCGAAGCGTCCTTTCGTCCGGCTCTCTGTCCGGGACAATGCTGTCGAAATCTTCATCCTCATCTCCCGTTTGATCGTGCATACCCGCTCTTGACATGGCTTTTCACCGTTTTATAATGGTGTTTGATTGCTAGGGGCGCTTATGCTGAGAGGATTCTTCATAGAACCAACCCTTCTCACCTGATCAGGTCAATACCTGCGTAGGGAAGCATGACAGCATTTTTCTGCTGTCTTATTCTGCCCCTCCTGACACAGCCACGGAAGATCCGTGCGATTCAAAGGAGGTTTTTTTATGTCTAAAAATGTTAAGGTTCTGGCTTACTGTGCAGTATGCATCGCACTTGCGACGGTCACCTCGATGATCAAAGTGTTTGAGTTCCCGACCGGCGGTTCCATCACCCTGTGCTCGATGCTCTTCGCGATGCTTCCGGGCTTCTTTTTCGGTCCGGCGGTCGGTATCGCTGCGGGCGTAGCCTATGGTATCCTTCAGTTCATCATCGATCCGTATGTGCTGACACCGGTACAGGTAATCCTCGATTATGTATTCGCCTTCGGCGCATTCGGCATCTCCGGTTTCTTCGCAAACCACAAGAACGGTCTTCGCCTCGGCTATATCGCGGCCTGCGTCGGAAGATACGTCTTCGCCTTTCTGAGCGGCTGGGTTTTCTTCGGTGAGTATGCCTGGGAGGGCTGGAATCCGGCAGCGTACTCTGCGGTCTATAATCTCATCTACATCGGCGCAGAGGCCGTGATTACCCTGATCATCCTTTCGATTCCGGCGATGTCCGATGCCATCCAGCGCACGAAGCGCAGTGCGCTGCAGTAATTCGCGTAACATTCAGCGTGATAAAGAGTGTCGCATACCGCGGCGCTCTTTTTTTCTGCACAGTTTCATACAAAATGAAGGCGCAACGTCTGAACGCATGGTCATCCCGTGCAATAAATATTCTTTTCTGTTTTTAATTTTTGAGAACCGGACAGAAGAAGTCTGCCCGTGATCGACACCTATTTGTCAGATATACTGATTCTACCCGAACGCCAGCAGAAATACAAGAGGCCACCACATCACTGGATACGATTCCAGCCATGTGGTGGCCTTTCTGCCATCTACTATAAATTCATTCGCAGGCTCAATATGCATTTTGTCCGACGCCATGTCATACTGTCCCAACAGGCTTTTCATGCGCCGACGCCCGGCTGCTCCCGTATGTCTTTTCATCCGAGGAGTGCTTCGAATTCCTGCTCCGGCATCGGACGGTAGTAGAGGTAGCCCTGGATTTCATCGCAGCCTGCCTCCACGAGGAAGTCCGACACCTCGGTCGTTTCGACGCCTTCGCACACGATGCTCTTCTTTAAGCGCTTCAGCACGTGGAAGATTTCCTGCAGCACGATTTCCCCTCGCTCACTGAGACCGTCGGCGATGAAGCGCCGGTCGATCTTCACCTCATCGAAGTTGATGTCCTTCAGGCTTGCGAGGGAAGAATATCCGGAGCCGAAGTCGTCCATCGAGATACGGATATGCAGCTGGTGCAGTTCATGAATCACCTGATTCACTGCCTCCGTGTTCTGGATATAGCATCCCTCGGTGATTTCGAAGATCACACGGCTCGGTTCAACCGGATAGCGTGTCAGGAGTTCCTTCACCTTCTGCACAAACTGTCGGGGATGTGCGAAATGCACGGGCGAGACATTGAGCGAAAGCGGCAACTGCCCCGGATGTGCCGCCATCCAGGCGAAGCTCTGCTCGTACATATAGTAGTCGAGCTGCACGATCTCCCCGGTACGCTCCAGGAGTGGAATGACGCTGTCCGGTGCCCGGAGAGAGCCATCCGGCAGCTGCCAGCGCACCAGCACCTCTGCACTCATGATCTTCTTCGTCCTGCCATCCACCTTCGGCTGAAAATACAGCCTGAACTCCCGATTCTTCAGCGCTGCCGGGAAGGACTGGATGATGCGGGCGCGCTCCTGCTCTGCCGCCGCCATTTCTTCAGTATAGTAGCAGAGATGCCCATAGTTTTTCTTCGCACTGTGGCACGCAAGATTCGCCCTGGAGATATACTCTTCTGCGCTGAGTTCACCCTCCTTCATGCGGCAGGCACCGGTGTCGATGACGCAGTTCCCGATCGGATAGGTCGAGGACAATGCTTCTGCGATGCGTCTGCACCGATCCTGTGTTGTTTTTAATGCCGTTTCCTCTCCGATGTCCGTGATATCCGTGACAGAGAGAAAGATATCCGAGTGATAGCGACAGACGAATAGAATTTCTTTCTCCGCCCGCATCTTCTGATAGAAATCGTCCAGCACCTGATTGCCCATCTGATAGCCGAAGGTATCGTTGATAAAGTGGAAGTTCTCGATATCATTGACCACCAGAAGACAGCTCCGATGCGTATGGAGCATGGACTCGATTTTCGCGATGAGGGTATCTTCCGAAATCGCAGGGAAGGAATGTCGTCCTGCCGGAAGATGCGCCCGATCCTCCAGCCTGCCCTGTTTCTTCCGGCTCTTGTCTATATACATGTTCTGATCGGCCGTTCGGAGAAGATCCTCCATCAAATAATAATGGTTTTTATAGCTCACTTCCCAGCCGACCGCATAGCTCAGTGGCAGTACACTGCCCTGGTTATTCTGCTCCACCAGCTTCCGGAGATGTCCCTCCATTACCTTCAGCATTTCCGGTGTCGTATGCTCCTGTATGATCACAAATTCATCGCCGCCGAAGCGGGCGAGAAAGCTGTCGCTGTTCAGAATACGCGTAAGATAGGACGCAAAGGTCTGGATGAACTCATCGCCCTTCTCATGACCATAATTATCATTGACCCACTTCAGTCCATTGAGATCAAACATCATGATTCCGATGTTCAGGGTGTCACTCCGCTCCTGCAGCTCCTGGAGATGCTTTTCCAGTGCTTTCTTATCCCGCACACCTGTCACATCCGTGAAGGCCTTCGCGGAAATCTCCTTAAAATAGGTCATGAGGGACAGCAGAACAGCAATGGCGCCCGCAAGCACCAGCATCTCCGCAAGCTGCAGATGTCGCAAAAGAAGCATCGGACTCTGTGCATTTCGTGAGTAGTACACCAGCACCAGTCCACCGGCGAAGCTGACAGAAAGCAGTGCGAGAAGCACATAGCAGAAGCATATGATATTGTCCTGTTTTTTCATTAAAAATCATCCTTTATAAGAATTCGACGTACAGCCTCAGCAGCTGACGATAATCATCTTCGCATACGCCTCGTCAATTCCGATGCGGGTCCCCTTTACATAGACCACGAAATAGCTGTTGAAGCGGGACAGAATCTGCACAGAGGATCCCGGGACGAAGCCCAGGCTCTCCAGATGATGTCGCGCCCTCTCCTTCCCCAGGATTTTCTGTATCGTATAATTCACACCATGATCCATGATGTTTAATGGCATAGAAATTCCCTCCACAGTGATGTCCGTTCATGGTTAGCCTGCGCTAACTTTTACGGCGTAATTTTAGCACCAGAACGTAAAATGTCAATGTGTTCTTACAGTATGGGCCATGCTTTTAACAAATCTCAGATATGCATTCCGGCACAAAAAAACTCGCCCGAAGGCGAGTTTTTTCTTTCGTCAGATATAAATATCACTTAGTTTGCGTGTACGGCAGCGCCCTGCTTCTTTACCGCATCCTGGTTTTCCGCCTTGCAGTTGATGTAGCTCTTTGCGGAGTTCACAACGATGGTGAGTCCGAGGATGATAAGGAGGACAGCGATGATCAGCTGAAGTCCGTTTGCGATGAAGACGGCACCCCAGGTGGTCTCACCGGCCGGGATGGCAACGGCAGCCGCGGTCTGGATAGCCTTGACCATCGCGATCAGACGCTGTACCAGTGCGGTGAAGGTCACGCAGAGCATGATGATGAGTGGCGGGAAGAGCATCTTATTGCTGCGGCCGGTCACCTTCAGGAAGACACAGAGCGTGATCAGTACGAGTGCGGACAGGAGCTGGTTCGCGGAACCGAACAGCGGCCAGATGTTTGCATAGCCGACCTTCGTGAGGATGTAGCCGAACACGAGGGTGAGGATCGTGGAGAAGTAGATGTTGCAGAAGAGCTTTCTCCAGCCCTCGGCGTGCTCCATATCATCGACGCTGAAGAGCTCCTGGAAGCTCATACGGGCGATACGTGCGACGGCATCGAGGCTCGTCAGGGCAAGTGCAGATACGCACATGGTCATAAATACGGTGGCGACATGTGATGAGATACCGAACATCGAGATGAAGCCGGCAACTCCACGGCTGAAGATCTGGAACGGTGTACCCTCGGCTGGTGTACCATCGGCTGCAGCCGCTGCACCTGCGACACAGAGTGCGAGGACAGCGAGCAGGGACTCGAGCACCATGGCACCATAGCCAACCTTCAGCATATCCTTCTCATTGGAAACAGTCTTCGAAGAGGTTCCGGAGGATACCAGGCTGTGGAAACCGGAAACCGCACCGCAGGCAACGGTTACGAAAAGGATCGGGAACATGGTACCTAACTTCGCATTATTGAAGCCAGTGAAGACCGGAAGGTTCATGGTCGGGTGAGCGACAAGGAGGCCGATGGCGGCACAGGCGATCATCGCGATGAACATGAAGGTGGTCATATAGTCTCTCGGCTGCTTCAGGATCCAGATCGGTGTGACAGCAGCAAAGAAGATGTAGATGAAGGTGATGTAGCTCCAGGTCTGCTTACCGGCAACAAGCGGGAACTGCATGCCGAGTGCGAAGCAGAGGACGATGAAGACGATGGCCATCACGGTCTCCTTCCAGCCGGTGAGCTTGCACTTCCGCTGGATCAGACCGTATACGACAGCGAATACCATGAACATGATGGAAACCATGCCGGCGGCGGAGTTTGAATCTGCAGCGGCTGCCAGTGAGGTCACGCCATCGGTCACGGTGTAGGCATTGAACGTACCAGCGACCATGTCGGCGAAGGCTGCGATGACGATGCAGCAGAACAGCCAGCAGAAAAGAAGGAAGAGACGACGACCGGTCTTACCGATGTACTTCTCGATGAGAAGCCCCATGGAACGGCCCTCGTTCTTTACGCTTGCATAGAGCGCACCGAAATCGGTGGCCGCACCGAAGAAGATGCCGCCGAGCAGGATCCAGAGCAGAACCGGAAGCCAGCCGAACGCAGCAGCCTGAATCGCACCGGTGACAGGACCTGCACCTGCGATGGACGAAAACTGGTGGCTGAATACGGTCCAGCCGTCGGTCGGAACGAAATCCTCGCCATCCTCATACTTGACGGCCGGTGTCTTCGCCTGTAGATCGATGCCCCACTTATTGGCGAGCCAGCGTCCGTAAAGCGTATAGGCCGCGATGAGACATACGGCTGCGATCAATACGATAACAAGTGTGTTCATACAAGTAACCCCCATTAGTTATAAAAATTTCTGAAATTCCTCATGTTTTACAACCAGGTTTCGGACTTGTCAATCGTTTTTCGTAATAAAAAGCACAGATTTCAGAGAATCTGTGTTTACGTTAATCTGAGGTTATTTTTGAAATAAATCATGCTTATAAATGGCGGAAAACAGTTATTTTTCGCATGAATTTATTTTATATTTCAATTCGAACCTTTCGCCTTATCCCGCGGAATTGCATGCACTCCCCAGCTCGAGACGCCGCCGTCACGTCCTTATTATATGTCTCTTTATCGTCCCTTGATTTTCACCAATTTTGACAAACAGCACCATTTTCAAAAAACTACATTACCGGAAATTTACAAAAAACCGGTAATGCCAGATTTAGCATTACCGGTTTTTCACTATGGCAAGGATTATATAAAAACAACATTACACCGACGCAGATTTTTTACACAATATCTTTTCGGCAGCAAAAACTGCATTACAAATCGACAATGTCAAAATCTGTAATCTGTCTATTTTATCAACAGGCCATTTTTACCCCATTCGAAGCCAAGCAATGTCAAACCATACGGGGCCAGATCAGGCTTCTCCAAGATGAATCCTGCCCACGATATCTTCTGCGGTCATAGTCGAAAGTGCATCGATGAGTGCGATGTGGTAGCTTCCGCTGCCACGCGGTGCACTCTCCTCTGCGATTTCGCCCGCGATGCCCATGAACGCGGTGGCGAGCACTGCCGCACGAAAGGTCGCCTCTTCACCGGCAGTCCGTACTCCACATGCCGTCTCGTCTGAATCAGTATTCTCTGTCTGAAGGAACGCCTCTTCACCAGCAGTCCACCTCTGGAGAGTCTTCTCCTCTTCACCGGCTGCCACCGCGAGGAAGGCGGCGAGCAGCTCGGTCGCCATGCAGCCGGTGCCGGTCACGCGTGACATGCGCGGGCTGCCATTCTTTACGAAGCAGAACGCATCTCGTGAAGCGACGATATCCTCCCGGCAGGATGCCACGAGGATCATCGGGAAATCCAGTGTCCGGAGGTAGTCCTGCATCCTGCGTGCCAGCGCATCCCCGGAAAGTGCCGGGTGCGCCGCATCGACGACCGCGTCCACACCTGTGACGGTGCCTGCATTGGCGAGCAGAGCGTGTATCTCCGAGTAGTTGCCGCGGATGGCCGTCGGCTGCAGCTCCGCGATCATTCGGCGAAGCGTCTCACGCCGGAAGGTCGAGCCGGAGATCCCTACGGGATCGATGACCCGCGGAATCCCCTTCGTCCGCGCCGCCTGTCCGCTCAGGAACATCGCGTCGATGTATTCGGTGGCGCCGAGGTTCAGCTCCAGCGCCTGGCTGCCACGGGTGATTTCCGCCGCCTCCCGTGGATCATGCGACATGACCGGGCGCGCGCCGATCGCAAGCAGCGCATTCGCACAGTCGTTGACCGTCACATAATTCGTGATCGAGTGCACGAGGGGCGCGGTACGCTGAACCGCGTCCATCCATGCATATATCTGATTTCTGAAGTTTTCGTCGATCATTCGTGGCTCCTCACTCCTGCCGTCTATCTGCGCAGCCTGCCCGTCTTCCCGACGTCTGCCGTACTGCTGCCGAGGCCAATGTCTCCATCCGGCACCACCCGGAAAGGGCCGCGCAGCGGATGGTCATGACTCTCCTCACTTCAGCATTTCCTTCGCACGCTCGAGGAAGCCGGTCTCCGTGAGTGCCACGGTGATGATCACCGCGATCAGGGTACCGCCGCAGGTGCTCACCAGGAACGGAACGACGAAGGTGAAGACTGCCGCCTTCGTGTTGCCCATGATGAAGGCTGCGATCGGGTAGGACAGGATGCCGCCGATGATGCCGGTGCCGAAGATTTCACCGACATAAGCTGCCGGGAGCTTCCGAAGCTTCTTATAGAGATAGCCGGACAGGAAGGCACCGCACATGGAGCCCGGGAACGCGAGCAGTGAGCCGAGGCCCATCAGGTTACGGATGACACTGGCGATGAACGCCGCCGCTACACCGTAGGCCGGGCCGAGGAATACCGCGCACAGCACATTGACGAGGTGCTGTACCGGCGCACACTTCGAGCCGAAGACCGGCACGGAAAAGGTGGAGCCGACCACCGCGATGGCGGCAAATACAGCCGCGAGGGCCAGTTTCTTCGTGTTTACACTTGTGGTTGCTACGCTTGCGGTAGCAGAATTTTCGTTACGCATCATGAATCTCCTTCTACAATAGAACATCGCCGAAGGATGGTTCACTCTACTGCCTCTCGAAATCGAATCCGGCGCAGCTCCGTCCCTGCATCTCCATCGTATCCCTGCCCCTGTTGCAGGAAGCGTGAATACATGAAGACCACGGCCAGGCTGCGTCTGTTTCCACTCAGAGAGCGGCCGAATAATCGCCCTGGATCAAGAAGCCGTGGTCCATCGGACCGCTGCCCTTTCCGAGATCCAGCATCGCGTTCAGTGCGCCGGAGATATAGTTCTTCGCGTACTGTACGGATGTCTCGAGATCATATCCCTTGGCCAGATTCGACGCGATCGCCGAGGACAGCGTGCAGCCGGTTCCGTGCGTGTTCGAATTCTCGATTCGTCTGCCGTGGAACCAGGTCACCTGCTCTCCATGCACGAGCACATCGTTCGCGTCGTCCAGGCTGTGGCCGCCCTTCGTAAGCACGGCACAGCCGAAGGCTGCGTGGATCCGCTTCGCCGCTTCCACCATATCCGCGGAGCTGCGAATCGTCATCCCGGACAGTACCTCACTCTCCGGAATGTTCGGCGTGATCACCGTCGCGAGCGGCAGCAGCTTCGACTTCAGTGTATCGACTGCATCGTCACTGATCAGCTTCGCCCCGCTGGTAGCGATCATCACCGGGTCCACCACGATGTTTCTGGCTTTGTAGAATGTGAGTCTCTCGGCGATCACCTCGATGAGGCTGCCAGAGGAAACCATCCCTGTTTTCACTGCATCCGGATAGATATCCGTAAAAATCATATCGAGCTGATCCTTCAGGAAATCAGGCGTCGACTCCATGATACTCTTTACGCCGGTCGTATTCTGGGCAGTCAATGCCGTAATCGCGCTCATCGCATACACGTGATTTGCGAGCATTGTCTTGATATCTGCCTGGATGCCGGCGCCTCCACAGGAGTCACTTCCTGCGATTGTTAATGCTGTATACATAGTACTCCTTCACACGCATTAATTTTATATAGCGACCTGAGGTGGTGCCCCCAACCTGCCGCTGTGATCTATTTGAACGCATAACGCGGTCAAACCGTTAGAAATTACCGTCGGAACGTCTGCCACCGCCAATGCAGAGATCAGACATTCTCCCGGACAGAAAGCGAAACCGCTGCTCTTCTGCCGGACGCCTCGTCACTGATCAGCAACGACCTCATCTGCGATCGCCCTGAGCTCCTGCGCCGCTTCCGTGATGTCCGCTGCGCCGAAGAGACTGCTGACGACAGCGAGTCCCGCAGCGCCATGGGATTTCAGGGCGCCTGCATTGGCCGCGCTGATCCCGCCGATCGCCACGACCGGAACCTGAACCGACGCCGTGATGGCCCGGAAGGTCTCGAGCGGCATCGTCTTCGCATCGTGCTTCGTGCTCGTGCCGAACACCGCGCCGGAACCGAGGTAATCCGCACCGGCTGCTTCCGCCGCCTGCGCCTCTGCCACCGTCCGCGCGGTCACGCCGATGATCTTCGCCGGACCGAGAAGACGACGGGCTTCCGCCGCCGGCATATCGCTCTGCCCGACATGGACGCCGTCGGCATCCAGCTTCTGCGCGAGGGCCACATCGTTGTTCATGATGAACGGCACCACATGCTTGCGGCAGACCGCCTGCACCGCCCGCGCATCCTGCTCGAGCCGCGCCCCGGTGAGCTCCTTTTCACGGAACTGCACCATGGTCGCCCCGCCCAGGATCGCCTGTTCCACCGCCGCGGCCAGCGCCTCGGCTTCAAATTCGAAGCGCAGGGAAGAAGCTTCACTCTCGCGCCCCGCTGCCGGGTTCTCTTCTGCGCACGGCTCCGACTTCACAGAGCTCGTCTGCCCCGTTGTCTTCAGGCAGCGCCGATCGGTGATCGCATATAATCGAAGTAAATCTCTGTTCATAATTGTGCTTCTTTCAAATCACAAATAAAAAGGCTGCCCGACCGGACAGCCTTAAAAGCGCATACAAAAAGAGCAGCTCCCTACGTTGGCATGATCCAAATCAGGTTTCCAGGGTCCGAAACGCACAGTTCCCATCTCAGCCGGTTCTGACCGACACCCCTCTGTACTTTTATTTAACTTCGTCATTATAGCACGAGATGTGAAGCTCAGCAAGGGGACCCCGGAGGGGCGGCAACGGAGGCCATACGGAGAGACCGTGTGAAATCAAGCCGGGTCCCCTTAGCGGCACTTGGTACATTTTCCTTAGCACCCTCTGCAACGCTGAGTTTTCATAAAGAAAACTCAGTGATT
>CALAOB010000126.1 GCA_937927445.1 uncultured Oribacterium sp. | reverse complement strand
CGGTACGCACGGTGGTGTGAGAGGACGGCGGCTAGTCACCGCCTCCTACTCGATTGCACTTAATATGCATTTCTAAAATTCAGAAATCTGGCTGTATTATCTTCACCACCTACGCTATAGTATAGAAATATTATAATGAAGAAAACGAAAGCGAGGTTCTTTATGACCATCTGGTTAACGCGCCATGGGCAGACAAATCTGAATAAGCAGCATCTGATGCAGGGGCGGACGGATGAGCCGCTGAACGAGACGGGGCGGGCGCAGGCGCGGGCGGCGCGGGCAGAGCTCGGGGATATGCACTTCGATGCGGTCTATGCGAGTCCTCTCAGGCGTGCGATCGAAACGGGTGCCATCATTGGCAACGTACCGATGGTCGAGGTGATCATCGATGAGCGCCTGATCGAGGCGGACTTTGGGCGCTTCGAGAAGAGGGGCTACATGAAGATGAGCCTGCCGATGACGCTGTACTGGGCGCTGCCGGAGCTGTTTCCGTGTCCGGAGAAGGATGGGGTGGAGAGCATCGCTTCGCTCGTCGCACGTAGCCGCTCGTTTCTCGAGGAGCTGGAGCAGAAGGACTATGAGCAGGTGCTGATCGCCTGTCACGGCGGCATCATGCGGGCACTCAGCGGATACCTCATGGACCGGAAGAACGGGATCTGCTGGCGACCGAAGCCACGGAACTGCGAGATCCGCGTGTTTGAGGTTCAAGACGGGAAGCACCAGTACATGAAGGATCTGAAACTATCGTGAATATGCATAATATACGTGTATAAATGCATTTATTCGTGAATAGCATGCATAAGAATGCGATTAAATACAATTTCGTGCATAAAAATACTTGCATTCTCTGAAAAATGGATTATAATCTCCTCATAGTCAAGAAGCGAGGGGTTATGAAAACGCTTTTGATTTATAACCGTAATATATGATTCGGTTTGAGGAGGATTATTATGAAGAAGAACTTAGCTATTCTGATGACAACTGTTCTTGCAGCTGTTTCGCTGGCAGCCTGCGGATCATCCAGCACACCAGCAACAACCACAGCCGCTGCTACTGAGGCTGCAACCACCGCTGCCGCTGAGACGACAGCCGCTGCAGAGGACACCACCGCTGCTGCTACCGAGGCAGAGACCGAGGGTGCTGCAGAGGGAAGCGGTGAGATCGTGGAGGTTCCGAAGGATTTCACGACTGTAACGGCTGGCAAGCTGACCGTTGCGACCTCTCCGGACTTCGCACCATACGAGTTCTACCACATCAATTCCGACGGCACACCAGAGCTTTCCGGTTTCGATGTCGCACTCGCGAAGAGAATCGCTGAGGATCTCGGCCTCGAGGTTCAGTTCGTACCGATGGATTTCGATGGTATCCTGATGGAGCTTCAGAGCGGAAACGTCGACCTCGGCATGGCTGGTTTCTCCCCAAGCCCGGAGCGTGCAGATACCTTCGACTTCTCCGACCTTTACTACAAGGGTGGTCAGTCCTTCGTCATCCGCAAGGCAGATCATGACAAGTACACAGACTATGCTGCATTTGACGGTCTTCCAGTAGGCGCACAGAACGGTTCCATCCAGATGGATCTCGCGAAGGAGAACACACCGAACGCAAACATCATCGGTCTCGCAAAGGTAACCGATATCGTTTCTGAGCTCGTTTCCGGCAAGCTCGAGGGTGGCTTCATCGAGACCGCGGTCGCAGAGCAGTACATCAAGAACTATCCGGAGCTTGAAATCGCATGGGATGTTCCGTATGATACAGAGGGTTCGGCCATCGCGCTCAAGAAGGGCAGCGACCTCCTTCCGGCTGTCAACGCTGTCATCAACAACGCACTGTCCGATGGTTCCATGGACCAGTACGTAGCCGACGCGCAGGAGCTTGCATCGGATGAGGGCAATGTCTACGAGGGTCAGCTCGACGCAGATGGCAAGGTTGCTTCCAACTAAACAGCGGATTGCGACACAAAAATCTGATTCTTTTCTCTCCGGGGGCTTCCCCGGGGAGATTTTTGAGTCTATACTCAGCATGCTGAGTGGCACATTCAGCGTCCTACGTATATACTCAAAGCGCATCGCGATGTAGAGTATACATATCACCACTTATGAAAGGCAGGATTTACCTATGACCATTAGCTGGGCCAATTTTGAGAAGTTATTCCAATACGGCACCATGTTCCAGCAGGGACTGATCGTCACCGTCCTTCTGGCAGCCTGTACCGTATTCTTCGGCTTCATCCTTGCATTCTTACTTGCATTGATGCTGCTGTCGGATGTGCGTCCGTTCCGTCACCTCGAGAAGATCAGGACGGATGACATTCAGAAGAGAAAGCGTTACGACCGCATCGCCGCGTTCAATCCGGTCCGTCTTCTGGCCAATGCTTACGTCCAGTTCGTACGTTGCACCCCGATGCTGGTACAGATCTTCCTCGTATACTACATCGTCTTCGGGATGATCTCCCTGCCGAAATTCACCTTCTTCGGCTTCATCCAGTTTGAGCGTTTCTTCCCGGGTGTCGTTGCGATGGCACTGAACTCCGGCGGATACATGAGTGCGGTCATCCGTGGTGGTATCGAGGGCGTCGACGCCGGTCAGACCGAGGCGGCCCGTTCCCTCGGCATGACGAAGTCCCAGACCATGTTCCATATCATCCTGCCACAGGCGGTGAAGAACATCCTGCCGGCCGTCGCGAACGAGTTCGTGACGATCATCAAGGAGTCGTCTGTCTGCTATACCATCGGTGTACAGGACATCATGTTCAACGTAAAGAGTGTACAGTCTGCGACCTTCATCATCGCAGAGCCGCTTCTCATGGCGACCTTACTGTACTTCTGCCTGTGCTTCCCGACCAGCAAGATCATCGAGTACATCGAGAGGAGGATGCGTCAAAGTGACAACCGATAAGCCAATGATTCAGGTCCGTGGCCTGAAAATGTACTATAACTACGGAAAGATCAAGGCCCTCGATGGCGTCGACATCGATATTAACCGGGGCGACGTCATGGTCGTGATCGGACCATCCGGTTCCGGTAAGTCCACCTTCCTCCGGAGTCTGAACCTCCTCGAGTCGCCGACCGATGGAAGCATCATCTTCGAGGATAAGGATATCGTGAACGAGAAGATCAACCTTGACCAGTATCGTCAGAAGATGGGCATGGTGTTCCAGCACTTCAACCTCTTCCCGCATAAGACGATTCTCGAGAATCTGACCCTCGCACCGATGATCGTGAAGCACCAGTCGAAGGAGGAGGCCGAGAAGAAGGCCCTGGAGCTGCTGGAGCGTGTCGGTCTCCGGGATCGGGCCGCGGCTTACCCAGTGCAGCTGTCAGGTGGTCAGAAGCAGCGTGTGGCGATCGTTCGTGCGCTCTGCATGAACCCGGAGGTCATGCTCTTCGATGAGCCGACGAGTGCGCTCGACCCGGAGATGGTCGGCGAGGTACTCGAGGTTATGAAGGAGCTCGCACATGAGGGCATGACGATGGTCTGCGTCACCCATGAGATGGGCTTCGCCCGTGAGGTGGGCAACCGAGTGGTCTTCATGGCAGATGGTAAGCTCGTCGAGCAGGGTACGCCGGAGCAGATTTTCGAGCATCCGGAGAGCCCGCGTCTGAAGGACTTCCTTGGGAAGGTCCTCGAGGTTTGATTTTGTAAAAATACAGTGGGCCCGGAGGCTGTCGTCAGAAGCGCAGTACTCCCGGCCCGCTTTTTCTTTGATATCGCATCTCTTTGCATTTTGTGTATACTATATAAAGTGATTTTAAAGGAGGGTTCATCATGGAGGAACAGAAGAGGGCTGCTCTGTCGTTTATCGAGCAGCATAAGGATATATTCACTGGTGTGGCGGATTACATCTGGGCGCATCCGGAGCTGAGTCTGAAGGAGTTTCAGTGTGCGGCGTACTACGAGAAGGTGCTCGCGGAGGGTGGCTTCACGGTGGAGAAGGGTGTCGATGGGATCGAGACGGCATTCACCGGAAGCTATGGTTCGGGTCATCCGGTCATCGGTATCCTCGGTGAGTTCGATGCGTTGTCCGGTCTCAGCCAGGAGTGTGGTGCGACGGGGCATCGTCCAATCGTAGAGGGCGGCGCCGGGCACGGCTGTGGCCACAATATGTTAGGCGCAGGTGCATTGACCGCGGCGTTTGCAGTGAAAAACTACCTCGAGACGAGTGGTCACGAGGGCACGGTGATCTTCTTCGGCTGTCCGGGTGAAGAGGGCGGTGCGGCGAAGGCCTTCATGGCGCGCGACAACATGTGGCGCGCCCTCGATGCTGCGTTCTGCTGGCATCCGGAGGATGTCAATGAGGTCAAAACCGGTACGAACAACTCGACGATTCAGATCATGTATACCTTCCATGGACGCTCCGCACATGCCGCCGGCGATCCGGAGAATGGCCGTTCAGCGCTGGATGCGGTGGAGCTCATGAACACCGGCGTGCAGTACCTGCGTGAGCATATGAAGTCCGAGTGCCGCGTGCACTATGCGATTACCGATGCCGGTGGAATCTCGCCGAATGTCGTCCAGGATCATGCGACGGTGCTCTACATGGTACGTGCCATCAGCGTACGGGATTGTGTCGAGCTTCGAAAGCGTGTGGATAAGATCGCGGAGGGTGCAGCCCTGATGACCGAGACAAGCTTTGAGCGTACCTTCATCGATGGCACGGCGGATCTGGTGCCGAACTTCGCACTGGAGAAGGTACTCTACGATAACTTCACTCAGGTGGAGCTTCCGACCTATACCGAGGAGGAGCTTCAGTTTGCCGGGAAGGTGCATGCGACCTGTCCGGCGAATACCGCACCGGGCTTCGCATCGACCCTCGATGAGGCGGTCCGGGCATACAGCGAGGAGAAGTCTCAGCACGGTACGATACCGATGAATAACTACCTCATGCCGCTTTACCACAGCACGGCGTTCTGTGCCGGCTCCACCGACGTCGGGGATGTTTCCTGGCAGACACCGACCGCTCAGATCCACTGCGCCGGCTTCGTCAGCGGCGCACCGGGCCACAGCTGGCAGAATGTTTCCTGCGGTGGTTCAAGCATCGGCCACAAGGCCCTGCTCCTCGCCGGAAAGGTCCTCGCGCTCAGCGCCATCGATCTCTATGAGAAGCCGGAGCTGCTGAAGGAAGCGAGAGCCGAGTTTGAGAAGCGCACCGAGAGCGGCTATGTATGCCCGATCGAAGAGGGCGCAAAGCCGATTGCGATATAATTAAAGATTGCAGCTGGAGAGGCTTTTCGAAGAAAAGTCGAGATAAGGTGCAAGTATTCTATGAATCAACGGAGATTTCTATGTACGAAGGATTTTTACCGGTCAACCGGGAGGATATGCTGGAGCGTGGCTGGACACAGCCGGATTTCGTCTATGTGATGGGCGACGCCTATGTGGATCATTCCAGCTTCGGTCCCGCCATCATCTCCCGTGTGCTCGAGGCGCACGGCTATAAGGTCGCGATGCTACCACAGCCGGACTGGAACGATCCTTCGTCCGTCATGGAGTTCGGGGAGCCGAGGCTCGGCTTCCTCGTTTCCGGCGGCAACATGGACTCCATGGTGAATCACTACACCGTCGCGAAGCATCACCGGAAGACCGACTCCTACACACCGGGCGGTGTCATGGGCAAGCGTCCGGACCGCGCGGTGACGGTGTACTGCAACCTGATCCGGAAAAGCTATAAGCATACCCCGATCATCATCGGCGGCATCGAGGCGAGTCTGCGCCGTCTCGCGCACTACGACTACTGGTCGGACCGTGTGCGCCGTTCCGTGCTCCTCGACAGTGGTGCCGACCTCCTGTCCTACGGCATGGGCGAGCACAGCATCGTCGAGATCGCAGATGCCCTGAATTCCGGCCTCGAGGTGAAGGACATCACCTGGATCTCCGGCACCGTCTATAAAACGCGTTACGAGGATGAAATCTACGATGCCATCCGCCTCCCGGATTATGAGGAGATCACCGCCGATAAGCGGAAGTACGCGGAGAGCTTCGCCATCCAGTACCGGAACACGGATCCGATCATCGCGAAGCGCATCTACGAGTGCTACGACGGCGCGATGTTCGTCGTGCAGAACCCGCCGGCGGCACCGCTTTCACAGAT
Source organism: uncultured Oribacterium sp. (assembly GCA_937927445.1). GTDB lineage: Bacteria > Bacillota > Clostridia > Lachnospirales > Lachnospiraceae > Oribacterium. Next base: position 26,793 of record CALAOB010000126.1, on the reverse strand, counting down.
GGAGATGGATGATGTCTATGCCCTTCCGTTTATGCGTGCATGGCATCCGATGTACGATGCAGCGGGCGGCATCCCGGCCTTCGGCGAGATCAAGGAAAGTATCACCCAGGCCCGCGGCTGCTTCGGTGAGTGTAATTTCTGCGCCCTCACCATGCACCAGGGCCGTATCGTACAGTGCCGCTCCCATGAAAGCGTCCTCGAGGAGGCGAAGGAGATCACGCAGGATAAGGAGTTCAAGGGCTACATCTTCGACGTCGGTGGTCCGACCGCCGAGTTCCGTGGACCATCCTGCGAGAAGCAGCTCACGAAGGGCACCTGTGTCGGTCGCAAATGTCTCTGGCCGGAGCCGTGCAAGAACCTGAAGGTTGATCACAGCGATTATGTAAAGCTGCTCCGCGAAGTGCGTTCGCTGCCGGGTGTAAAGAAGGTCTTCATCCGGTCCGGCTTCCGCTTCGATTACCTCATGGCGGATCCGAATAAGGAGTTCCTCCGTGAAATCTGCCAGTATCACGTCTCCGGACAGATGCGTGTGGCACCAGAGCACGTCTCCGACGGGGTACTGAAGGAGATGGGCAAGCCGAAGGTCGAGGTCTATAACAGCTTCGTAAAGGAATTTGAGAAGATCAACCGCGAGCTGGGACTCAAGCAGTACATCGTGCCGTACCTTATGTCCAGTCACCCGGGTTCCACACTGAAGGACGCGATCAGACTTTCGGAGTACATCCGCGACATGGGCTACATCCCGGAGCAGGTACAGGATTTCTATCCGACCCCGGGCACCGTGTCCACGACCATGTACTACACCGGCCTCAACCCGCTCACGATGGAAAAGGTCTACGTACCGCGGAACCCGCATGAGAAGGCGATGCAGCGCGCCCTCATCCAGTACCGGAACCCGGAAAACTACGAGCTCGTGAAGGAAGCCCTCCTCCGGGAGCATCGCGAAGACCTCATCGGCTTCGATCCAAACTGCCTCATCCGACCGCGGAAAGTGCAGGACGACAACGAGCGTACTGGGCGTCCATTACAGAAGAACGGGAAGCGAAAGCAGACGGCTCACCATGGCAGCACCGACAGGCGTGCTCCGCACGCAGGAAAAATGACTCGTCGGAAGTAATCGACGGAGAAGCGGTCGAAAACCGTAAAGTTTTAGTAAGAAAATCACGGGGCTTCCTGTGGTAAGATAAGGATACATTTTATCCGGGAGAGCTTTATGAGACATCATTTTTATAAAAATCGTATCGTCGCCGGACTCCTGATCGCCACCCTCAGTGCGAGCAGTCTGTCCACCACCGCGCTGGCTGACAGCAGCACCTTCGTGGAAATCACAGATGAGGGCCCGCTCGCAACGTCTGCCTCTGCCGGGGTCCAGAACACAGCTGCAGGGACCGCCACGACGACGGAAACCGCTGCGGCAGCCAACAGCACAGCTGCGCAGATCGTGCAGGGCACCGATGCCATGAGCACACTGACCGGGCTCACCGGCCCGACCGGTACCGCTGCAGACGCAGCGAATCAGACGACGTCGGCGGCTGCAGACAGTGCCGCCCTGGCGGCTGCTGCCAATCAGGCAGCGGCTTCTGCACAGCAGAGCAGCACGGCAGCCACAAATCAGACCGCACAGAGCGCAGCTGCTACACAGACCATCGCCGCGACGACACAGCAGACGACGAATTATTTCCAGCAGCAGTCGCAGGGCTTCCTGCGGACCGCAATGACCCTGAAGCCGGAGGTGAACGCAAACTTCGCGATCCTCGTCGATGCAGATGCCGGTCTGGTGGTCGCCGAGAAGAACGGTAGCGCGAAGATGTACCCGGCGTCCATGACGAAGGTCATGACCCTGCTGGTGGCCTGTGAACATATCACGGATCTCAACGAAAAGCTGGAGATCACCCAGGACATCGTTGACTACGTCAAGAAGGAGGGTGCATCGAACTGCGGATTCAAGGCAGGAGAGCAGGTGACGATGCTGGATCTCCTCTATGGCCTCATTCTTCCGAGTGGTGCGGATGCCGCGCTCGCCCTCGTACGCCGCATCGCCGGCTCCGAGGAGCAGTTCGTGGCCCTCATGAATCAGAAGGCACAGCAGCTCGGGATCTCCGCAACAACGCACTTCACGAACTGCACCGGACTGTATAACGATAACCACTACTCGACCGCAGAAGATATGGCCATCATCATGCGGGCTGCAGCGCAGAACAGTGTCGCGGCCACGATCCTCACAACGCGAAGCTACACGACACAGGCAAACAACAAGCGAAGCACTGGTCTCAGCTTCTCGAACCTCTTCCTGAAGCGGATCGATACCCAGACGACCGGCGGACAGGTGAACTTCGCGAAGACCGGCTATGTCGCCAAGGCCGGAAACTGCGCAGTTTCCTATTTCACCGCCGCCTCCGGACGCCACTACATCTGCGTCACCGGAAAAACCTCTGGCGCATGGAACGTCGTATCCGCCCATGCTGCCCTGTACAGCCAGTACGCAAAATAACATAAGCATAAAGAAGGTGCCGGCAGGAAAAAATCCTGCCGGCACCTTTCGTGATTTGTGGTTTAAGCTACAAGGATGAAAAGAGAAAAATCAGTCTGTCATCGCTTATCCCGGTCGATAAACTCGAGGCTGATGATGCCGACCGTGATGGCGACGAGGCCGATCAGCAGGATGACACCCCAGCTCTTCAGGATGTTCTCGACGGTGCCGTCATAGAGCGGATTCTGCATCTGCTTCGCGCAGAGGATATCCATCTTCATACGGAGATCCGAGGACTGGATGTAATCGACGATCTTCTGCACCTCCGGGATGCTTCGGAACTGATAGATCGAGGCGAAGAGTGCATGGCTCGGCAGCGCGTTGTAATCGGCGATGGAGCAGATCGCGACGGTGCCCCAGTGACTGATGGTCAGCTTCTCGACGAGCTCTGCGGCACCTCCGTCAAACGGGAAGATGATGCCGGCAAACACGAGCTGCACGATGAGCAGGAACGGCATGACGGTCATCGCCGAGGTCGTGGTGCGCACGATGCAGGACACCATCAGCGCGACGAGGTCAGCGGCATAGGTGATGATCCAGAGCGTCAGGGCGAAGTCGACCAGGAAGTTTCCTGTGATCATGCTTTCGACCGGGAAGCGAATGCCGTACCAGACATAGATGCCGACGGAAATCAGAACCTGCAGGAGGCAGATCAGCGCCTGGTAGAGCATGTGTGCCATGATATACGCACTGATATGGAGTCCCGCGCGGTGTTCCCGCTTGATGATCGCACGCTCCCGGCAGACGACCTGGATGGAATTGAAGAAACCGTTCCAGATGCAGACACAGACGAGTGCGAAGGCACCGGCCTGCAGGCGCTCCATATTGGCAAACAGACTCTTTCCGACGACAAAGGCCACCATCAGCGAGATGATCGCGGACAGCGGGAGCAGTACCCAGTCGTGCTCATGGATGAAGAGACGGAAGAGCTTCCCGAGGTAGATCTTCACCTGGGCCGGCCGGCGGGTATGGGTTGGCCGATAGGTGGCAGTGATGCCTTCCTGCCGCGTCGTGGTCGTACTCGTATTCGCGTCTGTTTCCTTCTCGGCTTCCGCCGCACGGTAGGCCCGGAAGGCCTCGATATAGTGATCCGCGAGTCCCTCGCCGCCTTCGTTTTCCGGGTTGATGGCGAGGATGATGTCCTCCATGGTATCGCGCCCGAAGAACTGACGTGCCTCCGGGATCGTTCCGTAGAAGGCGAGCTGTCCGGTATGCTGGCTGTTCTTCGCGAGGACGATGACCTTATCAAAGAGGTCGATGACACGGTCCGGTGTATGGGTGATGACCATGACGATCTTCTGCTGGTTTGCGATCTTCCGAAGCTGCTCCATAAGGTCGCGCGCCATGACACCGTCGAGGCCGGAATCCGGCTCATCGAGAACGAAGAGACTCGGGTTCGAGATGAATTCAACGCAGATACTTAAGCGCTTCCGCTGCCCGCCGGAGAGCTTGTCGACCAGCTCATCCTTCACCGGCGTGAGCCCGAAGAGCGCGAGGACCTCCTCGACCCGCTTCTTCCGTTCGGCGGTTGGTGTGCCCTCCGGGAGGCGCATCTGTGCCGCGTTCGTCAGGGTCATGATGACGGTATCATCGCCACGCAGAAGCTCCTGCTGCGGCACCATACCGATCTCGTATTTCATCCGGGAGTAGTCCTCATAGACGTCGAGGTCGCCCTGCCGGATTTCCGCATGGGCCTTTTCATAGCCGGTGACGGCATTGACGAAGGTCGTCTTACCGGAGCCGGAACCGCCGAGGATCAGCACCATGCTGCCCGGCTCGATGCTGAGCTTGATATCCTTCAGGAGCAGACGCCGCTTGAGGAAGCTGCCGACGGAGCGGTTATCGATGTGAATCTGGAGATCATGATTCCGGAAGGTCGTGTGGTTGTACGCGAGGTAGTCGCCGGCGAAATAAAAGACGGTGTCACCGATGTTGATGACGTCGTTCGGCGAGAGGACCATGACGCCCTCAACCCGCTTCTGATTGACATAGACGCCGCGCTCGGTCTGCACATCCTCCACCTGCCAGTGACCGTAGATGTAGCGGATCAGCGCATGGTGCTCGTCCGGCTTCTCCGGGCTGCCCGGCTCCGGCGTCGAGAGATCCCGACCGACATGGCTGTAGATATGGTAGACTGACTGCTCCTCCCGGAGTGGCAGCTTCTTCCAGACGAGCTCACCGTCGAAGCGGAGCAGGAACACGAGGATCAGCTGCTCACCTGCCTTCTGGACGCGGATGATGTCGCCATTCTGAAGCAGACGATCCTCCCCCTTCGGCAGCGCGACACCATTGATGCTCGTCGTGTTGGCGTTCGTCAGATTCTCGTAGTGCCACTCGCCGAGATAGTGGGCGAGCCGGCCCTGCGTATGTGCGAGGAAGGGATACTCGAGCGCGATCTCTGCCTGGTTTCTGCGAGCGAACAGCCGTCGGCGCCCGATCGTCAGGCCCTTCTCCACCTTGAACTGAACCGATTCGCCGCCGACTCTGATCGCGACGAGCTCTGCCGGCTCCACGAGATCCCGTAAAATATCGCTCATAGCTGCCTCCCGGACATTTCGTCCATTCTTCCCTTTATTGTATTTTATTTGCAGGTTCAGTACAATGCCAACCCTGGAATTCTACGCGAGAAAAGCGCATCAGGGGCTTGATTGCTTTATTGACTTTCGTTAAAATACTAGTAAAATGAAATAAGTTGATTAAACCAGTTAACTGTAGCAGCATGTCGAATGGGGGAAGACGATGGGACGTGATGGAAAAATAACCATTAAGGACATCGCCGAGATGGCTGGGGTTTCGAAGACGACGGTTTCGTTCTATCTGAACGGAAAAACCGAGAAGATGTCCGAGGAAACCCGCACGAAGATTCAGGAGATCATCCTCCGGACCAACTACCGTCCGAATGTTGCCGCCCGTACACTGAACCAGAAGAAAACGAACCTCATCGGTGTCATCATCGGTGATATCACGAACACCTTCTCGAATAAAATCGTGAAGGGCATCGAGGATACCGCACGAAAGCATGGCTACCAGACGCTGATCGGAAATTCAGGCTATGACCCGAAGCAGGAGTCGAGCTACGTAAACCGTATGCTGACCCTCGGCGCGGATGGCTTCATCATCCAGCCGACCCCGGGCTTTCATGAGACCTCGAAGCTGATCACCGATCTCCGGAAGCCGTTTGTCTACTTCGACAGTAAGGTATACGAGGATGCCTCCTTCTGGGTGAAGACCGATAACTATACGGCGACCCATAAGGCGATGCAGGAGCTCATCGCGCGCGGTTATCAGAACTTCCTGATGATCGGTGCCGATCCGTCGAAACTGAGTACACGTATCGAGCGTTCCTCCGGCTTCATCGACTGTATCACGGAGAGCGGTCTCAGCTTCCAGAGCCTGGAGATCCGAGACGGTGAAATCAACCATGCAGAGATTCTCTCCTTCGTGCAGAGAAATCTGAAGGATACCGAAGCAACCCTGGTGTATGTTCCGAACTGCTGGGCACTTCCGGAGGTCTGTGATGCATTACAGCCACTCCGTGATCTGATTCCGCAGAAGCTCGGCATCATCGGTTTCGATAATACTGAGTGGGCTTCCTTCTCCAGCCCGAGAATCACGACCATCGTCCAGCCTGCCTACGAGGAGGGACAGAAGGCCGCCGAAATCCTCATCGATCAGATCGAGGAGAAATATGAGGAGAAGTCTCATCAGACGCTTAAGTGCTCTGTACATTGGAGTGAATCAACACTGTGACCCCCTCACAGTGGGATTCCCTTTCTCTCCAACCTACAGAACCTTTAGCTATGCGGGTGGAAGCACTAGCTACGTTTCCGCTCGTGATGGCAGCTGTCAGGTATAAGCAGCCAGGACACTGCCGCATATAAAAACCGCCCGGCACTTTGTGGTGCGCCGGGCGGTTTTCTATTATGGAAATACGCGTCCGAATCCGCTATAATGGAGTGATTGAAAACGCTTACAGGGAATGAGGCAGGCCATGTACTATAAATTACTGAAACTGAAAAACCGTGTCTATGATGCAGCACAGATCGACTGGGACCACATGATGTTCGATCGATCGGCGATCTGGAAGCTGCTGATCCCGCTGATGGTTGAGAATCTGCTCGCGAGCTTCATGGGCATGGCGGATTCCATGATGGTCACCCGAATCGGCAGTGCCGCGATCTCAGCCGTTTCCCTCACGGATGCCATCAACAACCTCATCATCCAGCTCTTTTCCGCGATGGCGACCGGCGGCACGATTCTCTGCTCGCAGTACATCGGCAGCGGGGATCCGAAGAAGGCCAATGCAGCTGCCCGTCAGGTCGTGTTATCGATGACATCGATCGCCATCGTCATTACGCTCTTCGCGGAGGCCCTGAACGGTCAGCTCCTCCGTCTCGTATTCGGCAGCGTGGAGCCGGCGGTGCTATCCGCGGCGGAAACCTACTTCCGCTTTACCGCAGCCTCCTTCCCGTTCCTCGGACTCTATCAGATCGGTGCCGCCTTTTACCGTGCCGGTGGAAACAGCCGCTTCCCGATGAGGGTTTCGGTGATTTCGAACGTGATGAACATCATCGGAAACGCCATCTTCATCTTCGGCTTCGGCTGGGGTGTCGCCGGTGCAGCGTTCTCGACCCTGCTGAGCCGTATCCTGGCGGCGATCATCCTCTTCGTGTTCCTGCGGAAGCCGAAGCAGGTCATCGTGATGCGGGATTACCGGATCCGACCGGATTTCGATATGATCGCGCGTATCCTCGCCATCGGTATCCCGTCTGGTATCGAGAACAGCATGTTCCAGTTCGGTAAGCTCGCCATCCAGTCCTCGGTATCGACCCTCGGCACGACCGCCATCGCGGCACAGGCCATGGCCATCATCTTCGAGAACATCAACGGGATCGGCGGACTCGCGGTCGGCATCGGCCTCATGACGATGGTGGGGCAGACACTCGGTGCCGGGCGGAAGGAGGAGGCGAAGTACTACATCGTCCACCTCATGGATATCTCGAACTGGATCATCATCCTCTCCTGTGCCATCACCTTCGTCGCCTGCAAGCCGGTGATGTGGCTCGCCGGGATGGAGCCGGCGGCCGCGAAGATCTGCTACGATATGGTCATCTTCATCACGATCTCGAAAATCTTCATCTGGGTACCGAGTTTTCTCCCTTCCTATGGACTACGCGCCGCAGGTGATGTACGATTTACGATGATCGTATCTTCGCTGTCCATGTGGATCACGAGAGTCGCGATGGTGACCTATCTCATCCGTGTATGCGGGATGGGGCCGATCGCCGTCTGGATCGGTATGGCGAGCGACTGGTGTGTACGTGGTGCCTTCTTCCTGTATCGTTTCATGAGCGGGAAGTGGCTGTCACATTCGGTGATCGAGCACCCGGCAGAAGAACACAGCCAGGCGTGAGGCCACCGGATGTCGGCAGAAGCATTGCCCTGCTGAGCGCTGGGATGCGATTCGTATCTCGTCATCTCTATACTATGCATATATTTGGAGGAGTCCTATGATTCAGGATATTTACCCACATAAGCTGATCAACCACTACGATCCATCGAAGACGGCGAAGCCGGAGAGCTTCGTACTAAACTTCGCCGGTGCACGCCGGGATGCCGTCTTACTGCGTATGCTGGATACGACGAGCTTCACCTTCCCAACCTTTCAGGAGGTGCAGGCGCAGGGAAACATCCCGGTCGAGGCGAGTCATCTGATCTATCTGTTCACGGTGGACGAGGATGATTACTTCCTCCTGCCAGAGGTCGAGCTGAGCCTTCCGGGTTATACACGGGCGACCCTGCATGATCTGCGCGAGTCCCTGGCCGGTCCGAAGTGGCGCCAGTTCATCAACAGCACGGCACTGCAGCTCAGCAACTGGTATCATCAGAACCGTTTCTGTGGCAGCTGCGGTTCCCGGACGAAGCTCGGAAAGATCGAGCGTGCGATCCGTTGCCCGGAGTGCGGACGCATCATCTATCCGCGTATCGTACCGGCCGTGATCGTCGGCATCACCCATGGCGATGAGATCATCCTTACGAAGTATGCACGCGGCTTCGCGCACTACGCGCTCGTCGCCGGCTTTACGGAGATCGGGGAGACCCTCGAGGAAACCGTGCAGCGGGAGGTGATGGAAGAGGTCGGCTTGAAGGTGAAGAACATCCGCTACTATAAGTCACAGCCGTGGGGCATCGTCGATGATATCCTGATGGGCTTTTTCTGTGATGTGGATGGCGATCCGACGATCACGATGGATCAGAGCGAGCTGAAGCTGGCCTCCTGGTTTAAGCGGGAGGACATCGTCCTGCAGCCGGATGATTTCAGTCTGACAAACGAGATGATGTGTCTCTTTAAGGAAGGAAAGGAACCAAGAGCGTGAAGAAGATACTGCTTTTATGTACCGGTGGCACGATCGCCTCGGTGAAGACAGAGGACGGCCTGAAGCCGGCGTTGACGGCAGAGGAGCTGCTGAGCTACGTGCCGGAGGTGAAGCGCTTCTGCGACGTGGATGTGCTCCAGGTCTGCAACATTGACTCGACCAATATGGCACCAGAGGTCTGGGGACAGATCGTGCATGCGGTCAATGAAAACTACGACCGCTATGATGGCTTCGTCATCACGCACGGCACGGATACCATGGCCTACAGCTCGGCGGCACTCAGCTATATGATTCAGAATGCGCGGAAGCCGATCGTGATCACGGGCTCTCAGAAGCCGATCAACATCGACGGCACCGACGCGAAGGATAATCTGCGGGACAGTATCGTCTATGCCTGCGACAGCTACTCTCAGAACGTGTCACTCGTGTTCGACGGCAATGTCATCGCCGGTACGCGGGCGAAGAAGATGATGGCGCGTTCGTTTAACGCGTTTCACAGTGTGAATTTTCCGGTGCTGGCGCGGATTCAGGATGGGCATATCATCCGCTATATTCCGTATGAGCCGATCCGGAAGCCGGTCGAGTTTCAGGAGACGGTGTCGGATGCGATCTGCATCATGAAACTGATTCCGGGCTCACGTCCGGAGCTGCTGGCGTACCTCTTCGATAATTATGACTGCATCGTCATCGAGTCCTTCGGTGTCGGCGGTATCCCGGATCAGCTCCTCGACAAGTTCTATGCCGAGATGGAGAAGTGGGCGGCGAAGGGGAAGTTCATCGTGATGGCGACGCAGGTCGTAAACGAGGGCTCCAACATGGAGATCTACCAGGTCGGCCAGAAGGTGAAGAAGGATTTTAATCTCATCGAGGCCTACGATATGACCCTCGAGGCGACGATCACGAAGCTTATGTACCTGATGGCGCGCTATCCGAAGGATTACGCACAGATCCGGAAGGGCTTCTACACGCCGATCAACAACGATATCCTCTGCGCGTTCGAAGAATCCTGAAGAAACAGAACCTCCGGCGGCAGCCCCTAAAAGGCTGGTCGCCGGAGGTTCTTTCTATCAGGCCATCGGGAGCTCGACGCGGAAGGTGTTGATACCGCCTTCGGATTCGGCCCAGATGCGGCCTTTATGTGCCTTCACGATGTTGTCGGCGATCGAGAGGCCGAGGCCGTAGCTGTGGTTCATCGCACGGGCTTCGTCGATGCGATAGAAGCGCTGGAAGATCTTCTTCAGATCCTCCGGGCTGATCGCGTCCCCTGGATCCGCGACGCTCAGCAGGCAGTGGTGCGCGCCGCTTTTCTGGAGCGTCACCTGGACCGTGCCGTGCGGGGCCGAGTATTTCTGCGCGTTGTCGAGAAGGATCTCGACGACCTGCTTCAGGTGCTGTGGCGAGCCGTGGACCGTGATACCGTCGGTGATGTCCTCGGCGAGCGTCAGGCCCTTTTCGAAGAAGAGGGCGTCGAAGGTGAGCAGCTCGTCAGAAACGAGGCCCGACAGGTCGATGTTTTGTAGCGGCATCTTCTGGATGGCACCGTTGTCGACACGGGCGAGCTGCAGGAGGCTCTCCACGAGGCCACGCATCTGGTTCGACATCGTGAGGATATTGTCGACGAACTGCGCCTTATGCGCTTCATCGAAACGCGGAGATTTCAGCATCTCCGCATCGGTCAGAATGACGGTGAGCGGGGTCTTCAGCTCATGGGAGGCGTCGGAAACGAACTGCCGCTGTTGTGCCCAGGCTTCCTCGACCGGGCGTACCGCCCAGCGCGCGAAGAAGATGCTGATGACGAGGAAGCTCGCGAAGCTGCCGAGTCCGATGATGATGCAGGTCCGGTAGAGGTTTCGCATCGTCGCGATCTCGGAGGAGATATCCATGAAGATGATGATCTGGCCATCCGTGGACGCAGGTGCGGCCTCCGCCGGTCTGTCCGACACGTGAACTTCCGCTCCGCCGGCGCTGTCTGCAGGGGCGTCTTCACCGGCAGACGAGGTCGCTTCGGCGGCCGGCGCCGTCTCCGGCACCGGATTTCTGTCCGGCGTTTTTCCGTAAGACCACTTCCTCGCGCCGCTTCGATAGTAGCGGAGATTATAGTCGCGGAGGTCGCCGACTTTTTCTTCACTGGCGGTCGCCGCGCTGACGAGCTCCTCAAGGACGGCTTCCGAGCCTTCCTGCGTCAAATCATAGTAGTCGCCATCCATGTCGACGATCTTCCCATCCGCGTCGATCAGTACACGGAAGAATGGAAGCAGTATGTTCATCGTCTTGTTTTCGTCCTTCCGCTTCGGATTGCGGTCATAGAGGGTGCCCATCGGGGCATACGCGGCGTTTTCCATCATGCGGAGGCCGTCCTCCCGGATACGGGAGTGGGTCCTGTGCACGACGAGTCCGAAGATGATGATCAGCATCGTGCAGACGATGACCATCATGATCGTCACGAAGCGGGCGCGGAGCTTACGAATCATGTCCATGGCTCAGACCTCCGCTTTCAGATGCAGATTCGGGATGGGATAAGGGCCGTCCATTCTGCTGCTTCTTTTTTTCATCATTCATCCCTCCAGCTCCAGATGATAGCCGAGTCGGCGCGCGGCGACGATCTGCACATTTGAGCCGATGGAGTGCAGCTTCTTCCGAAGAAAGCCGACATAAACCTCGACATGGTTCTCAACGGCTTCGGAATCGAAGCCCCAGACCTTCTGGAGGATGGCCTCCTTCGACAGATTCTTTTCCTTCTGCTGCATCAGCATACGCATCACATCGAACTCCTTCGCGCTCAGGCGGAGGGACTTCTCTTCACATAAAAGCGTACTCGTCGAGAGATCGAGGGTCGTGTTTCCGAAGCCGAGGGTATCGATTTCGGTACCCTGCCGGCGAAGCAGCGCATGGATGCAGGCGAAAAGCTCGCGTGCATCGAACGGCTTCGTCAGGTAGTAGTCTGCCCCGGAATCGAGACCCTGTACACGGTCCAGCAGCTCGGACTTCGCCGTCAGCATGAGGATCGGCGTACTGATATGCTGCTGGCGCAGAACCCGCGCCACCTGATATCCATTCATTTTCGGCATCATGACATCCAGGATGAGGAGATCATAGACCCCGGTCGCCGCATAATCGACCCCGGCTTCTCCATCATATACCGCCTCGGCCTGATACCCCTGCTCCGTCAGCAGATCCCGGATCGAATCTGCGAGGAGCTTTTCATCTTCTACGATTAATATTTTCATCTTTTATCTCCTTAAAGCCGGGGCCTCGGCTCAACTGTGCCTTTTCAGATGCATTTTACTGTGTGTAACTGAAAGTGTGCTGAAACTTCCTGATTCATTTATCTACATATTATACAAGTGCGGGCCTTCTGTCGAAGGAAATCACAGAAGCTTCACACTTTTCTGAAAAGAATTCAGCATCATTTCAGCTTTCTTTTTTAGAATGCGTCATGTACATCCCAGAGTGCTGGGATCTGGGGGCTTCCGTAAGGACGCCCGGTATATACGTCCTTCATCGCAGGCGCGTGGTGAAGGATATAAAGGAAGCATCTTAAGGCGCGGCAGCAGTGATCAGGCCGCATATAGAAAAGGAGCAGCTATGAATAGATATCTGATGCGTGGTGCGATTGCAGCGATGACGGGTGTCGTCACGGTGGTGGCGGGCATGCCGATGTGTGTCCTGGCCTCGACGACACTGGAGCAGCGGAAGAAGGCGCTGGTGAGTGCCGGGATCATCGATAATTTCGATGTGAGTCTGAATCCGGTCATCGTGTCGCGTGCGGAGTTTGCGAAGATGCTGGTGCATGCCTCGAGCTATGCGACGAATGTCGCGGCGGAGTCGAATGTTTCCGTCTTCAGTGATGTGCTGCAGAGCTCACCGTACGCCGGCTATATACGGATCGCGACCTCGAAGGGCTGGATGAGCGCCTATCTCGGTGGCAGCTTCAAGCCGGAGCAGGGCATCAAGCTCGCGGAGGCGGAAAAGGCGATGCTGACGCTGCTCGGCTATACGAGCGATCAGTTCAGCGGCAACATCGTCTCGAACCGACATGCGAAGGCCATCGCCATCGGTCTCACGGATCGGGTCAGCACGAACGTGAATGACGAGTTGACCTATGAGGACTGCGTCTACATGTTCTACAATCTGCTGATGGCAAACACCGCTGAGAACGATGGGAAGACGAAGAGCAGTCAGACGATCTACGGTTCGCTGTTCGGTTTCACGCTGTCCGACAGCAACGAGCTGAATCTGCTCGATACGCTGTCTTCGAACCTGAGCGGTCCGCATGTCCTGAAGTCCGGCAAGAGCCTGAACTCGATTCTTCCATTTAATAAGAGTGTTGCCAGCTGCTATCTGAACGGGGAGACCTCCAGCGTGGACGCCATCGAGGACGAGGCGACGAGCTGTGCCGTGGTCGTGTACTACAACAGCTCGTCGAAGTCGGTCTATGCCTACTCGGAGTCGGGCAATGCAGACAGCACCATGGGTACGGCGACGGGCACGGTCGATCAGATCTACTACAGCTCGAGTCAGATCATGACCCCGACGCAGGTGGAGATCGGTGGCGAGACCTATAACATCAACAACTCGGATATGCAGTACGCGTTCTCGATCTACGGATCCATCGATACCTCGGATGAGATCACCATCGTCTGGGATCTCGATCAGAGCGGCGCGAAGGAAGTTATCGCGATCGCATAATACGATATGCGCGTGATGCATGTGGCAGGAAGCACGGATGCCATGAGACGATCCGCTGCCATGCCGCTGTGGGCGGATGCATAAGGGGTGCATTGGCATCCAGACAGGAAACACAGGAAATCAGGATTTGGTTGGAGAGAAGATGAAGCAGATTTTTTCGTTTAAAAAGAAGAAGCCGGTGAAGAAGCTCGTCCTAGGAGCAGTGCTCCTCGCGGTAATCGCGGGTGGGGCCGTCTTCGTATATCAGAAGAAGGCCGCAGCCTCGAGTAAGAAGGAAATCAGTGAACGGACCGGTATGGTGACACGGCAGACCATCCAGCAGTCGCTGTCCAGCTCCGGCACGATTTCGCCGAAGAACAGCTATACGATCACCTCGATGGTCGAGGGCAAGGTCATCTCGGCGGATTTTAACGAGGGCGATCAGGTCACGGAGGGACAGGTGCTGTATCAGATCGATGCCTCGTCCATGACCTCGAAGCTGAACTCGGCGACGAGCTCCCTCGAGCGTGCACAGGAAAGCTACAACGATGCGATGAAGGATTATAACTCCGCCGTCGCGGATTACAGCGGAAACACCGTGAAGTCGACCGTCTCCGGCTATATCAAGACGATGAAGATCCGGGCGGGGGATCAGGTGTCCGGCAACACGGAGATCGCGGAGATCTACAACGACAGCGTGATGGAGGTGGATATCCCGTTCCTTTCCGTCGAGGCCGCACAGATTCCGGTGGGCAGCACCGCGACACTGACGCTCTCGGATACCCTCGAGGAAATCAGTGGTACCGTCACCTCCGTCGATCAGCTGGATACGACCCTCACCGGTGGACAGCTCGTCCGCTATGTCACGGTACAGGTGACGAATCCGGGTGGTCTCACGAGCGACATGTACGCTACTGCGAGCATCAACGGCATCAACTCCTGTGGTGATGGCGCCTTCCAGCCGATCCAGAACGTCACGCTGCGGGCGGGCGATCTTTCGGGCTCCGTGACCGTCAAGAAGCTGCTCGTCAGTGCCGGTGACTATGTGAACGTCGGTACGGCCATCTTCTCGATGGATGCCGAGGATGCGAGCGACATTCTGAAGACCTATAAGAACAAGGTCGACGATGCGAAATCCTCCCTTGAGAATGCACAGTCAACCCTCGACACGACGACCGATAATTACGAAAACTATACGATCACCGCACCGATTTCCGGTACCGTCACGACGAAGAACGTGAACGCCGGCGAGAATGTGCAGAACGGTAACTCCGCGACCGCACTCGCCGTCATCTACGACCTTTCCGAGGTTACCTTCGAGATGAACATCGATGAGCTCGACATCTCGAACGTGAAGGTGGGGCAGACCGTCGAGGTCACGGCGGATGCGTTCGAGGAGCAGACCTTCGAGGGCACCGTCACGAAGGTGTCCATGGAGGGTACGGCGGCGAACGGCGTCACCTACTATCCGGTCACCGTCACGATGACGGAGTACGGTGGTCTGCTCCCGGGCATGAATGTCACCGGCGTGATCATCCTCGATGAGGCGGAGGATGCACTTGCGATTCCGGTGGATGCACTCCAGCGTGGCAACAAGGTCTATGTGAAGGATTCCACGACGTCGAAGAAGGCCGTGGCTTCCACTCAGGATGCAGCCACGGCAGGTGATGACCGGCCAGAGGGCACTACGGATGACAGGGCGGAAGGAAATGCAACGGGCCAGAAGCCGACGAATAAGGGCACGGACGAGAACGGAAAATCCGACGATAAAAACGCGAAGAACAGCAATGTGCCGGAGGGCTTCCATGAAGTCACGGTCACCACGGGTCTCACCTCCGATGAGTACGTCGAGATCCTGTCTGGTGATCTCTCCGAAGGCGATGAAGTCTATATCTCACAGTCCAGCGTCAGCAGCTCGACCGACATGATGATGCCGGGCATGAGCGGTGGTGACATGGGCGGCGGCATGGGTGGTGGCAACCCAGGCGGCGGTAGTAATCGTGGCGGCGGCCCGATGGCTAGATGAGGAAGTGATATGCGAGACGATAAAACACAAGAAAATACAAAAACAGGTACTTCCAGACCTCAAGAGCTCGAAATCGAAGAAAGGACGCTCGAAAATGAAAACTCGACCACACAAGCGGAAACAGAAAAGGTTCCTGGCGAGTGTGATGATGAAAAAGAAGAGGTCGACGCATACGCCGAAAATCACGAGGAGATCGCGAAGCTGCGGGCCGCGCAGGCGGTCCAAGGCGTCGATGGCGCAGCCGGTCCCTACATCCCGCCGGAGCATGCCGGGGAGGTTCCCTTCCTGCAGCTCGAAGACATCTATAAAATCTACCAGATGGGCTCCGAGGAGGTACATGCAAACGACGGCATCAGCGTGAACATCTATCATGGTGAGTTCGTCGCCATCGTCGGCAAGTCCGGCTCCGGAAAATCGACCCTCATGAACATCATCGGTGCCCTCGATGTGCCGACGAAGGGAGCATACCTGATTCAGGGGGTCGACACCTCCCACATGACAGACGATGAGCTGGCCGCCATCCGAAATCATAAGATCGGCTTCATCTTCCAGCAGTACAACCTGCTTCCGAAGGATAATCTCGTGGACAATGTCTCCCTGCCGCTTCTCTATGCCGGACTTTCCAAGTCGGATCAGCGGAAGCGGGCGATGAAACAGCTCGAGCGGGTCGGCCTCGCAGACAAGTGGATGCAACATCCTTCCCAGCTCTCCGGTGGTCAGCAACAGCGTGTGTCCATCGCGCGTGCACTCGCCGGAGATCCGGAGCTGATCCTCGCGGATGAGCCGACCGGTGCGCTGGACAGTAAAACCTCCCGTCAGGTCATGGGCTTTTTACAGGATATCAATCAAGACGGAACGACCGTCGTCATGATCACACACGATAATGCGCTGGCCCTCGAGGCGAAGCGCGTGATTCGTATCTCGGACGGTCGGGTCGTCTTCGACGGAAAAACGGAGGACTATGCTAAATTCATTTAAACTTGCGCTGAAGAGTATATGGTCGAATCGGCTGCGCTCATTTCTCACGATGCTCGGTATCATCATCGGTGTCGCTGCCGTCATCATCCTCGTCGGCATCGTAAACGGTGAGATGTCCTACATGACGGACAGCTTCGCCTCGATGGGTACAAACCGAATCACGGTCAATGTGATAAATCTGCGGACGCGTTCTGTAGATGTCGATGACATGTATGCCTTTTATGAGGAGCAGTCACAGTACTTTTCCTACATGTCTCCGACGGTCACGGTCGGGGCGACGGTAAAGGTCGGAAATGAAAATTCGACGACGACACAAACGACCGGTGTCTCCGAGGATTATCTGACCATTCTTGATGAAAATCTGCTAAGTGGCCGTTTTATCCAGTATGCCGATATCGCCGCACGTCAGAAGGTGGCGGTCATCGGCTACTATATCGCGACAACCTACTATGACTCAGCGGAAGCCGCCATCGGTCAGAAGATCAGTGTGAACGGTGAAAAATACGAGATTGTTGGAGTTATCGAGCGACAGACCTCAGAGAGCGAAGAGCTGAGTGCGGGTGGCTCCGATGATACGCTCTATATCCCGTACACGGCAGCCGTTAAACTTTCACGAAACGGTTCGGTAAACAATTATACCTTCTGTGTGCGGGATGAATACGTCGATCAGGCTACAACGATCAAAACCTATATCGAGGATTATCTTTACACGATTTTTATGGACGATGACCTCTATACGGTAACTGCCATGAGTGAGCTACTCGATTCCATGAACGAGATGGTCGGCACCATGTCGATGATGCTCGGCGGCATCGCCGGCATCTCCCTTCTGGTCGCTGGTGTCGGTGTTATGAACATCATGCTCGTCTCCGTCACGGAGCGTACGCGTGAGATCGGTATTCGAAAGGCGCTCGGAGCGAAGCGTCGGACGATTCTCTCCCAGTTTGTCATCGAGGCAGCGGTCACCAGTTCGATGGGTGGTTTCATCGGCATCGCCGTCGGTTTCATCGGAACGAGTGCTGCCGGAAAGATCATGGGCATCGATGCCTCCCCGACATTTGTCTCCGTACTCGTTTCCTTCATGGTCTCCGTGATGATCGGCCTCATCTTCGGTTATCTTCCGGCGAGACGCGCCGCAGCACTGAACCCGATCGACGCACTCCGCTCGGATTAATGCACACGTATTCTGTGCGCCTCTTTCACGACGTTCCGGTACGCAAGGGGGTCAGACCCCGATAAACGGGGTCTGACCCCTTTCATTGACGAGAGGCCGGTACTGGTCTTTTTTCGTGAAGTTTCTGTTTGCAATTTGGGGGGAGCGGTGGTATTATTTTCGTGTTTTTATTTTCTGTAGCTGAGAAGGCTGAAACGAAGATAAAAGCATATCGATATTTATATGATATGAGGTGGCAATGGCGTCACAGGGGCAAGGAAAAGTGTCCCTGCGTCAGGTCACCTCTTTTTTATGCATCGCTGCCGGCGTTACTGTGGGTGGTGAGTGCATGGTGCATGAGGCATTGGCCTGCTTCATGAGGGATCACGAAAGGGGAGCATATGATCAAGTACGTATTTGTCACCGGTGGCGTCGTTTCCGGACTTGGAAAGGGTATCACAGCCGCTTCACTCGGCCGTCTTCTGAAGGCGCGCGGCTATAAGGTTACCATGCAGAAGTTCGACCCGTATATCAACATCGATCCGGGTACGATGAACCCGATCCAGCATGGTGAGGTTTTCGTCACGGATGATGGTACGGAGACGGACCTCGATCTGGGTCACTACGAGCGTTTCATCGACGAGTCCCTGGATCACAGGAGTAATGTTACCTCCGGTAAGGTCTACTGGTCTGTCCTGAACAAGGAGCGCCACGGCGAGTATGAGGGACACACCGTGCAGGTCATCCCACACATCACAAACGAGATCAAGAGTGATTTCTATCATTCGGATGACAAGAACGAGGATCGTATCGCCATCATCGAGGTCGGTGGTACCGTCGGTGATATCGAGTCCCAGCCGTTCCTCGAGGCGATCCGTCAGTTCCAGCAGGAGGTCGGTCATGAGAATGCTATCATGATTCATGTGACGCTGATTCCGTACCTGCATGCGTCCGAGGAGCTGAAGACGAAGCCGACGCAGATGAGCGTACGTGAGCTCCAGCGACTCGGTCTTCATGCGGACATCCTCGTCTGCCGTACCGAGTATCCGATTCCGCAGGAGATTCGTGAGAAGATCGGCCTCTTCTGTAATGTGCCGGCGAACCATGTACTGCAGAACACGAACGCAGAGTTCATCTACGAGGTGCCGCTCATGATGGAGCACGAGCATCTCGCGCAGTCCGTGCTCGAGTGTCTCCACCTGCCGTGCCCGGAGCCGGATCTCTCCGACTGGACACATATGGTCGAGAATCTGCGTCATCCGAGCCGCGAGACGGTCATCGCCATCGTCGGCAAGTATACGCAGCTGCATGATGCCTACCTCAGCGTCGTGGAGGCCCTGAAGCATGGTGGTATCGCAAACCGTGCGAAGGTGAAGATCCGCTGGGTGGATTCCGAGGAGCTCGAGAAGTCCGGCGCAGAGACGCTGCTCGCCGGGGTCGATGGGGTCCTGGTTCCGGGCGGTTTCGGCTCCCGTGGTATCGAGGGCATGATCATGGCAGCACAGTATGCGCGTGAGCATAAGATTCCGTACCTTGGCATCTGCCTCGGTATGCAGATCGCGATCATCGAGTTCGCACGGGACGTGCTCGGCTGGGCAGACGCCAACTCGACGGAGTTCGATCCGAACACCGAGCATCCGGTCATCGATCTGATGCCGGAGCAGAAGAGTATCACGGATCTCGGCGGCACGATGCGTCTCGGCGCATATCCATGCGTACTGAGCGACGGTTCGAAGGCCCATGCCCTCTATGGTACGACACAGATCTCCGAGCGTCATCGTCACCGTTATGAGGTCAATAATGACTTCCGCGCAGCGCTCGAGGAAGCCGGTATGCAGCTCGTCGGCCAGTCGCCGGACGGCCACATCGTGGAGATGATCGAGCTTTCGGATCATCCGTACTTCGTCGCTACCCAGGCACACCCGGAGTTCAAGTCTCGCCCGAACAACGCACATCCGCTGTTCCGCGGTCTCATCGAGGCTTCGCTTCGCAAGTAATCTGGTAGTCAGGAGCCGGAGAGACGCTGACAGGAACCATACGAAGAGTCTGTGTTCCTGTCCGTGTCCCTCCGGCTCCTTTTTCACATTCTCGCTTGTTCATATGATGATTTACGTGTTGACACCTGTGTTATTCTAGAGAGCGCGATAAAGAATGACACAAAGGAGAACAACACTAGATGGAAATGATTTTAGATGCACTTCTGGATGCAGTACTGGATACAGCGAAGCTGATCCCGTTTCTTTTTATCACCTATATGGGGATGGAGTATCTCGAGCATAAGGCAGAGAAGCATACGACGGGGATGCTGGAGAAGGCCGGGCACTTCGGTCCGCTGATCGGATCGGCTGTGGGTATCCTGCCGCAGTGTGGCTTCTCGGCGGCAGCCTCGAGTCTGTTTGCGGGCGGCGTGATCTCGGTCGGCACCCTGATCGCCGTCTTCCTGTCGACCTCCGATGAGATGCTGCCGATTTTTATCTCGGAGGGTGTACATCCGGCGACGATGCTGCGGATTCTGGCGACGAAGGCGATCCTGGGCCTCATCAGTGGTTTCCTGCTCGACGTCTTCATGCGGCATGGCCGCCATACGAAGGCACCGGAGAAGCATATTCACGATCTCTGTATGCATGAGCACTGTGACTGCGACGATGATGAAGAGGAGGAAGAACTTCATACAGAGGCGGCGCATACGCACGAGGCCAATGCAGACGACCACACACATCGTCATGTCGCAGAGGAGCACCACAGCCACGAGCATGCAGCTGCCCACGCCCATGCAGGACACCATCATCACCATCATCCGAAGGGCTTCATGGGCATCGCCATGCCGGCGCTCCATCATACGGTTCAGATCACCGGCTTCATCTTCTTCATCACCCTGATCATCACGCTCCTCGTCGAGGGCATCGGTGCCGAGGCCCTCGGTCACTTCCTCTCCGGAAAGCCGATCGTCGGTGTCTTCCTGGCCGGCGTCGTCGGTCTGATCCCGAACTGTGCGGCGTCCGTCAGCATCACCCAGCTGTACCTGATGGGGATACTGAATGCCGGACAGATGATGGCCGGTCTCCTGGTCGGTGCCGGTGTCGGACTGCTCGTCCTGTTCCGTACGAATGATCACCCGAATGAGAATCTCCGGATTACGATCATGCTGTATGGGCTCGGTGTCTTCTGGGGACTCGTGATCGAGTATCTGGGCATCGTATTCTGATGACGGACACGTAAAAATCTTAAATGCAGATGCGTTTTTAATTTTTTTGTTTACTTTTTGATTCCAGCCGACTACTATAAATAAAGAAACGTTCAATCAGAAAGAGAAGGGCAGGAAGACGTATGCCGACAGATGAAAAGCGTATCGTTATACAGATGCTGGGACAGTTTGCTGTTTCGGTAGATGGGCAGCAGCTCTACTTCGGAGAAAACAGTAAGGCGAATTTTCTGAAGCTGATCCAGGTGATTTTCTTACACCATGAGACCGGGATCGCGAAGCGGGAGCTGATCGACTATGTATTCGCTTATAAGGAGCTGCTGGATGAAAACAACAGCCTGAATAATCTGCTTCATCAGGCACGGACGCAGCTGAAAAAAAGCGGGATGCCAGGGAAGCGCTATATCGAAGGCAAGAAGGGCGTGTATACACCAGAGCGGCCGGAGGGCTATCGCTTTTCGTATGATTTCGCAGATTTCCGACGGCTCTGTCAGAGGGCCCAGGAGGCCGTCGCACCGGAAGAGAAGGCGTCCCTCTACGAGCAGGCCGGTGCGCTGTACCAGGGCGAGCTTCTGCCGGATTTTGCGACCGAAAACTGGGTCATCGTCGAGTCTATCCGACTGAAGGAAAGCTATGATGAGCTGGTACGCTTCCTCGGTGATTTTTACCGTGAAAAGCAGGATTATGATCATTTATATCAGCTGTATGCCCAGGCGGCCCGGATCTACCCGGAGAGCGGCTGGCAGATTCAGCTGATCGATGCGCTGATTCTGAAGAAGCAGACGAAGGAAGCCTATGAGCTGTATAATAAAACCGCCCGCTACTATCTGGACGAGCTGGAGGTTCCACTTCCGGATGCGCTCGTGCAGTGCTACGCCCGCATCTATGAGGAGCTGAAGGTCGTATCGGAGAACATCGGAGATATCCAGGCGGATATTCTGAAGCGGGATGCGGCACTGAAAAGCTGTGAGGATCCGGAGCCGCGGACCGGTTCCTACTACTGTGCGTACGCGAGCTTCATCGATGTCTATAATGTGCTTCGCCGGAATATGTCCCGCCGCGGCAGCAGCATCTTCATGATGCTCTGCACCCTCGTCGATTACGAGGGAAAGCCGATTCAGAATCCAGAAAAGCTGAACGCACGCTCTGAGGCGCTGAAGCAGGCACTGTATGAAGGGCTGCGCCAGGGCGACGTGTTTACGAAGTACAGCTCGAGTCAGTATCTGCTCCTGCTAATCGGTACGAAAAAGGAGGACTGCAGCATCATCTATCAGCGCCTCGCACGGAAGCTGAAGGAGCTGACCGGCCCACGCGCAGAGCTTCGCTATCGCATCGTATCGCTCGCTGAGATCCCGGCTGTCCTGGACAAAACGAAAAATGTTGAAAATGGTTAGTGCAAAATAATCAAAAACTGTATAAAATAGTGTATCTGTCTGAGTTCATAGGAAATGTCGCTTTAGCTTCGATGTTTCAGATATGGAACGACAGATACACTTTTTTTATGGGGGAAAACACTATGGGTAAACGGGAAGGCTTTAAATCCCGCATCGGCTTCATCCTGGTCAGTGCCGGATGTGCCATCGGCATCGGAAACGTATGGAAGTTTCCGTATCTCGTCGGACAGAACGGCGGCGGTATCTTCGTACTGTTCTATCTGATTTTTCTGGTCATCATGGGGATCCCGGTGCTCACGATGGAGCTCGCCGTCGGACGGGCATCGCATAAGAGTGCCGTGCGCGCCTATGAGGCACTGGAACCGAAGGGGAGTAAGTGGCATATTCATGGCTGGTTTGCGACCGCCGGTTCCTATCTTTTGATGATGTACTACACGACGGTATCCGGCTGGATGCTGTCCTACTTCTTCAAGTTCATCCTAGGCGTCTTCGACGGGATCCAGACGGAAGCCGCTGATGAGGTCTTTGCGAAGCTGATGAACGCTCCGGAAGAGATGATGCTGAGTATGGCCGTGACTGTACTGGTCGGCTTCCTGGTCTGCTCCTTCGGTCTTCAGAAGGGCCTCGAGAAGGTGACGACGGTCATGATGACGGCATTGCTCGCACTGATCGTCGTACTGGCCTTCCACAGCCTGACGCTTCCGAACTCGGCGGAGGGCACACGCTTCTACCTGGTTCCGAGCCTCGCGCGTGTCGCAGAGCAGGGCGGCGGCAGTATGCTGAAGGGACTCGGCTCCGTGATCTCCGCCGCGATGAATCAGGCCTTCTTCACACTGAGTCTCGGCATCGCATGCATCGAGATCTTCGGTTCCTATATGTCGGATGATTATACACTGGTCGGCGAGTCTGCGCGTATCTGCGTGCTGGATACCTTCGTCGCGATCATGTCGGGGCTTATCATCTTCCCGGCCTGCTTCGCCTTTAACGTGCAGCCAGATGCCGGTCCGAGTCTGATTTTCCTGACCCTGCCGAAGGTGTTTATGAATATGGCGGGTGGACGCCTCTGGGGCGCCATGTTTTTCCTGTTCATGAGCTTCGCAAGCTTCAGCACCGTCATCACCGTCTTCGAGAATCTGCTCTCGACCTCCATCGATAACTTCGGATGGGAGCGAAAGAAGGCCGTCTACCTGAACTGCATCTTCGTGCTGCTCGCCAGTGTGCCGTGCGTTCTGGGCTTTAATCTCTGGTCAGATCTCCATATCATCGGTGCCCGTGGCGTCCTGGATTCCGAGGATTTTATCGTATCAAACCTCCTGCTTCCGGCCGGTTCGCTCATCTACCTTCTGTTCTGTGTGAGCCGCTGGGGCTGGGGCTTCGATCACTACCTCGCAGAGTGCAACAAGGGGGAGGGCCCGAAGCTGCCGGCAGCCATCCGGCCGTACTTCCAGTTCGTCCTTCCGGTACTGATTCTGATCATTCTGATCCAGGGACTGCTCTGAGCTGTTCGCTGAATCACACGAAAAGCCTTGCATTGTCCTGAGAACCGTGCTATAAATATAGAGTATTTGTTGACTAGTTAAAGGAGCAGGCGTTTCGCCCGCTCCTTTAACTTAAGTTTAGAGGAAAATTCAATGCAGGCAAAGGGCAACTATACTGAAAGAGTAAAAACGTACCTCGACAGCTTCTGTCCGAAGGAGGGCTAC
Organism: uncultured Oribacterium sp.; assembly: GCA_937927445.1. GTDB lineage: Bacteria > Bacillota > Clostridia > Lachnospirales > Lachnospiraceae > Oribacterium. The sequence goes on along the minus strand of CALAOB010000126.1, from coordinate 2,762 downwards.
GGAGTCGACAGCGTTACCTTCACTTATGAGAATAATGAGTGGTATCTGCGTGCGTTCATCTATCGTCTCGATGAGGTGGACATGACCGTAAACGACTGTGCGAAGGTATCCAGACGGCTTTCCAAATGGCTGGACCAGGAGGATTTCATCGATGAGCAGTACATGCTGGAGGTATGTTCGCTCGGATTTAAGGATCAGCCTGGCAATGAAGATGTGATTCCAGAGGATGTCGAAGAGGAGGAAGCGGCGGTCGATGAAGGCACCGATGCGGATTCCGAAGACAGCCATGAAGATACAAATGAAGATACACTTACCGGGAGGGGTAAAAACTAATGAACACTGAACTCAGCGAAGCACTCGATTTACTGGAAAAGGAGAAAGGAATCTCGAAGCAGTCTCTCATCGAGGCGATCGAGCTGTCACTCCAGACTGCATGCAAGAACCATTTCGGTTCTGCCGATAATGTGCGTGTCAACGTAGATCCGGACACCTGTGATTTTTCCGTCATCGCGGATAAGACCGTCGTAGAGGAAGTTTTCGATAAGAACACAGAAATCTCACTCGCCGATGCCAGACTGATCAATCCGGCCTACACGCTGGGCTCCATCGTTCCGGTGAAGGTGGATTCCAAAAGCTTCGGACGGATCGCGACCCAGAACGCAAAGGGCGTGATCGTACAGAAGATCCGTGAGGAGGAGCGTAAGGTGCTCTATAAGGAGTACTACTCCATGGAGAAGGAGGTCGTGACCGGTACCGTCGAGCGGGATACCGGACGTTCTGTCATCGTAAATCTCGGCAAGGTCGATGGTTATCTCGCAGAGAACGAGCAGATCAAGGGCGAGACCCTCGTGACAAACGAGCGCATCAAGGTGTATGTGGTCGAGGTCAGAGATATGCCGCGTGGTCCGCGTGTCATGATCTCGAGAACGCATCCGGAGCTTGTAAAGCGTCTGTTCGAGGATGAGGTTGCCGAGGTTCGTGACGGTACCGTCGAGATCAAGGCAATCGCACGTGAGGCCGGCTCCAGAACGAAGATGGCGGTCATGTCACACGATCCGGATGTCGATCCGGTAGGTGCATGCGTCGGTCTGAACGGTTCCCGTGTAAACGCCATCGTCGATGAGCTTCATGGTGAGAAGATCGATATCATCAACTATGATGAGAACCCGGCGTACCTGATCGAGAACGCACTGTCACCGGCGAAGGTGATCGCGGTCATCGCCGATCAGGATAACAACGAGGCGATGGTTATCGTGCCGGATAATCAGCTGAGCCTGGCCATCGGTAAGGAGGGTCAGAACGCACGTCTCAGCGCGAAGCTGACCGGCTATAAGATCGATATCAAGTCGGAGTCCCAGGCACAGGAGCAGGGCATCTTCGACGAGATGGGTATCGACTATCAGAGTGAGGGCGCCGAGGGCGAGTATGAGGACGATATCGCATACGACGAGACGACTTCGGAGGATGAGAACGAGTAACGAAGATGAAGAAGTTACCTGAGAGAACCTGTATCGGTTGTGGTGAAAAGAAAGAGAAGAAGGAGCTGATCCGGATCGTACATGAGCCGGAGGGCAGCTTCTCGATCGATCCGAGCGGCCGGAAGAATGGTCGTGGCGCATACATCTGTAAGAATCCGGAGTGCCTCGAGAAGGCATTCCGGCGGAAGGCTCTGGAGCGGTCGTTTAAGGAAGCGATCACGAAGGAGACCCTGGATACACTGAGAGAGGAACTGGAGCAGCTTGACAGATAAAATCTATGGATTGCTCGGACTGTGTCAGCGGGCCGGGAAATGTAAAAGCGGTGAGTTCGCCGTGGAGAAGTCCATCAAAAGTGGCAAATCATTTCTCGTGATCATCCCGGAGGATGCATCCGATAATACGAAAAAGAAGTTTAGAAATATGACCACCTATCGCAGTGTGCCATATCAGGAACTGGGCACCAAGGAAACGCTGGGGCACCAGCTGGGACGATCCGAACGATCGTCGATAAGCATTGAAGATCAGGGCTTCGCCCAGGCGATGATCAAATATATTGACGGAGGTAATGTGAATGTCAGATGATAACCAGAAAGATTTGGGAATGAACAGCAGGGAAGGAAGTAAGGATAAGTCGAAGGCAGGAGATGCGCCTAAGAAAAAGAAACTTGCTGTTGTTTTCCATTCGCAGAATTCCGCAAATCATAAAAATCGCCCACTGGGCTCGAAGTTCGGCGCCGCTGCATCTCAGGGCGCACGGAAGTCGCAGGAGGCAGAGAAGCCGGCACGGAAGGCCAGCCCGAATGGTCGTCCGCTGCCACCTGGAACCGCACGTGTAACACCGCTGAAGGAGCTCAATGAGATCCAGAAGCGGCAGGAGGCAGAGGAGGCGAGAGCAGAGGCGGCACGGAAGGCAGCAGAGGAAGAGGCCGCACGTAAGGCGGCGGAAGAAGCTGCAAAGGCAGCCGCAGCCGCGAAGGCCCTCGCAGAGCATGCGAAGGAAGCGCAGGCGAAGCCAGCCGCAGAGCGCCCGGCACGTCCGGCAGAGCGCCCACAGGGTGGCCGCAGCTTCGGTGATCGTCCGCAGGGAACACGCTCCTTCGGTGACCGTAACGGTCAGAGAAGCGGTGATCGTCCACAGGGTGGCCGTTCCTTCGGGGATCGCAATGGTCAGCAGAGACCGTTCGGCGATCGTAACGGCCAGAGAAGCGGTGATCGTCCGCAGGGCAGCCGTCCATTCGGCGACCGCAATGGTCAGCAGAGACCGGGTCAGCGTCCGGCAGGTAC
>CALAOB010000125.1 GCA_937927445.1 uncultured Oribacterium sp. | reverse complement strand
TAGCGGGCTAACCCCCGCTACAAACCCCTTTGACAGTGTGTTTTCCTAATAGGCGCTAATCATAGGTACCTGCCTTCTTCTGAGAATTGAAATCTGAGGTTTCCATCACCTTGATCTCTGCAGTGATCCCGATTTCCTTCAGAGATGCCTGAAGCAGTGTCGCGATGTTATTGTTGTTGGAGATAGTGGAGATGACGGTATTAAAGCCATTCGGATAACCCGCATCGGCGAGTTCCTTCTTCGCCTCCTCTACATTGTACTCTGGAAGGCTTACGGTATCGTCATAGGACCATGCGCCCGGAACACCGAACTGTGTCACCTTGATACCGAGTCCGCCGGTTAAGGACTGAACATAACCATCCCAGTCAATGCTGTGAAGAACGGCCTTACGAACGGCTTCATCGTGGAATGGAGACTCTGCATCACCGGATGCAAACATGAAGTACTTGATCGAACCAAGGTCCGGTGCCTGCGCTGCGATGCTCTCAAATCCCTGGGAGATTAAGGTCTGTGTCAGGGTTGCATCATTGGTCGAAAGAAGATCGACCTCGCCGTTCATGAAGGCTGCCTGCTGTGTCGTGATATCCGTCATGAAGACGATCTCCACGCCATCGAGATATGGCTTTCCTTCCTGCCAGTAATTGTCGTTCTTCACGAACGAAATATGATCTTCCGGAATATATTCCGTCATCACGTACGGACCGGTTCCAACTGCATGGATGGACGCCCAGTCTTCGCCATTATCCTCGAAGGCCTTCGGATCGTAAATATATACTTCACCCAGTACGGTCTCCCAGTTGTTGGCCCACGCACTGTACTTTACCGTTATGGTATAATCATCGGTCTTTTCATAGGATTCCGGATTTCCGAGCTCGGATTCCTTTCCGCCTTCCTTCATCTTGTCGAAGTTCCAGAGAACTGCATCGGCGTTGAAGTCGGTTCCGTCCGAGAACTTGATCCCTTCCTTCAGCTTGATCGTCACTGTCAGATTCTCCGGATCCGTCGTAAAGCTGTCGGCCAGCCACGGCTGCATGTTTCCCTCTGCATCTGGGCGACCCAGAGACTCGATGGCCGGTGCTACGGAGAAACGATCACCGGTGGAAGATGAAAATGGCAGGAAGCAGGTGGTCAGCGTATCCGGATAACAGATCGTAACGGTGTTATCCCCACTTGCGGTGGAAACAGCGGCTGCAGTACCATCTGTGTTCTCCTTCTTTGCATCAGCAGCGGCTGCATTTTCGCCTGCCTGTTGTGTCGGCGGTGTGCTCGTGCCACTGCAGGCGGTCATACCGGTCGCCATCAGCGCAGCGGTCATCACTGCACTCATCACTCTTACGATTTTTTTCTTAAACATATGAATCCTCCTTAATATTTATCTTTCATTACCCTCGTGTAAGAAGCAGGCCACCTGATGGGTCTGATCCACAAAGGATAACTTAGGTACTTCTTTCGTGCATCGCTCGAAGCAATGCTTACAGCGATTATGGAACGGACAGCCTTCTGGCCGATGGATGATGCTTGGCACCTCGCCTTCCAGCGGAACGGCTTCTTTCTGGGCTTCGACATCCGGATCTGCCTCCGGAACCGCAGATAAGAGCGCCTGCGTATATGGATGCAGCGGGTTCCTGTACAGATCATCGCAGTCCGCAATCTCCACCACTCTTCCCAGGTACATCACGAGAACGCGATCGCTGATGTGTTTTACCACCGCGAGATCATGGGCGATGAAGAGATAACTTACGCCAAGCTGGGACTGGATCTCTTCGAGGAGGTTGATGATCTGTGCCTGAATCGATACATCCAGGGCTGAGATCGGCTCATCACAGATGATCACATCCGGATCCGAGCTGAGCGCTCGCGCGATGCCCAGTCTCTGTCGCTGGCCTCCTGAAAACTCATGCGGTACTCTTTCCTTCAGTGCCGGATCCAGACCGACGAGACGGAAGAGTTCATCGACTCTTTTCTTCCGTTCTGCGGCATCCTTACAGGAGTGGTTGATGATCAGCGACTCTTCCACGATGGAACCGGCCGTCTGACGTGGATCCAGTGAAGAGAACGGATCCTGGAAGATCATGGCAATTTTGCTCCGATACGGAGCCAGCTGCTTATCCGTGAATTTCGCGATATCGACACCGTTGAAGCGGATGGATCCTTCATCTGGCTTATACACGCGCATCACACTTCGCGCCATCGTCGTTTTGCCGCATCCGGATTCACCGACGATGCCCAGCGTCTCTCCCTTTCGGAGATTGTATGTGATGTCCTCGATGGCTTTCACATCTCCGACGTGCTTTTTCATAATGCCCTTGTAAATCGGGAAATACTTTTTCACATCGGAAACTTCCAGCACGTTTTCCTCTTTGATGTGCTTGATCGGCGTCGCTTTCTGCGGCTTACTGAGCACTTCGATTTCCTTTGTATCCAGCTCCTCATGGGTCAGCCAGCAGGCACTGAAGTGGCCCGGCACGATTTCCTGCAGATCCGGCATCTTTCTCTCTTTGCATGCGTCGGAACGGTACTCACAGCGATCATAGAATGGACAGTACACCGGTCGCTTCGCCGGCATCGGTGGTAACCCATCGATCGGGATCAGTACCCTCTCCTTCGGATCATCGAGTCGCGGGATGGCACGCATCAGTGCTCTCGTATATGGATGCTTCGACTCCTTAAAGATGCCTCTTGCGGAGGAGGTCTCCATCACTCTGCCGGAGTACATGACATAAATCCGCTCTGCAAATCGGGCGACGATGCCCAGGTTATGGGTAACCATGATGACCGCGGTATCGGTCTCTTTCGCTATATTTCGGATGATCTCGAGGATCTGCGCCTGGGTCGTCACATCCAGCGCGGTCGTCGCTTCATCTGCGATCAGGATGTCCGGGTTGGCAGACATGGCCATCGCGATCATGATACGCTGTCGCATACCGCCGGAGAACTGCTGCGGATAATCATCGAATCGCTGCTCCGCGTCCGGAATCTTGACCATCTTCAGCATCTCGATCGTGCGTTTCCTGGCCTCTTCCTTCGACAGATCAGTATGCTGCAGAATATTCTCCTGGATCTGATAGCCTATGGTGAGCACCGGATTCAGGGAGGTCATCGGCTCCTGGAAAATCATGCCGATCCTTCCGCCACGGATCGATCGCATCTTCTCTGAATTTGACGGACAGTCCAGAAGATTTCCTTCCTCTCCATCGAGATACACTTCTCCGGATTTCACAAATCCTGGTGGACTGATTAACTGCTGTATGCTCATCATGGTGATGGATTTACCTGATCCGGATTCTCCGACCAGACCCACGATTTCGCCACGATTGATGTGAAGGGAAACCCCATCCACCGCTGTAACTACGCCATCCTCTGTATGAAAACAGGTGACGAGATTTTTAACTTCCAACAAATGTTTCATCTTACGATCTCCTTTGCACTCCACGATATCTGATAAAAGATCGGATTATAATCGTCCGCGCATTCTCGGGTCCAGTGCATCTCTGACACCATCACCTACGGTATTTAAGAACACCACCAGCAGTGCGATGCAGACGCCCGGGGCCAGTGAGAACATCGGATTCTGCAGAAGATACATACGTCCGTCACTTACGATGCTTCCCCAGGAAGCGGTCGGTGCGCTGATGCCCAGACCCAGGAAGCTGAGACCGGCCTCTGAAAGAATCGTCTGTCCGACCTGCAGGGTCATCTGAACGATGATCGGCGAGATACAGTTCGGCAGGATGTGCTTCATCATGATGCCCATACTGCTGTTTCCCTGAAGCTTCGCTGCCATGATATAGTCCTGCTGCTTGATCGAGAGGACCTGTCCTCTCATCATTCGGATGTATACCGCGATATTCGAAATACCCAGAATGATCGAGAGATTTAAGATGCCACCGCCAAATACGGCACACAGGGACATCGCCAGTACGATCTGCGGAATCGCACGGATCGCTTCGCTGATACGGTTGATCACGTCATCGACCCAGCCACCGAAGAAGCCGGCGACCATGCCGAAGAAGGTACCGATGGCACAGGCAACCAGAACCGCTGCAACGCCTACTGTCAGGGAAACTCTGGCACCATAGAAGATACGACTCAGAATATCACGGCCATAATTATCGGTTCCTAAAAGATACTTGGCGCTCGGGCCCTTCAGTGTATCCATCAGGCTCTGCGCATTCGGATCATACGGTGAAATGATGGGTGCAAATACCGCCATACAGATGAAGAGGACGAGACCGATCGCACTGATCAGCACCATCTTTCTTTTAAACAGGACCTTCAGAAACTTTCTGAACTTCTCTTTTTTATATTCCTTCAGCTCTTTCTGAAGCTCCGCATCGGATTTCATATTCATTGCCGTTTCCTTTCTTATACTTTAATACGAGGATCTACTGCTGCATAAACGATGTCTGTGATGATATTGACGACACATGCAACAACAGCAATCAGAAGAACGCAGGCCTGAATCAGTGGGATATCCTGAGCACGAATGGCCGATACCAGTAAGGTTCCCATGCCGGAAATATTGAACACCGATTCTACAAACATCGAACCGCCGATCATACCGCCCAGTCGGAGACCCATCAGGGTGATGACCGGGATCAGCGCATTCTTCAGTGCATGGACTGTAATGATCTTATCCGGCTTCAGGCCTTTCGATCTGGCTGTGCGGATATAATCCTGTCCGATGACTTCGAGCATGCTCGATCTCGTCTGTCGGCAGATCGATGCTACACCTCCGATCGCCAGACACAGGAGCGGCATGATCGTCTGCTGTATGCTCTTTCCGAGGTCCACCCACGGCCAGGTAAAACCGAAGGATGGAAGCCAGTGCATCTTCATCGAAAACAGATATAAGAAAAGGACGGAAAGGAAAAACTGTGGAAGGCAGCTGCAGACGTTTGCAAAGGTGGTCAGTGCGCCATCGATTTTTTTCCCTCGATTAATCGCTGCGAGCACACCTAGGGCAATTCCGGTCGGGATACTCACGAAAAAGGCGAGTAAGGAAAGATATAAGGTGACCGGAAGTCGCTGCGCGATGACCTCGATGACCGCCATATGCTGGCTTGCGGAGGTTCCGAAGTTACCTGTGACCGCTTTCGATATCCACAGGAAATAGCGGATGAGAAGTGGCTGATCGAGACCCAGCTCATAATACCAGCGATTATACGTTTCCTGTGAAATCTCACCTCCCAGCATCGCGTATACCGGATCTCCTGGAAGAAATGAGACCATCAGGAAAACAAATACGGACACGATAAACAGCACGATCATCGTCTGTCCTGTTCTTTTTAAAATGAATTTTCCCATAACTGCCTCCTTGAAATCTTTTGTACATAGAGATTAATATTTTTGTGAAATGAAGTCCAATTCACGAGTTTAAAGCAAGATATAAGTTGAACTTATATTTGTATGAGTTTATAATCTTTGAAAGTGAAATACGTTTCGCTGTTTCCGTATCACGGATTTTCATGTGCATTATGCACAGTCATTCATTTGAATATTAGTGCATGATTATTCTGATTTTCATAAATTAAGATATTTTTTCTGATTTAATGTGAAAACTGCACAATTCGAAGTGGTGAGATGCATGAATAGTAAATCTTTAGAATATATGATCGCCTTATATAAAACCGGATCGATGACCCGGGCAGCGAAGGAGCTCTACGTTTCGCAGTCCAATCTGAGCCAGTTTTTAAAAAATGAAGAAGCGGAGCTGGGCACGAAGCTGTTTACACGGGAGCATGGAAAATATGTGCCGACGGAAGCCGGAAAAATCTATATTGAGTATGCCACCCAGGTACAGGAGATGACGACGACCTTCCGCAGGAAAATCGCCGAATTATCGAAACCGCTGGTTCTTCAGATCGGTACCACTTCTTCGGTCGCCATCGACATGCTGCATGCCATCCTCCCGGAGCTGCATAAAATATATCCGGGTGTGCATGTGTCGATCATCAATTGTGATAATCTCGATATCGCCATCTACAGTCTCGATCACGGCACCCTGGATGCGGTTCTCATCACCGCTCCTGGAGAAAACTGCTATCGTGAACCATCCTTCGTGATGTATAAAGAAGAGATTCTGTTTACTGCGCCGAGTACCCTCTCTGCCTGTGAAGCACTCTTAAAAAAGCATCGAAAAAAGCTGCCGACGCTCACGCCGTCCTCCCTGCGGAAATTATTCGGAACCTACCCGTTTATCATGCAGTACCCAAGAAGCTGTATCCGTATTCTGGTCGATCAGTTTTTCGCAGACAGTGATTTCTCTCCGAGGGTTGCCGGCACGGCCTCCAATACCCAGACCATCCTTGGGCTCATCTATGAAAATATGGGTGTGGGCTTCATCCCGAAGAACAACATCAAAAGCATGAATGGCATTCTGTATTTTTCACTCGAACCAAAGCTCGAGCGTGTCCATATGATGCTGGTACGGTCAGAACTGAAGGAGAACCCAGCGATCGTATACCTATCGAGGGAATTAAAGAAATATTATAGTAATTATTTTTCAGATATCGGCTCTAAACGTTAAAACCAGTACTACTCGCTCTACCAAACCATCGAAAAGGCCTAGAAAAACCTGCCTGTAATGTAAGCGCTCAGTGTTAGCTGAGCGCGCTAACTGACTACCGTGAGATCTTTGGATTTCCATCCTTGTCTTCGATAGTTGCCTTCGTGTCTATGGCACAGAGTTTCTTCACCTTATCTGACCATGGCATCAGCTCTTCAATGCCCTCGGGCTCATGAACGTAGTCCGGCATGTAAAGGAGTACCGCCTGCAGATACTTCGGATTTGCCCTGGAGCATCAGTCTGGCAACGATTCTTGTCTCGTAAAACAAAAACTGTTCCCGGGTAAGCGATGCCTTATATTTCAGTTCTCCCATGTCAAATCTCGCTTTCATCCTTTATATATTTTCCGCTCTTAATACGCGCGTCTTTCGGCTTCTCCGCATCTTCCGGAATTGCCCAGGTGTTGCCAATTCGAAAAACGCCCGGAATACGTCCTTCCGAGCATAAAATCTGAATTCTACGTGGAGATATCCCCCATTTTTTAGAAGCTTGTGTAGTTGATAAAAAGCCCATATCCTCACCTCTTCAAAAGGAAGTTCGTACCAAATTCTAACCTCCTTATTATAATCCGTTAGTCGAACAATAACAGTACTGGCAGATAGCTCAAAAAAAGAAAAAAGAGACCACGTATTTCCTGTAGTCTCTTGTGCTTAACAAAATTTTATATACGGATGGTTCACACACTTAAATGTGCTTTCCAATCTGCTGGGAGATTCATTGCTGTAATACTGATTATACTATTGTTCTTTTGAATCAGCTTATCAAATTCATCTACAAACGATGTCCATTCCTCATCAGATGGCTTCAAATATTTCATTGCCAGTAAGCTTTGATACAATCCATTATGTGCAGGTAATGGCATGATTTTATCAACATCAAGAATTTCCGGCGTTGTATGAATAGTCCGATTGTATATTCTTGAATTGTGAGCACACATATTACGTAATATCGAAACACCCTGTATCCAAGAGGACAACATCTTCTGAGATGGATTTACCAAATTTCCCTTTTGTGATCTATACTGGTAATTTGCTGCCAATATTGAATACGAACTTCCTGCACCTGTCTTTAAATTCTTAATTATCTTTGATAATGTGCCAAATGAAATGACCTCAACAGCAGCCCAAACAGGAACTTCTCCATCATGATTATCAAAATTATGTTTGATGAACACATCATTAGATCGTGCAATCTCTGATGCAATGGTTGACATGTTTTGCCAATAAAGCTTTTTGTCTCTATATATCGATGAATCTTGCAAAACAAGTGAATCTCCATGAATAAGCAGCGCTTCCACTAAACGTACTCTCAAAGATACTTCAATCTTGGAAATCATAGAAAAAACCAAAACGGATAGTTCTTGATCAAAATGATAGAGTTTTAAAATATCTTCAAATCTGGTTCCTGAAACATACTTCTTTGTATCATTATCATACAAATGAAAAGAGTATCCACGCAAACGATAAAAGCCAATTGACCTTAACGCATTTTCTACATCCACACGAGAAGTAATTACCATCCCAGCATCAACATAAGATTGTACTTGCTGTGCTATTGTTAAAATTCGCTTAGGATATTGCAACATAAAAATCTCCACAAATAAAAAAGTCCCACCGGGTTGCGCATGGTAATCAGAGGCGTGGTGGGTTCTGTTGATGATATGATACTGTATTATCTTGTAGACGTCAAGCCCCTTGACTGACGTTGACGGCGTAAGTTTACTTTTTTCGTTCTCATATCTAAACTCTCCTTTGAAATAAATATGAGAGTTTACATAAAAGTCGTGCGTATTTTTCCGCCCCACAAAAATCACGCTTTCGCCCCAACTTTTCATGCTGTAAACGTTCATCCAGTGTGAATACACCGTTATGTAACATCGATGGATGAACATACAGAAAAAGCCCGGAAATGACGACTTTACGCCATTTCCGGGCTTTCCTTTAGGTGCTTATCTCACCCTATAAAGAAAGCTGGCAACCGGAATCGGACCGGTGACCTCCGCACTACCAATGCGACGCACTACCGACTGTGCTATGCCAGCATTCCGTTCCCTCTCGAGAACTTCTATACTTTATCATGGAGGCCCTGCTCTGTCAACCTCGAATTTACTTTTTCTGAAAAAACTTCGCCTTGATCTTCTCCGTCGGCATCTTCTCGCCGGTCCAGAGCTCGAAGGCAGCTGCGCCCTGGTACAGCAGCATGTTGATGCCGTTGAAGGACTTGAGGCCGCAGGCCTCTGCCATCTCGAGAAGCTTCGTCTTCCGCGGATTATAGATGACGTCGGCGACGACCAGCGGTGCCACTGTCTGCACCTCCTGTGCGGCAGTCGTATCGGCTGCCGGGGCCTCTCTCTGGGCAGCAGGCGCATCCGAGGTCTGCATATCACCGCAGGCTACCCTCGCCCGCTTCGTGAGCCAAGACGGATCCGGGATGATGCAGGCATCGGTGTGCGGTGCCATGCCGACATTCGTCGCGTTGATGAGGAGACAGGACTCCGCGATCTGCTGCTGCATCACGGCATCATCATAGTCATAGACCGTGACATGACAGCTCGTACGCGCGTTGAGCTCGGAAACGACGCGGGCGGTGCGCTCGTGGAAGCGGCTGCCGGCGCGCTCGAAGACGGCTACCGCGCGGGCACCATCGAGGGCGAGCTGCACGAGGATAGCGATGCCGGCCCCACCGGTGCCGAGGAGCGTCACCTTCTGTCCGCGGAAATCGACGCCTTCCTGACGTGCCGACTCCGTGAAGCCGATACCGTCCGTGGTGTGCCCCGTCGTCGTGCCATCTTCCTCGAAAACGACCGTATTGACCGATCCGGCGATCTCCGCTGCCGGGCTCAGCCGGTCACAGAGCGCGACGGCCTCGGTCTTCAGCGGCATCGTGAGGTTGAAGCCGCGCACGCCCATCTTCCGGAAGCTGTCCATCACGCCGGCGAGCTCCCCCTCCTTCACATCGAAGGCGAGGTAACGGTAGTCGAGTCCGAGCTCCGCGAAGGCCTCGTTATGCATCGCCGGGGACATGCTGTGCGCCACCGGGCTGCCGAGCAGACAGATCATTTTCGTGCGTCCTGAAATTTCCATATTTCCTCCATCATCCAGAACAGGGAATCCGGCGTCCGCCTGCGATTCCCTGCCATGTTCTTCCTATTCGCTTATATTTGGCCAATGTCTCCATCAGCCCACCTTCCGTCAGTTCAGTCGCTGCCGTACGATTTCGTACGCGAGCACGCCGCAGGCGACGGAGGCGTTCAGGGAGTCGATGTCGCCCTTCATCGGGATGGAGGCGACCATGTCGCACTTCTCCTTCACGAGACGGGAAACGCCCTCGCCCTCGTTGCCGATGACGAGTCCGATCGAGCCCTTCAGATTCAGCTTATACATGAGCTCGCCGTCCATATCCGCACAGACGAACCACATGCCTTCCTTCTTCAGCTCCTCGATGGTCTGGCCGATATTGGTGACCGTCGCAAAGAGCTCGGCAGGCGCACTGGAGCACACCCGCGTGGCGAAGGT
>CALAOB010000124.1 GCA_937927445.1 uncultured Oribacterium sp. | reverse complement strand
AGACTAAATGCAACTTGCGATTAGAGGAGTAGCATTTCGAATTTCAATTTTGGAGTGAGAATCAGATGCCGGAAATCTACAAGCTGTTACCGCCAATATGCGATAAGCTGGGAATTGCGGTTCCGGAGCTGTATTACGTTAAGAACGAGGAAATGAATGCGGCGACGATGGGAACGAGCAATCCATGTATTTATGTAACGTCTAGTCTGGTCAGTCATCTTTCATCGGCTCAGATTGCCAGTGTACTCGCACATGAGTGCGGACATATCGCCTGCAAACATTATCTGTATCATTCCATCGTGGCGAACGTGATTGCCAGATTAAATGAAAGTCCTTTCGGATATATGAGTGCAGTTCGCCGCTTTATTACGCCGGGACTTGTGAATGCTTTTTTGTTCTGGAATCGATGCAGTGAGCTGTCTGCGGATCGAGCAGCGATTCTCTGTGATGGAAAATCAGAGACGATGGTAGACGCTTTAATCCGAATTCATGGCTATGACAACATCAACCGGGAAGAATTTATAAAGCAGGCAGTGGATCTTCACACATTCGTGAATGATACCAGAGATAATAAGGCCATCGAGCAGATGGTAGTCAGTGGTGATTCCCATCCGCTTCTGGCAACGCGAGTGTATGAATGCTGTGAATGGTCAAAAACGGACTACTTCAAGAGTATCCTGAATGGAACCTATCAGCAGGCTATGGCAAAGCATTCTGACCTGGCAGAGGAAGAAATTGTAGCTGCGGAGATTACATGCAAGGTGGACTCCGGAATGACTCCGGTAAACAGCACAGTGCAGCCTTCGGAGGCACAGATTGATGCAGCACTTGCACAGATAGATAAGCAGCTGGAGAGATATACCTTTGATGGATATAAAGCGGACTATGCGCTGGGAATAATCAGCGGACTCTATGCGGGGGGTATTGATTCGACCTTTGTCGGAGCAGCGACATTTGATGGAAGAAGTCTGGCGCTTTCACATCAGCAGGTTAACAATTTCATACAGGAATATGCCCATGCCAGAGGCCTGGGAGGAGACCGTTTGAAGAAATGTATCAGTGATCTGGAGAAGAAATTCTCGGTGCCACAGGATGATGTCTGGAAGGGCGCTGGAATCGGCGTATCTGCCAGAAATCATCATCTGGCGGATCTTGCGCATCATCCGACGCCGGTAGGGCTGCTGTCTTCGATTATTGTTCAGCTTCTGAGAATCGGCACTTTCGTAAACAAAGAGGGTGAATGGCATTTTACACTGGTTAAAACAGATGCAAGAGATATTGTAGAAACATTGACACCAGCTGTTATTACCGGGGTCTTGAACTGGCTGGTGACGCTGGGAGAAAAGTCTTATCATGAAGCGACTGGAGAGGAGATTCCAAAGGCACTTCGGGGGATCGCTCACTTTGCTGCATCAACACCGCTGCTTCTTGAAATCGCCAAGTGTGCGGACAAGTGGTTCGGACATCTTGTAAGTGACATGGGCGGTTCCAGGAATACTGCCGATGGAGGCATGGGAATACCGGGGGTGTTTGTATCATTCCTGTATGAAGTGGCAGGTCTTCCCATTCTGAAGGACTCAGGACTCCCGGCATTCATAAATGACCTGTATGAAAATCAGAAGTTGGATTTACGTCATGAACTCTGCCTGTACAAGGAACTGGGTAAACAAAGCGTTCCGGTGATCTTTAATGAAATTTATACAAGAATTCTTTTCTTTGTAAGCAGGCTGGGGCTTGAGACAGGTGAGCATAACAACCTGAAAGATATTGATTGGAAAAGTACGATGCCATTCGGCAATCGTGTGATTGACAGAATGCTGATGATATCCAGCATGACATTCACCATGGCAGATACTGCAGATGCTGCTGTACATGCAGCGATTGAATCCTGTGGAAACTGGGTTATGTTTTCCGGTATCTTTGTATCGAGATTCAATTATGTCGGAGCAGGAAGAGCTACGCTCGCTATCGTAAAGGAAGTGTCAAATGAGCAGAAAGAAGCACAACTGATTCGTGAGAAACTTATTCTCACGAATGCAAAGACAGCAGCTGTGATTGAACGTTTCTCGGCATACCGGACGGCTCTTGAGGAACGGGTATCGAATTACCTTGCAGAGGATATCGAAGAATTCCTGACAGGCTTTGACTATATGAATCAGGGCATGAAAAGTGGAGATGCTGACCTTGTAATCAGGGGAAATGTCGTTATTCAAAGAGTACTCGGTAGAAAGCCACAATTTGCGTCACAGAAGGAATTTGATGATCTCATGGACTCGGACGAGGCATTGATTTTGTAGGAGGCGGTTATGGCAAAACTCTATTTAAGCGACATTTTGAAAAAAACTGGTGATGTGGCAAAGAAGGCAACAGAAAAAGCTGCCACAGCAGTGGAGATCGGTGCTGAAAAAGCTGAGTCTGGAGCAAAAACTTTAAAGGATGCAACAAAGAGAGAAGCGGACAGGATCTCAGCATCTGTAAAAAGTGCTGCAGAGCAAACAAAAGCAGATATTGCTGAAAAGAAAGCTGAAAAGAAAGCCACCGCGGAAAAAACGGCTGTTGAAGCAACAGATATGGTGCTGATCGCTCCACAGAATGCAGTTAAAATCTTTTACTATCTGATGGCGATTGACAGGAAGATTACAGCAGATGAAGAGGAAAAGTTCAATCTGATTGGCATGGAACTGGATCCGGATTTTGAAGCGCATAAAGAAACGCTCATAAAAGAGTGCGAGGCCCAGATGGATAAAACCACTGGTACGAGTGATTATTATGATGCAATCAAGAATGGAATTGAAACGGCTTTATCCGAAGAACAGGTCTCGAAAAATGGTTATGTAACACCGAAGCTCCTGCTTTGGGACCTGCTGACTATTGCAAATAGTGATCGAGAGTATGGTGAGGAAGAGCATAATATCCTTAAGGATATCGTTCAGAAGCTGAACATTGCAAAGGATGTCTTTCTGGAGATGGAAAGCAGTGTATTAACTATTAGCGATATTGAAAAGGAAATCACATGGATCAAGGGGACAGACAGGACTTATCTTGCCATTGAAAAACAGGTAAAAGAGCTTGAGAAGCGCCGAGCAGACATTCTGCTTGCGGCGAAAGTCTTGGTTATGCTTTAAGAGAGGTATAGAAGATGCCATTGCCTTTAGTATTTATAGGAATTGCGGCAGCGACCGGCTCTGTAGGTGCAGGTAAAGCAGTAAAAGCCGGTATAGATGCACATACTGCGAATCAAATAAATAAATCAGCGAACCAGGTTGTTGAGGAATCCACTGAGATGCTTAACACGCAGCGGTTAAGCTGCAGTGCAGCATTGAAGGAGCTCGGTGAGGAAAAGGTATTCTTGCTGAATGAGAATATGACGCAGTTTCTGGATACCTTTACAAAGCTGAAAAATGTAGACTTCCGCGAGACGGACGGTTTAAACGAATTGAGTAAGTTCCATATCGACAGTAAAGATTTTGTAGAACTCAGAAATCTTTGTAATTTTGCTATTCCGCTTGCAGGTGGCGGTGTGGCCGGAACGGCAGGTGGAGCATTGGCCGCTTTCGGAGCATACGGTGCAGTACAGGCACTGGCCTGTGCCTCGACAGGAACGGCGATTGCATCGCTTAGTGGGGCGGCAGCCACAAATGCCACACTTGCGTTCTTTGGTGGAGGCTCTCTGGCCGCCGGTGGATGGGGCATGGCAGGCGGTGCAATGGTATTGGGTGGTCTCGTTGCAGGTCCAGCACTACTTGTGATGGGGCTGGTAGCAGGAAAAGCAGCAGATAAGAATCTTGACCAGGCAAAAATCAATCAACTGGAAGCGGTGCAGCTTGCTGAACAGATGGATACAGCATCTAAACAGTGCGAGGCCATTCGCCGTAGAACCTATATGTTTTATAATCTGCTGGCAAGACTGGATACTTATTTCCTACCGTATATCTATAAGATGGAAGATATCGTAAAGAATGAAGGATATGACTACAGCTGTTATACCGTTGAATCCAGAAAAACAATCGCTTCTTGTGTGAGCATTGCTGTGTCAATCAAATCGGTACTGGATACACAGCTTTTAACAGATGATGGACTCCTGACGGATGAATCCGCAGGAGTAGTGGTGAACACAGAGGAATTTGTGAATAAGCTGAGGCTGTTATAAAAGTGCGGCTTATAGCTGTTAATGTAGATTCAGATGAAAGACTGAAAACGGGGCAAAAAGCCGGATTTTATAGCTCTAAAACGGGGCAGTATGTAGGTGACTGTTCAGAGAAACCATCTTGGCGAGCTTTGCTTCTTTCGCATCTTCGGGTAGAATGGAGCTATGAGTAATCACGGAACATCACGGATGTGAAAGGAAGTGAATGTCAGGGAGGATAAAGCTATGCAGAGCAGGAAGAAACTGGTTGTGATCGATGTACAGAATGATTTCGTGACGGGGAGTCTGGGCACGAAGGAGGCACAGGCGATGCTGCCGCGGCTCATCGAGAAGGTGGAGGCGTTCGATGGGGAGATCCTGATGACGCGGGATACGCACGAGGCGGATTACATGGAGACGCAGGAGGGCCGGATGCTTCCGGTGCCACACTGTATCCGCGGCACGGAGGGCTGGGCGCTGGTACCGGAGCTGGAGGCAATCCGCGTGGAGCAGAATCTCAAGGTATATGATAAGCCGTGCTTCGGCAGTCTCGAGCTCGTTGCGGATATGAAGGCGGCGTACGAGCGGGGCGAGCTGGAGTCCCTCGAGCTGGTCGGTATCTGCACGGACATCTGTGTGGTGCCGAACGCGCTGATGCTCAAGTCGACGATGCCGGAGCTGCCGATGTACGTGGACGCAGAGTGCTGCGCCGGCGTGACAACGGAGAAGCATGAAGCGGCGCTCGAAGTGATGCGGAGCTGCCAGGTGAACGTGCAGTAAATGAAAAACGGGGCACTTTGCGATAGAGTATGAGTAAAAAACGGGGCAGAATGGAACTACGAGTAATCACGGAACATCATAGAAAGGATGAAACATGAATCAGAGTGATCAGCGGAATATTTCCATGATGATGGATCTATATGAGATGACGATGGCGAATGGTTATTTTCAGGATCCGGGGGCGGAGGATCTGGTGACCTTCGACGTGTTCTACCGGAAGAATCCGGATGGGGCGGGCTTCGCGATCTTCGCGGGGCTCGAGCAGGTGCTGGACTACCTCGAGGGGATGCACTTCGATGATGCGGATATCGATTACCTGCGGTCGCTTCATATTTATGCGGAAGATTTCCTTGCGTGGCTGCGGAATTTCCGCTTCCGTGGCACGGTGCGGGCGCTGCCGGAGGGCAGCATCATGTATCCGAACGAGCCGATCCTCACGGTAGAGGCGCCGCTCATCGATGCGCAGCTGGTGGAGACGGCGATTCTCGCGCAGGTGAATCATCAGTCCCTCATCGCGACGAAGACGAACCGCATCGTTCGTTCGGCAGAGGGCCGGCTGGTGGCGGACTTCGGTGCGCGTCGGGCGCACAATGTAGACGCCGCGGTGTATGGTGCCCGGGCCGCCTACATTGGCGGTGCCGCAAGTACGGCGACGATGCTGGCCGGGGAGATGTTCGGTATCCCGGTGAGCGGGACGATGGCGCACAGCTGGGTGATGTACCACGATGACGAGTACACGGCGTTTAAGCGCTTCGCGGAGATCTACCCGGATAATTCGGTGCTGCTCGTCGACACCTACGATGTGCTGGCGTTCGGCGTGCCGAATGCGATCCGTGTGGCGAAGGAGGTGCTGATGCCGAGGGGCAAGCGCCTGAAGGGCATCCGGCTCGATTCCGGCGACCTCGCGTACCTGTCGAAGAAGGCGCGGAAGATGCTGGACGCGGCGGGGCTCGAGGACTGCATCATCGTGGCGTCGAACAGCCTCGATGAGTTTACGATCCACTCGCTGCTCGAGCAGGGCGCGCGCATCGATTCCTTCGGTGTCGGCGAGCGGCTGATCACGGCGAAGAGCGATCCGGTGTTCGGTGCGGTGTATAAGCTGGTGGCGGTGAATAAGGATAAGGTCTGCTTCCCGAAGATCAAGGTGTCCGAGACCTTCGAGAAGATCACGAATCCGGGACAGAAGCGCGTATGGCGTGTCTACAATCCGGATGGCTTCGCGGTCGCGGATCTGATCACGATGGCGGACGAGCTGCCGGATCCGTCGCAGCCGATCCCATATGTGGACCCGGAGAAGCCTTGGAAGTCGATGGCCTTCACGGACTGCACGGTGCGCGAGCTGCAGGAGACCGTCATGGTCGACGGGCGGCGGACGAAGCCGTCCCCATCCATCGAGGCGGTGCGGAGCTACGTAAAGCAGCAGCTTGAGCAGGAGATATGGCCGGAGGAGCAGCGACTCGAGAACCCGCACACGCACTACCTCGACATGAGTCCGGCGTACTACCAGATGAAGATGGAGCTGCTGAAGGCCGCGCAGGCGACGAAGTGACGTGAGTTTATGGAGCGGGAGCTTGACATGCACGGATTTCAACTATATCATGTCAGCGATTGTGTAGCAGATTGAATCGTAGAAGCACGTAAATCCGTGCTTTTACGATATATTTTTAAGAAAAATAAAGAGGAACCTACATGTTTTCAAGTCCGCTGTCGCACGCTGAGATCCTGATCTGTGGCTGTATTTTCTGCCTGGTGATGGCACTGTGCATCTACCTGAGTAATAATTTCGATAGTAAGAGGAGAAAGTGTCTGTTCTGTTTGCAGGCGTTTACGTCGCTGCTTCTGTTTAACAGCGCAATCGCTGTCTTATTCCGTGGGAATCCGGGCGTTCTGAACTTTTTTGCCGCACGTATGGGCAGCTTTTTGACGTTTGCACTGCGGAATGTGGTCGTATTCTTCTTCCATGTGTATGAATGCAGCTATCTGTTTACGGATGACGCGTGGAAACGCGATCGTCGTGTGCAGTACGCCGGGCTTCTGTGCCTGCTCGGTGTGGTGCTGGTGATTCTTTCGCTGTATTCGGATCTCTACTATTATTTCGACGCCGACAATGTTTATTACAGGGGCAGATGTTACTTCCTGTCGCTGCTGATTCCGTCTCTGTCGCTGATGATGGATCTGTCACTGCTGCTGCAGTATCGAAAGAAGCTCCGGAAGATTGTTTTCTTTTCCCTGCTATCGTTTATCGTACTGACGACCGGGACGGCGGCGGTTCAGCTGTTCTGCAATAGTGTGGAGCTGATCAACATGGCCACGGGGCTCACGATGACCTTTTTGTTTATCGGCTCTATGAGTGAACAGAACCTCGAGATGTATCAGCTGCTGAAGAAAAAGGCTGAAGTGGAGGAGCGTCTCAGTATATCGATGACGCTGAACCAGAGTGTCAAAGCGCTGTCTGCCAATGTAGATACCGATGCGGCGATCAATGAGCTGCTCGGTATCATCAACGCGTACTTCGATGCAGATCGATGCTACATTTTCGAGACCATCCGTGATGGAAAAGCGCTGAAAAATACCTATGAGCATGTCCGCGAGGGCGTGAACGCACAGATCGAGAACCTGCAGGATGTCCCGATCGATGTCATCTCGATATGGATGGCGTCGTTCGAGAAGAATGAAGCCTACTTTATGTCGACGCTGGATCAGGAGAAGGGCAGTGCGTCCTATAATATGCTGCAGGAGCAGCAGGTGGACCGTCTCCTGGCGGTACCGCTGAAAAAGCAGGATGAAATCATCGGATTTTTGGGCGTGGATAATCCACGGAATCACTACAATGATCCGACGCTGCTGTCGTCCATCCAGTACTTCATCATCAACAGCGTGGAGCGAAAGGAGCGGCAGCAGCTCCTGGAGACGCTGAGCTATCGTGACATGCTGACCGGACTTTACAATCGAAATAAGTACATCCAGGTACTGGAGGCCAATGAAGGGAAGATCCTCCATGATGTCGGCGTGGCCTATATGGATCTGAACGGCCTCAAGAAAATGAATGATGAAAAGGGCCATGAAGCGGGCGACGAGCTGATTCGCGCTGCGGCCGACGCGCTGACGGATGTATTTCCTGGACAGACCTTCCGTGTGGGTGGAGATGAGTTCGTCATCGCCCAGGAGGGAATCTCGGAAACCGCCTTTACAGAGAAGATCGAGCAGCTTCGGGAGAACATGAAACGCCGGGAGGTCAGCGTTTCTGTCGGCCATCAGTGGGCGGCGGAAGAGCGTGATATCGAGGAGATGCTGAAGCGCGCGGACCACAGGATGTATGAGGAAAAGAAAAAATATCATCTGACGCAGCATTGAGTCGAAACAGTGCAGAGCAGGAGAGGACCGGCGGGTACGCCGGTCCTCATTTTTTTCTTGACATGTGCGGCTTCGTCTTATATCATCTCACTGTAACGCTTTACCATGCTACCGTGGTAAAGCCGAATAAGGAGATTCCGGACTGGCAGCAGTTGCGGACTGCGTTCCATGAGATGACAGGTCGCAGGCGAGTGCTTGATGACGCAGCGAAGTCGCTCGGAGAAGGGCTCGTATCATCAATTGTTATATCGGGATTTTCGGTCATGTTGTATACTTATAGGAAACCATCGGGAGGTTCGAGATGTCCAGATTTTTCAACAGTGCATATCGTACGCTGACGCCGTACACGCCGGGCGAGCAGCCGCAGGATAAGAAGTACATCAAGTTAAACACGAACGAGTCGCCGTTTCCGCCGGCGCCGGGCGTGATCGCGGCGGTCAATGCTTCCGAGGCGATGGACCTCCGGCTCTACTCGGACCCGGAGCTGAAGCCGCTGAAGGCTCAGCTCAGCGAAAGCTTTCAGGTGGATGTGTCTGATGTATTCATTGGCAACGGCTCGGATGAGTGCCTGAACTACGCGTTCATGGCCTTCGGCGAGGACGGCTTCGCGTTTCCGGACATCACCTACAGCTTCTATAAGGTCATCGCGCAGCTCAATCAGGTGGCGACCGAGCTGAAGCCGCTGCGGGCGGATTTCACGGTCGATCTCGCGGATTATCTCGGGCCGGCGACGCCGGACGGGGGCAATGCAGGCATCGGGAAGAACATCGTGATCCCGAATCCTAATGCGCCGACCGGGATTCCGACTTCACTCGACGCGATCGCGCGGCTCTGTGAGGCGAATGCGGACCACGTCGTGATGATCGATGAGGCCTATGTGGATTTCGCGGACCAGGCGCTGAGTGCGGTGCCGCTGACGAAGAAGTATAAGAACCTGCTCGTGACGCAGACCTTCTCGAAGTCCCGTAGCATGGCGGGCGCGCGGGTCGGCTTCGCGATCGGCGATGCGGCGCTGATTCAGGATATGGAGACGCTGCGGAACTCGAACAACCCGTACAACGTGAACCGCATCTCGATGAAGTGTGCGGTGGAGGCGCTCCGGGATACGGCGTACTTCGAGACGAACTGCGCGAAGATCCGTGCGAACCGCGCATGGACACGGGCAGAGCTCGAGAAGCTCGGCTTCCATGTGCTGGAGAGCCAGACGAATTTCCTTTTCGCGGAGAGTCCGGCGATCTCCGGGAAGGAACTCTACCTCCGCCTGAAGGACAACGGCGTGCTGGTGCGCCACTTCGATGACCCGAAGATCACGAACTTCAACCGCATCACCATCGGCTCCGAGGAGGAGATGGCGCAGTTCATCGAGACCGTGCGGGACATCCTCAGGTTCTGAGTTTATTAAAATTTAATGGGGTCAGACCCCCTTACGAAATTCTTAAGATACGGTCCGGGTCGGTCCCGGGAAATCAGGGAGTAAAGTATGAGAGTAGCAGAGATCAATCGGGTGACGAATGAGACGGATGTGCAGCTGTGGCTGGACCTCGACGGGGATGGCAAGGAGTCGGAGATCAAGACGGGGATCGGGTTCTTCGATCATATGATGACGCTGTTCAGCCGGCATTCGGGGATTCAGATGAATCTCACCTGCGAGGGGGATACCTGGGTCGATGATCATCACAGTGTGGAGGACATCGGGATCACGCTCGGGCAGGCGATGTCGGAGGCGCTCGGCGACCGGAAGGGAATCCGGCGCTATGCGAGCATGACGCTGCCGATGGATGAGGCGCTCATCCTCGTGGCGGGGGACATCAGCGGCCG
>CALAOB010000123.1 GCA_937927445.1 uncultured Oribacterium sp. | reverse complement strand
TACACAGAGTAGATCGTCGGCAGCGTCAGATGTGTATAAGAGACAGTTCTGATTGCAGAGAAGACCGGCCCACACTTCGCGGTCGGCGACACCTGCTACTCCTTCATGGAGGACATGCAGCTCTATAATCCGGATGGCAAGGAGCTCGTCGCAAAGGACAACAGCTGCTCGATCCTCCGGAAGACAGAGCCGGAGAAGGCTTACTTCGCCGTGCATACCGACATCACGATCCCGTACGACGAGCTCGACCGCATCACCGCGATCCGCGCCGACGGCTCCGAGATCCCGATCATCGCCGGCGTCCGCTTCGTCCTCGCCGGAACCGAGATGCTGAACGAAGCACTCGACGACTGATCTGTTAGCAAAAAGGAAATAAATCTCATGTTTTATCACTATCACGGGCGATGGCGCCGAGCGTGCGCTGCCGTCCTCATGACCCTTCTCATATGTACCCTGGGGACGCCGCTCCTCGCGATGCGCGCGTACGCCGCGTGGAACTTCC
The DNA here is from genome assembly GCA_937927445.1 of uncultured Oribacterium sp. Classification (GTDB taxonomy): domain Bacteria; phylum Bacillota; class Clostridia; order Lachnospirales; family Lachnospiraceae; genus Oribacterium. The sequence goes on along the minus strand of CALAOB010000123.1, from coordinate 22,513 downwards.
CGTACACGGAGCTTACCGCGGGCGCCGGCATCGTCCTCGACGCGGACACCGGGGCGGTCCTGTTCCAGAAGAACATGCACGAAAAGATGGCACCGGCGTCGATCACGAAGGTCCTGACCGCACTTGTAGTGCTGGAGCACTGTGACCTCGACGAGCAGGTCACCTTCAGCCATGATGACGTGTACAATGTTGACGCCGGGTCGTCGAATGCCCAGATCGAAGAGGGTGATGTCCTGACGGTACGGGACTGTCTCTACGCGCTGCTGCTGAAATCCGCGAATGAGTGCGGCAATGCACTCGCCTGCCATGTGGCGGGGTCCCGCGAGGCCTTCGCCGACATGATGAATGCGGAGGCGACACGCCTCGGCTGCCAGGACAGCCACTTCGCAAACCCGTCCGGCCTCTATGCCGAGGACCACTACACCAGCGCCTACGACATGGCCCTGATTGGTGCGGAAGCGATGAAGAACAAGGACTTCCTGGAGATCGAGTCCCATGCGTCCTACAAGCTCGCGGGCACGATTAAGAATCCGGGTGGAAAGACCGTCTATATGGAGCACAAGATGCTTCGGAAGGACACCGCCTATTCCGACTCCCGTGTCATCGCCGGCAAGACCGGCTATACGAAGCTCGCCGGCAACACCCTGATCACCATGGCAGAGCAGGATGGACGTCATCTGGTGGCCGTCGTGCTGCAGGATAAAAACCCGGCACATTACGTCGACACGAAGGCGCTCCTCGACCTCGGCTTCAACCAGACGGAGAACCAGCCGGTTTCAGACGCGCTCTTTAATCGTGAGGAGCTTCGGAACCGCTTCGTCGCGGACACCATCGTCGATGAGAGCTGTAAGGCCTCCGATATCCATGTCGAGGGCGATGTGCTGCTGTCGCTGCCGAAGGGCTCGAGCCAGGACGGCATCACGTATAAGCTGAACTATAATCTTCCGTCGTCGGGGATTCCGACGCATACGATCGCACAGATCGAGTACCTCGCAGACGGCGTGACGGTCGGCCGCTACTTCATCCAGAAGGAGCCGACCATCGAAGTCATCCTGCATGAGACCCCGACCAGCACGAAGGTGGCCGTCGCCACCTCGGTCAGCGTCCTCACCATCGTCGGCGTGATGGCCTTCTTCATCCTCGGCTCCGGCACCGCCGTCGGCCTGAAGAACGTTCATGATGACCGGAAATTAAGCCGCCGCATGCAGGAGAAGCGCGCACAGCGTCTCCGCGAGATGGAAATGTCCGAGGAAGAGTTTCTCGCCCTCGTCGAGCGACGCCGCGAACGGAAAGCGTCGTATGGCAACAGGGAAGAACTTTCTCAGCTCAGCCTGAAGCAGCGTGCCCGCACGCACATGGAGGACGAGCAGCTTCGCGAGCGCCAGGCCACGCACACAGTCCGCGCGGAGCGCAACCGCAACCGCAGCCGTAGCCGCCGAAGATAGTTGATTTTCGCAAAATACTGAGTTATAACTAATTTGCATTGTATTTGTTGACAATATAGAAAACATCAGCAAGGGAGCTGTCGCATAAGCGACAGCTCCCTTGCTGTATCCCAGCCATAACCAGGGACTATGAAACAATGGATTTTATCAAACTTTAGTGAGAATTCCCCTTGCATTCGTACACTGAAGTGATAAAATAAAGCAAATGTACGAGACATGCGGACAAACGTCCGCGATACCCGCACACATTAACAAAAAATGTCCAGCAGGAGATTTCGAGTGGGCACTGCCCGCGAGCATACCGTGAAGTACCCTTCACGAGGCGCTTCATCCCGAAACGATCCGGACATTTCAGAGGAGGAGATTATGAAATCAGCAAAGCTCGTAGCACTTGGACTTGCAGCAGCGATGACCGCTTCACTTGCGGCATGTGGCGCTTCTTCGACACCGGCAGCCGGTTCGTCTTCCAGAAAGTCCGGCGGAAACGTCATCAAGATCGGCGTATTTGAGCCGACGACCGGTGAGAACGGCGGTGGCGGATTCCAGGAGGTCCTCGGCATGCGTTATGCAAACGAGACCCATAAGACCGTGAAGATCGGCGATGCCGAGTACACGATCGAGCTTGATGAGGTCGATAATAAGTCGGATAAGACCGAGGCCGTCAGCGCAGCCAACAAGCTGGTCGGTGATAAGGTCAGCGTCGTACTCGGTTCCTATGGTTCCGGTGTTTCCATCGCAGCCGGCCAGATTTTCGCCGACGCGAAGATCCCGGCGATCGGCGCATCCTGCACGAACCCGCAGGTTACCCAGGGCAATGACTACTACTTCAGAGTCTGCTTCCTCGATCCGTTCCAGGGCACCGTTATGGCGAACTACGCATTCCAGAACGGCTACAAGAGTGCAGCAGTGCTGACACAGCTCGGCGATGACTACTCCTCCGGCTTAGGCTCCTTCTTCAAGACCGCGTTCGAGAAGCTCGGCGGCACCATCGTCGACGAGGAGCAGTTCCAGACCAACCAGACCGATTTCAAGGCGGTTCTGACAAACATCAAGGCAGCAAACCCGGACATCATCTTCGCACCGTCCTCCATCACGACGGCACCGCTGATCATCAAGCAGGCGCGTGAGCTCGGCATCGAGTCCCTGATTGCCGCTGGTGATACCTGGGAGAACTCCACCATCATCGAGAACGCAGGCTCCTCTGCAGAGGGCATCGTTCTTTCGACCTTCTTCGATGAGTCCGAGCCGGCCAACGACGAGGCGAAGGCCTTCATCACCGGCTTCAAGGAGTATCTGACCGCGAACAAGCAGTCCGACGTCATCCCGGCCGTTTCCGCCCTCGGCTATGATGCTTACCTCGCAGCGTACAACGCGATCGAGAAGGCACAGTCCACCGATGGTGAGGCGATCAAGGAAGCCCTGAAGGGCGTTTCCTTCGACGGTGTTACCGGCTCCGGCATCAGCTTCGATGAGAATGGTGATGCAAACAAGGATATGGCCTTCATCAAGACCGTAAAGGACGGTAAGTTCGAGTTCCTGACCACCACAACCGTTCAGAACTAATGAAAGATTCAGCTCCGGGCGGTGGCGCCTGTCGCCACTTCGCCGGCAGCCGATCCGTGCAGGAAGGACCACCTTCCTGCATATTCTATTTATAAAGGGGAAAAACCTATGTCTCTTACAACCTTCCTGCAGCAGTGTCTGACAGGTATCTCACTCGGCGGTGCCTACGCACTGATCGCCATCGGCTACACGATGGTCTACGGCATCCTGCGCCTGATCAACTTCGCCCATGGAGATATCTTCATGATGGCCGGCTATTTCATGATCTTCGCCATGGCGTCGCTGCCATGGTACATCGCCGTTCCGGTGACACTGATCACCACCACCGCACTCGGTGTAGGCATTGAGCGCGTCGCCTACAAGCCACTCCGTTCCGCTCCGCGTATGTCCGTCATGATCTCCGCGATCGGCGTGTCCTACCTGCTGCAGAACCTCGCGACCTATCTCTTCACCGCGCTCCCGATGGGCTATCCGGAAATCCCGGTGCTGAAGCATGTATATCAGATCGGCGGTCTGTCGGCCTCCTTCGTCACCTTCCTGACGCCGGTGCTGACACTCGTGCTCGTATACTTACTCATCACGCTGATCCAGCATACGAAGATGGGTATGGCGATGCGTGCGGTATCGAAGGATTACGAGACCGCGTCCCTCATGGGTATCGACATCAATAAGACGATTTCCCTGACCTTCGCGATCGGTTCCCTGCTTGCAGCGGTCGGCTCCATCCTGTACTTCACCGATCGTATGACCGTGTATCCGTATTCCGGATCTCTGCCGGGTATGAAGTGCTTCGTCGCCGCCGTATTTGGAGGCATTGGCTCGATCCCGGGTGCGGTCGTCGGCGGTTTCCTGATCGGCCTCGGTGAGACGGCGCTCGTCGCCGCGGGCTACTCCACCTTCTCGGACGCCTTCACCTTCGTCATCCTGATCGTCGTGCTGCTCGTGCGGCCGACCGGACTCTTCGGTGAGAAGACCACGAACAAGGTATAAGGAGGAAGCAGCGATGAAAACAAAGGTAAACATGACGCCGGAGAAGCGCAGAAACACGATTCTGAGCCTCCTGCTGATCGCGGCGATCCTCGGGGCCTGCGCCTTCCTGGACGCCAACAAATACAGCTACAATTATGCGATTTCCATCGTCGAGCGTTCGATGATCTACGCCGTCGTCGCCGTGTCCATGAACCTCGTGAACGGCTTCACGGGTCTGTTCTCCCTGGGCCAGGCCGGCTTCATGGCGCTCGGTGCGTATGTGACCGCCATCCTCACAATCCCGGTTGACCAGCGTGCCTCCGTGTACTACATCTCCGGTATCCATCCGGCGATTGCAAACCTGCACGCACCGATCCTCGTGGCACTGATCCTCGGCGGCCTCGTGGCAGCGGCCTTCGCGGCGCTCATCGGTATCCCGGTGCTCCGTCTGAAGTCCGATTACCTCGCGATCGCGACCCTCGGCTTCGCGGAGATCATCCGTGCGCTGATCTCGGCCCCGCAGCTCGACACCATCACGAACGGCTCCTATGGACTCAAGTCCATCCCGGGCTTCTCAAGTTTATTCCAGGTACTTGCGCTTACGGTCGTCTGCATTGGCCTCATGGTACTCCTGATCAACTCGTCCTTCGGGCGGATGTTCAAGGCAGTCCGCGAGGATGAGATCGCGGCCGAGGCGATGGGCATCAACCTGTTTAAGACGAAGGAGCTCAGCTTCGTGATTTCCTCCTTCTTCGCCGGCGTCAGTGGCGGCATGCTCGCGATGTTCATGCGCTCCATCGACAGTAAGACCTTCCAGGTGTCCCTCACCTACGACATCCTGCTGATCGTCGTCATCGGCGGCATCGGCTCTGTGACCGGTTCCGTGCTGGGTGCGTTCCTCGTGACCGCCGGCCGTGAGCTGCTCCGCTTCTTCGATGAGCCGCTCTACATCGGCAGCATCAACATCCCGCTGTTTCGTCCGGGCTTCCGAATGGTTATCTTCTCCATCCTTCTGATGGTGGTCGTACTGTTCTACTCCCGCGGTCTCATGGGCACCAGTGAATTCAGCTGGAACGGAATCCTCGGTTTCTTCCGGGGGCTCGGTAAGAAAAAAGTGAAGAAAGCGAGGGGGAAGGTATGAATGAGATGAAAGAAAATGTCCTCCAGATGGAGAACGTCGTCATGCAGTTCGGCGGCGTACGCGCGATCGATGGCCTCTCACTCGAGGTCAACCGCGGCGAGATCGTCGCCCTGATCGGCCCGAACGGTGCCGGTAAGACGACGGCCTTCAACTGCATCACCGGGATCTATACCCCGACCTCCGGCGCCGTGAAGTTCGGCGGCCGCGATCTTCGTGGCAACGCCCCGGATGCCATCACGAAGCTCGGCATTGCCCGGACCTTCCAGAACATCCGTCTCTTCTCGAATCTGACGGTCTTCGATAATGTCCTCATCGCCGAGCATCTCCGTGCGAAGGACAATGTCTTCAGCGCGACGCTGCGCCTGAACCGGAAGGAAGAGGAGCGCATGCGGGCAGAGACCGAGCAGCTTCTGCGCGAGCAGGGCCTCTATGAGTACAAGAATGATATCGCATCGAGCCTTCCGTACGGACTTCAGCGCCGTCTCGAAATCGCCCGTGCACTTGCGACGAAGCCGGAGCTGCTGCTCCTCGATGAGCCGGCGGCTGGCATGAACCCGCAGGAGACCCAGGAGCTGACCGACTTCATCGTGAAGATCCGCGACCAGTACCACCTGTCCATCTTCATGATCGAGCACCACATGGACCTCGTCATGCAGATCTCGGAGCGCATCTACGTGCTGAATTTCGGAAAGCTCATCGCGCATGGCACACCGGAGGAGATCCAGAATAACCAGGAGGTCATCGACGCTTACTTAGGAGGTTCAGACGATGCGGAAGACTGAGTACTGCACACGTTGCGAATCGAGAAGAGAACGTAAGGGGGGACACAACATGCTGAAAGTAGAGAACCTGAAAATTCATTACGGCGGCATCGAAGCCGTGAAGGGCATCAGCTTCGATGTACCGGATCACTCCATCGTCACCCTGATCGGTGCGAACGGCGCCGGCAAGTCCTCAACGCTGCGTACGATTTCCGGACTGGTGAAAGCGAGCGAAGGAAGCATCCTCTTCGACGGCGAGGATATCACGAACATGCCGACCGCGAAGCGTGTGGAGAAGGGCATCGTGCTCTGCCCGGAAGGACGTCACGTCTTCCCGGATATGACCGTCCTCGAAAACATCAAGATCGGTGCGTATCTCCGGAACGATTCCCTCGACGCAGACATCGAGGAGATCTACAGCATGTTCCCGCGCCTGAAGGAGCGTTCCTGGCAGCTCGCCGGCACCCTGTCCGGTGGTGAGCAGCAGATGCTCGCCGTCGCCCGCTCCCTTATGTCGAAGCCGAAGATCATGATGCTCGACGAGCCGTCCCTCGGTCTCGCCCCGATCATCGTCCGCGAGATCTTTTCGATCATCCAGCGCATCAACGAAGCGCACGGCACTACGATCCTCCTGATCGAGCAGAACGCGAACATGGCCCTCAAGGTCGCACACCAGGCCTACGTCATGGAGACCGGCCGCATCACCCTCTCGGGCAGCGGCGCCGAGCTCCTCGCAAACGACGAAATCCAGGCCGCCTACCTCGGAAAGAAGAAATAAAACAGACAAAAGGCGCAGGGAATCACCATACTCCCCGCGCCTTGTTTTTTTCGTAAAACGGGGCTTGTATTGGGTGACCTATTTTGCTAATATAGTGAAAATTTGTGTATCGTTCAGAGCCATGCGGATTGATCGAAGACAATGTATCGTATGCTCGCATACAGAGACATTGCCTTCGATCAATCCATGTGGCGGATACGCCACACCGACGAACCGTGTGCGGTTCGTCGGTTGCATGGCTCCTACACAGTATATCTACAGGCTTAATTCTAAAAGGAAAAAAGATGAAATTTACAAAGATGCAGGGTTGCGGAAACGACTATGTATATGTAAATTGCTTTTCCGAACAGGTTCAGGATCCTTCGGCGCTGGCGAAGCGCATCGCGGACCGGCACTACGGTGTTGGCGGCGACGGGCTGATCCTGATTGAGCCGTCCGAGCGGGCAGATGCGTACATGCATATGTTTAACCTCGACGGATCGGAGGGCAATATGTGCGGCAACGGTATCCGTTGTGTCGCCAAATTTATCTATGATCACGGCATCATTCCCGCTGATCGCACAGAAGCAGTCATCGATACCAAATCGGGACTTAAGAACATAAAGCTGTATACTGAAAATGGAAAAATGACCCGCGCGACGGTGGATATGGGCGTTGCGAAGCTGACATCAGAGCTTCCGGAAGATATCACTGTTCACGGGATGCATCTTCATTTCATCGGTATAGATGTGGGAAACCCACATGCGGTATATTTCCTGTCGGATAATCCGGAGCTTCATGTTTCTGAGGTCTCTGATTTGGATTTTCTTTTATATGGAGCTGATTTCGAAACGCATCCGCGTTTTCCGGAGAAGGTGAACTCCGAGTTCATCCGGATCATCTCGGATACCGAGATCGACTTCCGTGTCTGGGAGAGAGGCTCCGGAGAGACCCTCGCCTGTGGAACCGGCGCGACCGCTGCCGTCGCTGCAGGCTGCCTCGCCGGGAAGCTTCGGAAGGATACGGACGTCCTCGTCCACCTCGTGGGCGGCGACCTCACGATTCGCTACGACTCCGCGAGCGGCCACGGCTTCATGACCGGCCCGGCAGTGGAAGTCTTCACTGGAGATTTCCTGTAGATAATATATAATTAGAAGTAACTCAAGTTAGTAACCATTCACCATGTAAAGATAGAAGGAGAAACAATGGACGCATTTTTGATTCTTGAAGATGGAACAGTGTTCAAGGGTACGTCAATTGGTGCAGAGAAGGAAGTGATCTCCGAGGTCGTATTCAACACCTCGATGACCGGCTACCTCGAAGTACTGACGGACCCGTCCTACGCAGGACAGGCGGTCGTGATGACCTATCCACTGATCGGTAACTACGGTATCTGCTATGAAGATATGGAGTCCGCGCAGCCATGGCCGGATGCCTTCATCGTGCGCGAGCTTTCCCGCATGCCGTCGAATTTCCGCTCCGAGAACACCATCCAGAATTTCCTGAAGAAGAACGAGGTTCCGGGCATCGCAGGCATCGATACGAGAGCGCTGACCAAGCGTCTCCGTGACGAAGGAACCATGAACGGTATGATCACCACCCACCGTTATCATAAGGAAGAGATGCCGGCACTCCTCGAGCGCATCAAGGCCTACAAGGTCGAGGGTGTCGTAAAGAAGACCAGCACGAAGGAAGTCTATGTCGCACAGGCCGAGAACCCGGATGGCTCCCGCTACACCGGTGACCGCGAGCCGAAGCGCGTCGCTTTCCTCGACGTCGGTGCGAAGAGAAACATCATCCGCTCCCTGCAGCGTCACGGCTGTGATGTCACGGTATATCCGTCCGACACCAGCGCGGAGACGATTCTCAGCCAGAACCCGGACGGCATCATGATTTCGAACGGCCCTGGCGACCCGAAGGAGAACGTAGCGGTCATCGAGGAGATCAAGAAGCTCTACGCTTCCGAGACCCCGATCTTCGCGATCTGCCTCGGCCACCAGCTGATGGCACTTGCGACCGGTGCGGACACCTACAAGCTGAAGTATGGTCACCGCGGTGGCAACCATCCGGTGAAGGACCTCTCGAACGGCCGTGTATACATCACGTCCCAGAACCACGGTTACGCAGTCGATCCGAAGACGATCGATCCTGCGATCGCGGAAGAGGCGTTCGTCAATGTCAACGACGGTACGAATGAGGGCCTGCGCTATAAGGGCAAGAACATCGTGACGGTACAGTACCATCCGGAGGCCTGCCCGGGTCCGCGTGACAGCGCATACCTGTTTGATCGCTTTATGAAGATGATGGAGGGCTGAACATGAGAGATACAAGTATTAAGAAGGTCCTGATGATCGGTTCTGGTCCGATCGTCATCGGTCAGGCTGCGGAGTTCGACTACGCCGGCACCCAGGCCTGCCGTTCACTGAAGGAAGAGGGCGTCGAGGTCGTTCTGCTGAACTCGAACCCGGCGACCATCATGACCGATAAGGATATCGCGGATCATGTATACATTGAGCCGCTGACCGTAGATGTACTGGAGAAGCTGATCGAGAAGGAGAAGCCGGACTCCGTCCTGCCGACCCTCGGTGGTCAGGCGGGTCTGAACCTGGCGATGGCACTGGACGAGTCCGGTTTCCTCGCCTCCCACAACGTGCGCCTCATCGGTACCACGGCCCTCACCATCAAGAAGGCCGAGGATCGTCTCATGTTCAAGGAGACCATGGAGAAGATCGGTGAGCCGGTGGCGAAGTCAGAGGTCGTACATGATCTCGAGCGTGGTCTCGAGGTCGCAGAGGAGATCGGTTATCCGGTCGTACTGCGTCCGGCCTACACCCTCGGCGGTTCCGGCGGTGGTATCGCAGAGAACCGTGAGCAGTGCCAGGAGATCCTCGAGAATGGTCTCCGTCTCAGCCGTGTGCACGAGGTTCTGGTCGAGCGCTGCATCGCCGGCTGGAAGGAAATCGAGTACGAGGTAATGCGCGATTCTGCGGGCAATGTCATCACCGTATGTAATATGGAAAACCTCGACCCGGTCGGCGTCCACACCGGTGACTCCATCGTCGTGGCTCCGTCCCAGACCCTGTCGGATAAGGAGTACCAGATGCTCCGTACCTCCGCGCTCAACATCATCACCGAGCTCGGTATCACCGGCGGCTGTAACGTACAGTATGCCCTGAATCCGGAGAGCTTCGAGTACTGCGTCATCGAGGTTAACCCTCGTGTATCCAGATCCTCCGCCCTCGCATCGAAGGCGACCGGTTACCCGATCGCGAAGGTAGCCGCGAAGATCGCACTGGGCTATACCCTCGACGAGATCAAGAATGCCGTTACCGGAAAGACCTACGCATCCTTCGAGCCGATGCTCGACTACTGTGTCGTCAAGATGCCGCGTCTTCCGTTCGATAAGTTCATCACTGCAGAGCACACCCTCGGTACCCAGATGAAGGCGACCGGTGAGGTGATGGCGATCGCAAACAACTTCGAGGGCGGCCTCATGAAGGCCATCCGTTCCCTCGAGCAGCACGTCGATTCCCTGATGTCCTATGACTTCACGGATCTCGACGATCATGATCTTCATAAGCTGCTTCACCGTGTCGATGACCGCCGTATCTGGGTCATCGCCGAGGCACTCCGCCGTGGCTACAGCTACGAGGAGATCCACGACATCACGAAGATCGATGAGTGGTTCATCGATAAGCTGAAGATCATCGTAGACATGGAGAACAGACTCCACAGCGAGTCCATGAACGAGACCCTGCTTCGCGAAGCGAAGCGCATCGAATTCCCGGACAACGTCATTGCCCGCCTCACCGGCTACAGCGAGGACGAGATCCGCGAGCTGCGTGACAAGTGGGACATCCACGCTGCGTTCAAGATGGTTGATACCTGTGCCGCAGAGTTCGAGGCCGAGACCCCGTACTACTACAGCGTATTCGGCTCGGAGAACGAGGCGACCGGTGCATTCCGTGATCCGAACAAGAAAAAGAAGGTACTCGTCCTCGGTTCCGGCCCGATCCGTATCGGTCAGGGTATCGAGTTCGATTTCTGCTCTGTGCACAGCACATGGCAGTTCGAGCGCGAGGGCTACGAGACCATCATCATCAACAACAACCCGGAGACCGTTTCCACGGACTTCGATATCGCTGATAAGCTCTACTTCGAGCCGCTGACACCGGAAGATGTACGGAACGTTGTAGATGTGGAGAAGCCGGACGGAGCCGTCGTTCAGTTCGGTGGACAGACCGCCATCAAGCTGGCCGATGCCCTCGAGAAGATGGGTGTGCCGATCCTTGGAACCCAGCAGGACGACGTCGACGCCGCAGAGGACCGTGAGCGTTTCGACGAGATTCTTCAGCAGACCGGCTGCCAGCGTGCCGCAGGTCAGACCGTATTTACGGCAGAGGAAGCGAAGGAAGCCGCGCATGTGCTGGGCTATCCGGTACTGGTACGTCCTTCCTACGTACTCGGTGGTGCCGGCATGCGTATCGCAATCAGCGATCAGGATATCGACGAGTACATCGGCGAGATCAACCAGATCGCACAGGAGCACCCGATCCTCGTGGATAAGTACATTCGTGGTACCGAGCTCGAGGTTGACGCGATCTGTGACGGCCAGGACATCCTGATCCCGGGCATCATGGAGCATATCGAGCGTACCGGTATCCACTCCGGCGACTCCATCTCCGTATACCCGCAGCGCAGCCTGACTCCGAAGGCGAAGGAGCGCGTTATCGAGTATACCGAGCGTCTCGCGAAGGCCCTGCACGTTATCGGTATGGTCAATGTTCAGTTCATCGCAGATGGTGACGAGGTGTACATCATCGAGGTCAACCCTCGTTCCTCGCGTACCGTTCCGTACATCAGTAAGGTAACCGGTATTCCGATTGTGCCGCTCGCAACACAGATCATCTGCGGCCACACGATCCGTGAGCTCGGCTATGAGCCGGGTCTCCAGAAGGAAACCGACTACTACGCGATCAAGATGCCGGTATTCTCCTTCGAGAAGATCAAGGGTGCCGACATCAGCCTCGGACCGGAGATGAAGTCGACCGGTGAGTGTCTCGGTATCGCAAAGAGCTTCAACGAAGCACTGTACAAGGCATTCCAGGGCGCGGGCATCCAGCTTCCGAAGTATAAGAACATGGTCATCACCGTACGTGATGAGGATAAGGAAGAGATCACCCCGATCGCGAAGCGCTTCGAGCAGCTCGGCTACCGTATCTTCGCGACCCACGGCACCTATCAGGCGCTCAGCGAGGGCGGCGTAAAGTGCTTCCAGGTACGGAAGGTAGAGCAGGAGTCCCCGAACATCCTCGACCTCGTACTCGGCCACGAGCTCGACATCGTCATCGACGTTCCGAAGGAGGGCGCAGAGGCCTCCAAGGATGGTTTCGTGATCCGTCGTAATGCGGTCGAGACCGGTGTTAATGTACTGACAGCAGTGGATACGGCAAGAGCACTTGCCACATCCCTCGAAAACAAGTCATCCGAGCTGCATCTCATCGATATCGCAGCCCTCGATGAAGAGAAGAATTAAGAGGAGGTACAGCATGAGCAAAAAGCGAATGGTCATTGCGCTCGGACATAAGGATCTGGGCTTCACCCTTCCGGAGCAGAAGGCCGCCGTTGCACGTACCGCAACGATGATCGGTGATTTCGTCGAGGACGGCTATCAGGTCGCACTGGTATTCTCGAACGCACCGCAGGTAGGTATGATCCACACCGCGATGAAGAACCTCACGGAGTCGAATCCGGAGCAGTACGTAAACACCCCGCTTCATGTATGCTCTGCGATGAGCCAGGGCATGATCGGCTACGACCTGCAGAACGCAGTGCGTGCTGAGCTCGTGAAGAGAGGCATCTATAAGACGGCATCCACCATCATCACCCAGGTGATGGTCGATCCGTATGACGAGAGCTTCTATAATCCGATCAAGTGCGTCGGTAAGCTGATGAACGCTGAGGAAGCACGTAAGGAAGAGGAGAACGGCAACCATGTGGAGATGATTGCGGATGGCGTATTCCAGCGTGTCGTTTCTTCCCCGAACCCGAAGTCCATCGTCGAGATCGACGCCATCAAGGCGCTCCTCGACGCGGATCAGGTCGTCATCGCCTGCGGAGGCGGCGGTATTCCGGTGCTTCGTCAGGGCAACAACCTGAAGGGTGCAGCAGCCGTCATCGAGAAGGACCGCACCGCAGCCCTCCTCGCAAAGGACGTCGATGCGGACATCCTGCTGATCACCACCGCCGTGGATCACGTATCCCTGAACTACGGTCAGGCGGATGAGAAGGCGATCGAAACCATGAGCATCGAGGATGCCAAGCAGTACATCCGCGACGGCCACTTCGAGTTCAAGTCTATGCAGCCGAAGGTAGAGGCTGGTGTCGACTTCGTCGAGTCCGGTAAGGACCGCAAGGCCATCATCACCTCGATGGAACTCGCAGAGAAGGCCGTAGACGGCCTCGCAGGCACCACCATCAAGTGATTCTGGTGTTGATTGTGGGCTCTGACACAGAGCCGGACGCCCGCGTTATCCGAAAATTACGGAGAGAAGTCCCGAACGGGGCTTCTCTTTTTCGTTTGTCATGTCTTGCAGAGCGTGGTAGAATGGGCTCAATTATGGGAACTGATGGAGAACTGCAGAAGCGCGTCCGGTGATCGGAAATGCCGGGCGGCGCAGCAGCGACAGAAGAGGATATCCTGCGATATCCTTAGAAAAGAGGAAAAAATGAAGCTTGTCAGCTTTGCTATACCATGCTACAACTCTGCCGCCTATATGCGGAAGTGTATCGAGTCGATCCTCCCGGGTGGAGACGAGGTGGAGATCATCGTCGTGGACGACGGCTCACAGAAGGATAACACCTTCGAGATCGCGAAGGAGTACGAGGCGAAGTACCCGGGCATCGTGAAGGCGGTGCATCAGGAGAACGGCGGTCACGGAGAGGCGGTCAATACCGGTCTCCGCAACGCGAGCGGTCTCTTCTATAAGGTCGTTGATTCCGACGACTGGCTCGATGACGAAGCTCTCCCGAAGGTGCTGGAGAAGCTCCGTGAGCTCATCATGGCCGGCACCCCGGTCGACATGTTCATCTGTAACTTCATCTACGATAAGGTCGGCCAGACCCACAAGAAGGTCATGCGCTACGAGTCGGCCCTCCCGAAGGACTGCATCTTCGGCTGGGATGAGGTGAAGCACTTCCACCTCGGACAGTACATCCTGATGCATTCCGTCATCTACCGTACACAGATGCTCCGCGACTGCGGCCTCGTGCTGCCGAAGCACACCTTCTACGTTGACAACATCTTCGTGTACCAGCCGATTCCGAGCGTAGAGAAGATGTACTACATGGACGTGAACCTCTATCACTACTTTATCGGCCGCGATGATCAGTCGGTCAATGAAACCGTCATGATCGGGCGCATTGACCAGCAGCTGAAGGTCAACCGGATCATGATCGACTGCTGTGACCTTACGAATCTGAAGAGCCGCAAGAAGCGCCACTACATGTTCAGCTACCTCGAGATCATCACCACCGTCTCCTCCGTACTGGCCATCAAGTCCGGTGACCCGGAGAACATGCAGAAGAAAAAGGAGCTCTGGGACTACCTGAAGGCAAATAACTTCCAGACCTGGCTCAAGATGCGCTTCTCATTCCTCGGACAGGGCTGCAACTTCCGCCTGAAGGCCGGCAACGAACTCACCATCCTCTGCTACAAGCTCGCACAGAAGTTCTACGGATTTAACTGATGCAACGCAGGACCGCTTCGGCGGTCCTGAAAATCTCTGCAAAAAAAGTTTTAGAAAAGTTGTTGACAAACGTGAAGCGATTTAGTAATATACAGAGGTCGCAAAACGAACGACACACGAACGGGGTCTTAGCTCAGCTGGGAGAGCATCTGCCTTACAAGCAGAGGGTCACAGGTTCGAGCCCTGTAGGCCCCACGTCTTCGGTCTGGACTGCGTGTATACGCGGTCTGGGTCGGACATATGGCGAGATAGCTCAGTTGGCTAGAGCACGCGGTTCATACCCGCGGTGTCGAGAGTTCAAGTCTCCCTCTCGCTATCAAACAGGCACCATGCAAAAGCATGGTGCTTTTCTTTTTGCATTCTGACGATACCAGCAGCTCCATGAGATTGCTACGATAGAAAACACATAGATGCTCTGTGCGGTGCGGGGTGTGCTTCAGCTCCTTCGATGGCTTACGCGGTCTTTTAAGATAATTTTTTCACGAGAGCCAGTCGGACGGGGGTGCTTTTTGTTGATTCTTCCGAAATTAATCCCTACTATTGAATCCATATTTTTACGGTGCTAGTATTTCTAAATTGATAAAGTGAAACTTTGCGTATTCTTCGACCTGTGCGGGACTGTGATATTTATCACCCCCCGATGAGCTCGAGGGCTGCGTGTATTCTTGGATCCGAACGTAAAACGTTCCAGAGGCCAGTGGATGAATAAAATCAAAAAGTTTATACAGCGCTATCGTCACGCATGGATCCTGTCCTATGCGCTGATCTACATTACCTGGTTCGGCTACCTCGAGAAGACGATCAATCATCAGGTCAGCTTTCATGTCATGCATGCAGCGCTCGATGATAAGATCCCGTTCTGCGAGTACTTCATCATCCCGTACATGCTGTGGTTCGCGTACGTCGCCGTCGCAGTCCTGTACTTCATGTTTAAGAACAGAGATGATTTTTACCGCCTCTGTGCCTTCCTGTTCAGCGGCATGACCATCAGCCTGATTATCTGCTCGGTCTTCCCGAACGGTACGGATTTTCGCCCGATCCTCGACCCGACGAAGAACATCTTCACCAGGATTGTCGCCTGGCTCTACCGCACCGACACCTGCACGAACGTCTTCCCGAGCATTCACTGCTATAACTCGATCGGCGTCGCCATCGCCGTCCTCCGCTCGCAGGACATCGCCGCGTCGAAGCATGGTCGTTTGGTGAAGTGCGCGTCTACGATCCTTGCGATTCTGATCTGCATGAGCACCATGGCCCTCAAGCAGCACAGTGTGTATGACGTCGCCGGCGCCATCATCCTCGCCTCCATCGTGTTCGAGTTCACCTACGGCTACCCGCTCCTTCAGCGCAGCCCGCAGGACCGTCACGCACAGCGCGAGCACGCAACCGAACGCTACTGGCGCTGAGTTCCGACGTGAGCTCCTAGCATTGCGCACAGGCCACCGCTACGAACGATATGCGCTGCTGAACGCCCGGATCAGGGCTTACGGACGATTTTCGAATCCCTCGTGTGACAAAAGGTCACGCGAGGGTTCTTTTTATGAAACTATAGGGTATAATCTGAGCATAGAAGAGAGGTGACGACGATGAAGGATCACAGGACAATGCAGACGACCAGAACCCCGGGTGGCGCTCCGTACAGCGATACGCCAGCGAAGCATCACAGCGCCAGCGCTTCGGCACGGACAGTGAATGGAGCGCCGGAGACGGTGAAGCCGGCAGAAGCGGCGCTGGCGTCCGCAGCTCCGGCGAAACCAGGACTTCCGCGCTACCTCTGGAATGCGGTGCATCACTTCCGGACGATCAACCGTCATAAACGTGAAGTTATGAAAAACTGCTTCCGCGTGGGCCTTTACAAGCAGGGCCTGCTTCATGACCTCTCGAAATACAGCTGGGCCGAGTTTAAAACCGGTGTGAAGTACTATCAGGGTTACCGCAGCCCGAACACGGCAGAACGCCTCGAAACCGGCCTGTGTGAGGCTTGGCTCCATCACAAGGGCCGGAACAGGCACCACTTCGAGTACTGGGTCGACTACGACACGAAAAAGAAAGCCACGATGGTCGGTTGCCGCATGCCATACCGCTACGTCGCCGAGATGTTCTGCGACCGCGTCGCCGCCTCGAAGGTCTACAAAGGCGCAGAGTACGACGACAGCTGCCCGTGGGAGTATTTCCAGCCATGCAAGGATTCCCCGCTCCTCGAGCCCGAAACACGCCGCGAAATCACCGAACTCCTCTGGATGCTGAAAACCGAAGGCGAGGAAAAAACCTTCGCCTACCTTAAGAAGGAAATCGCCCGTCGCCGTCGCGAGAAGGACCATTTTTGAAAAGGCTGATTAAGGGCGCCCACTGATCGCCTCGACTTGATTAAATTCTAGCTGCGTGGTAGGATTAATGAAGTATCGCCAGAACGTAAAGACTTGGACAGTATGAGGTGAGAGAAACATGATGATTTCAACCAAGGGCCGCTATGCCCTGACAACCCTGATAGATATCGCGCAGAATTTCGACGGTGTGACCCCGGTCAGCATCAAGGAGATCTCAGATCGCCAGAAGATTTCGATGAAGTACCTCGAGCAGATCATCTCCCTGATGGTGAAGGGCGGCTTCCTGAAGTCCATCCGTGGCGCGAAGGGCGGCTACCTCTTTACCCGCCCGATCGATCAGATTAAGGTCGGTGAGATCCTCGATGCTGCCGAAGGCACCCTCGCCCCGGTCGACTGCGTCAACGGCACCAGCACCTGCGCGAAATCCGCCAGCTGCCCGACCTTCCCCCTCTATAAGGAAATCGACAACGCCATCTACGAAGTCGTGAATCGCTACACCCTGAAGGATCTCGTCGACCAGTCGAGCGCCGCAAGCAGCAGCTCCTGCACGATGTAAAATTTTTTCAAATTGATGCTTGACATTTGCCCTTCTCTTCTGTAATATAACACTTGCGTTTGAAAACAACGCTATGCGCGCGTAGCTCAGCTGGATAGAGCGTCTGGCTACGGACCAGAAGGTCGCGAGTTCGAATCTTGTCGCACGCATGATCGTGCATGAGCACAAAAGAAAGAGCCCGGAAACAAGTTCACTTGTTTCCGGGCTCTTTCTTTTGCGCTCATATAGGAGCATCGCTCCCAATCGGGGCATGGCTATGCCCCGATTGTGCACGATCAGCGTGCGACAAGAATGTGGTGCGAAGCCAGAGCATCGCTCCCAATCGGGGCACGGCTGTGCCCCGATTGCACGATCACGCGCCCCTCATGTTCTAATTGGAAAACATCGAAAATTTAATAGTTAAAACATTGACGAATCTGCCCTTTATGCTTTATATTAGCACGCGTAAAGAGTATTGAATCCTGTATACAAAATAGACAACATGGTAGAAAGAGGAGAAGATATGAGAGAAGAATGGAGAGGCTTTAAAACCGGACATTGGGTAAAGGACGTCAATGTTCGTTCATTCATCCAGGAAAACTACACTGCATACGACGGTGATTCCAGCTTCCTTGCCGGCCCGACCGAGGCGACCGATAAGCTCTGGAACGAGGTTCAGGCACTTCAGAAGGAAGAGCGTGCAAAGGGCGGCGTGCTTGATATGGAGACCAAGGTCGTTTCCGGCATCACTGCTTACGGCGCAGCATACATCAACGAGGCAGAGAAGGATCTCGAGCAGGTCGTAGGTCTTCAGACCGATAAGCCGCTGAAGAGAGCATTCATGCCGTACGGCGGTATCAAGATGGCAGAGCAGGCTTGCTCCACCTACGGTTACACACCGGATCCTGAGCTTCACAAGATCTTCACCGAGTACCACAAGACCCACAACCAGGGCGTTTTCGATGCGTACACACCGGAGATGATGAAGGTTCGTCATAACAAGATCCTCACCGGTCTTCCGGATACCTACGGCCGTGGTCGTATCGTCGGCGACTACAGAAGAGTAGCCCTCTACGGTATCGATTTCCTGATCCAGGAGAAGATGGCAGATTATGCCAACACCGGTGACGGCACCATGACCGACAACGTCATCCGTCAGAGAGAGGAGATCTCTGATCAGGTTCGTGCCCTCAAGCAGATGAAGGAGATGGCACAGAGCTACGGTTATGACATTTCCGGACCTGCGAAGAACGCGAAGGAAGCTGTTCAGTGGCTCTACTTCGGTTACCTCGCAGCGATCAAGACCCAGAACGGTGCAGCGATGTCCGTTGGTCGTGTTGCTACCTTCCTCGATATCTACATCGAGCGTGACCTCAAGGAAGGCACCCTCACCGAGAAGGAAGCACAGGAGCTCATTGACCACTTCGTTATGAAGCTTCGTATGGTGAAGTTCGCACGTATCCCGTCCTACAACCAGCTCTTCTCCGGTGACCCGGTATGGGCTACCCTCGAGGTCGGTGGTATGGGCCAGGATGGCAGATCCATGGTTACGAAGAGTGACTACCGTTTCCTGCACACCCTTGAGAACATGGGCCCGGCTCCAGAGCCAAACCTTACGGTTCTCTACACCAAGAGACTTCCGGAGAACTTCAAGAAGTACGCTGCAGAGATCTCTGTTCGCACTTCCTCCATCCAGTACGAGAACGATGACGTGATGCGTCCGATTTGGGGCGATGACTACTCCATCTGCTGCTGCGTATCTGCAACACAGACCGGTAAGGAGATGCAGTTCTTCGGCGCACGTGCAAACCTTGCAAAGTGCCTTCTCTACGCAATCAACGGCGGTATCGATGAGAAGAGCAAGCAGCAGGTAGGTCCGGAGTACCGTCCGATCACTTCCGAGTACCTCGATTATGATGAGGTGATGGAGAAGTACGATCGTATGATGGACTGGCTCGCAGGCATCTACGTAAATGTTCTGAACCTGATTCAGTACATGCACGACAAGTACTTCTATGAGGCAGCGGAGATGGCCCTCATCGACACCGATGTTCGTCGTACCTTCGCAACCGGTATCGCCGGCTTCTCTCACGTAGTTGACTCTCTTTCCGCAATCAAGTATGCACGCGTTAAGACCGTACGTGATGAGGATGGTCTCGTAACCGATTACATCGTAGAGGGCGATTTCCCTCGTTATGGCAATGATGACGACCGTGCCGATGATATCGCGGTTGATCTTCTTCGCACCTTCCTCACGAAGATCAAGAAGCACCACACCTACCGTGATTCTGAGCCGACCACATCCATCCTTACCATCACGTCCAATGTCGTTTACGGTAAGGCAACCGGTGCCCTTCCGGATGGTCGTCCGGCAGGCGCTCCGCTTTCACCGGGAGCAAACCCAAGCTACGGTGCAGAGAAGTCCGGTCTTCTGGCTTCCCTGAACTCGGTTGCGAAGCTTCCATATGAGTATGCACTCGATGGTATCTCCAACACCCAGACCATCAACCCGAGCGCACTCGGTCACACCGAGGACGAGCAGTCGAACACCCTCGTTCGCGTTATGGATGGTTACTTCGCAAAGGGCGCACACCATGTGAATGTAAACGTCTTCGGCGTAGAGAAGCTCAAGGATGCGATGGAGCACCCGGAGAAGCCAGAGTACGCAAACTTCACGATCCGTGTATCCGGCTATGCGGTTAAGTTCATCGACCTTACGAGAGAGCAGCAGCTCGACGTAATCTCCAGAACAGAGCACAAGTCCCTGTAATACAGCGTTATAAAGACAAGATGAGGGAGTGGATAGCACTCCCTCATGTTTTTTAAGGAGGAACTATGGCAGAATCCATCAAAGGAGCAATTCACTCCATCGAGACCTTCGGCGCCGTGGACGGCCCGGGCATCCGATATACGATCTTTCTGAAGGGCTGTCACATGCGCTGCCGCTACTGCCACAATCCGGACACCTGGGCCCTGCAGAGCGACGACATGCGCACCGCAGACGAGCTCCTCGACCACGCAGAGCGCTACCGCGAGTACTGGGGAGAGCAGGGCGGCATCACCGTCAGCGGCGGCGACCCGCTCGTACAGATCGACTTCGTGCTCGATCTCTTCCAGAAGGCGAAGGCACGCGGTATCAGCACCTGCCTCGACACCTCGGCGCAGCCGTTCACCCGCGAAGAGCCATTTATCTCGAAGTTCGAGGCATTGGCCCAGGTCACGGACACGGTCCTCTTCGACATCAAGGAAATCGACGACGAGAAGCATAAGGCCCTGACCGGCTGGACGAACCGGAACATCCTCGACTGCGCACGCTACCTCAGCGACCACGGCGTCGCGATGTGGATTCGCCACGTCCTCGTGCCGGGCCTCACCGACTCCGATGAAGAACTCATCGCGACCCGGAAGTTCATCGACGAACTGAAGACCGTGAAAAAAGTCGAAGTCCTGCCGTACCACACGCTCGGCACCTTCAAGTACGAAAAGCTCGGCATCCCGTACACCCTCGAGGGCGTGAACCCGCCGACGAACGAAAGCGTACAGCACGCGAAGGAAATCCTCGGCGCGGTGTGAAAACATTTAAAAGAACCTCTTTCCATGGTAGAATGTACATGACAATCATCGGATGGCAGAACGGTATTCTGAGCCATCCGATAGGCAGCGGTGAGTCGCTGCCACAGGACGTGAATATTCTCCGGAGGAGGTTCTTTTTATGTTTTATAACGAAAAAGTCTGGGCAGCAGTAGACATGGATACGCAGGAGAAGGTCTATATCCTGCCGAAGATGGCGAACCGTCATGGTCTGATCGCGGGCGCCACCGGTACCGGTAAAACCATCACCCTGAAGGTACTTGCAGAGTCCTTCAGTGATATGGGTGTGCCGGTCTTTCTGTCGGATGTGAAGGGTGATCTCGCCGGTATGATCCTGCCGGGGGTCGATTCCGAAAACATGCAGAAGCGCATCGCGCGTTTCGGCCTCGCACCGGCGGGCTTCCAGTACCAGGCCTATCCGACGCAGTTCTGGGATATCGACGGGAAGAAAGGACTTCCGCTTCGCACGACCATCAGTGAGTTCGGACCGACCCTGCTCGGACGGCTCCTCGGCCTCACACAGCTGCAGACCGATATCCTGACGATCATCTTCCGTATCGCGGACGAAGAGAATCTGCTTCTGCTCGACACGAAGGACCTTCGCGCGATGGTGCAGTACGTCGCGGAAAATAATAAGAAATACTCGTCTGAGTATGGCAATATGGCGACGGCCTCGCTGAACGCGATCCTGCGTTCGGTTGTCGCACTCGAAACCGCCGGTGGTGACAAGTTCTTCGGTGAGCCGGCGATCGACATCCACGATTTCATCCGCATGAACAGTGTCGGCCGTGGCATGATCAATATCCTTGACGCTGAATCGACGATTCAGAATCCGCTGATCTACTCGACTTTCATGCTCTTCATGCTGAGCGAGCTTTTCGAGCAGATGCCGGAGGTTGGTGATCTCGAGAAGCCGAAGATGGTCTTCTTCTTCGATGAAGCCCATCTGCTCTTTAACGGCGCGCCGAAGGCGCTCATCGAGAAGATTGAGCAGGTTGTGAAGCTCATCCGCTCGAAGGGCATCGGCGTGTACTTTATCACCCAGAACCCGAGTGATGTCCCGGATGGTGTGCTCGCACAGCTCAGCCATAAGGTGGAGCATGCGCTCCATGCCTATACGCCGAGTGAAGAGAAGAAGGTGAAGGCTGCTGCGGCGTCCTTCCGTGTGAACCCGAACTTCGATACCATCGAGGCACTCCAGAATCTCGGCACCGGTGAAGCGCTGATTTCCTTCCTCGACAGCGATGGCAAGCCGGAAGTCGTCCGCCGCTGTGCGGTGCTCCCGCCGGCCTCCCGGATGGGCACCATCGATGAGGCCGCACGTCTCGCGTCCATCGTCGCCTCCGACCTCTGCGGAAAATATGATGAAACCATCGACCGCGACTCTGCCTATGAATTCCTGAAGCGTCTGACGGACGAGGCGACTGCAAATGCAGCCCGCGCAGCGGAGGAAGCAGAAGCCGCGAAGCTCGCGGAGAAGGAAGCGAAGGAACAGGCGAAGCTGGCTGAGAGAGAGGCGAAGGAACAGCAGAAGCTCCTGGAAAAAGAGGCCCTCGCGAAGGCAAAAGCCGAAGAAAAAGCAAAGAAGGATCAGGAACGCATCGTAAAATCCGTCGGCCGCACCACTGCCGGCACCCTCGGTCGTGAAGTCGGCGGCGCCGTCGGAAAGAGCTTCA
>CALAOB010000122.1 GCA_937927445.1 uncultured Oribacterium sp. | reverse complement strand
CATGCAGTGTAGCATTTACTTTTTCATACTGCATTTACTTTTGTAATTCAGCATTGCTTTCGTGGAATCTTTTTAAAAACATAGCAAAAGAAAACAAAAAGACGTCATAGATTTCTCTATGACGCCTTTGTCAAATCAGATGATGCCTATTATACAAGGCCCTGTGCAAGCATAGCAGTGGATACCTTCTCGAAGCCGGCGATGTTCGCACCTACGACGAAGTTGTTCTCATAGCCGTACTTCTTTGCGGTCTCAGAAACATTCTTATAGATGTTCACCATGATGTCGTGAAGCTTGCTGTCGACCTCCTCGAAGCTCCAGCTCAGTCTCTCGGAGTTCTGAGACATCTCGAGTGCAGAAACCGCTACGCCGCCAGCATTGGCTGCCTTACCCGGCATATAGAGAATCTTCGCTGCGAGGTAAGCATCGATGGCAGCTTCATCAGAAGGCATGTTGGCACCCTCACATACACACCAGCAGCCGTTGTCGATAAGCTTCTTTGCATCCTCACCGTTGATCTCGTTCTGGGTTGCGCAAGGAAGTGCGATGTCACACTTTACGCCCCATGGACGCTCACCCTCGTGGTACTCGGAACCCGGAACGCGGTTTGCGTACTCCTTGATTCTCGCTCTCTCGACCTGCTTGATCTGGCAGAGAACCTCGAAGTTGATGCCGTTCGGATCATAGATATAGCCGTTGGAATCGGAGCAGGTGACAACCTTCGCACCGAGCTGCTCAGCCTTCTGGATGGCATACTGTGCGACGTTACCGGAACCGGAAACGACGATGGTCTTTCCCTTCAGCTCCTTGCCGGCACCCTTGACCACCTCATCAGTGATGTACACGAGACCGTAGCCGGTTGCCTCCGGACGAGCGAGGGAACCACCGAAGGTGAGGCCCTTACCGGTCAGTACGCCCTCATAGAGGCCGGTAATTCTCTTGTACTGGCCATAGAGGTAGCCTACCTCACGTCCGCCGACACCGATATCACCGGCCGGAACGTCGGTATCCTTACCAATGTACTTATAAAGCTCGGTCATGAAGCTCTGGCAGAAACGCATCACCTCTGCGTCGGACTTGCCGTGCGGGTCGAAGTCAGCACCACCCTTGCCGCCGCCGATCGGAAGGCTGGTCAGGGAGTTCTTCAGAATCTGCTCCATACCGAGGAACTTAAGAATCGACTGATTTACGGACGGATGGAAACGGAGACCGCCCTTGTACGGTCCGATGGCTGAATTGAACTGTACTCTGTATCCGAGATTTACGTGGTTTACACCCTTATCGTCAGTCCATGGTACTCTGAACGTAACGATTCTCTCTGGCTCGACAAATCTCTCCAGAAGAGCATTCTTACGATATACATCCTCGTTCTTTGAAACGATCGGGTCCAGAGACTCGAGAATTCTCTTTGCAGCCTCGAGAAACTCCGGCTCGTGCGGATGCTTTGCCTTTAATCCTTCGTAAACTTCATCAACATAAGACATAAAATTTCCTCCTTCAGGAACAGCTTATTTGGTTTAGTTTAAAAAATCCGGATACCAAGACATAGTGCGCCCGTTCTTTCCTGAAGGCGCCCCCATTGGCTCCGAATCCATGTTTTATCGGGGTAACTATAACATGCCATAATCTTTCCGTAAATAAAAAATTTCTGGCATGAATAAATATTATGGGGTGGTGCATGCCATCAGGTACCTTTCGCTAAACACGGTTTTCGGGCCGCCATACCTGAAATGCTTACGAATAGTTGATATTTTTTCGATGAATGGTATGTTTGTCTCATGATATTTTATTCAAATCGATTTGACTCAAATCAATTTGAATAAAATGGATGACGAATCACCCGGATCCGACGACCCGGGTGATTATTTTATTTCTCCTTCACTGCAATCCAGATTTCACACTGATAATTCGGATCGGATACGTCTTCGGATGCATAGACCTCGAATTCCACACTTTCTGCATACTCATACTGAGCACTCTGCGGGAAGAAGTCTGTGACGATACGGTGATACGTTTCCACAAATGCCTCCGGCATTCTGCCCTTACTGGTGAATACCGCATAGGTATGTGCAGGAATCGTAACGACCTCGAGGTCGTCGTCCACCTTTCGTCCGTCATATTCCACACCGATGCCGAATACTCGCTGGAAGTGGAAGGACGAGGCGTAGGCCTGCTGTGCGACTTCGTCGAAGTCGATCTCCTCCGTCATGTTTTCTTCCATATAGTCGATCGCCCGCTGTATTCCCTGAATCCAATCCATCTTTTCGCTCCCCTTTCTGTGCTTACAGTGTATCGAAATACGACGGCCATTTCCTGACTTCGCGTGCGCACAGGTGTTAACCTTACAGAGCCGGTTTAGTGTCTTCGCGATATTAATCTATAAGGTATTTCGAAATCAAGTAATATGTAAACAATAGTCAACCATTCTGTTCCTCTATCGCAAACATCATCCTTCGCTGGCAACCTATTGACATCCGCTGGTTAACTTCTTATAATTTTCACGTTCGGTAAACTTATAAAAAAAGTGAGGTTAACTTCTTATGAATAATACAAGCACGAAAACCCTGACCCTGACGGCTTTATGTGCGGCACTTCTCTGTGTGCTGTCTCCGATGTCCATCCCGCTTCCAGGCGGTGTTCCGATTTCCCTCGCGACCCTCGCGGCGGCTTTCGCCGGTGCGCTGCTCGGTGCGAAGTACGGCACGCTTTCCGTGCTGATCTATCTGCTGCTCGGCGCCTTCGGTCTTCCGGTCTTCGCCGGTTACAGCGGTGGCTTCGGTTCCTTCGTGAAGCCGTCCTCCGGCTACCTCATCGGCTATCTCTTCCTCGCGTTCCTGACCGGCCTCATCTACCACCGGTTCGGTCGTGAACAGAATGGCGGTCAGAAGTTCCTGCTTCTCTTCGTCGCACAGCTCGCCGGCGAGGTGATTCTCTACATCTTCGGAACCGCCTGGTTCATGTACCTCATGGGTGCACAGGGCAATGCTGCCATGGCGACACTGGGTGGTGCGCTCGGTGCGTGTGTGATCCCGTTCCTGCCAGGTGACTGCGCAAAGATGATCGCGGTCTGCATCGTCATCCCGGTACTTGAGAAGGCGCTGAATGCCGCCGGCCTCGCCGTAAAGGCCGCCTGAAGAACGTTCTGATCTGCTGCCGATTCACAGAAGCAGGTGGCAGCTTCCGTTCCTTTTTCCACACCATCTACACAAAGCTCAATGCTTTGTGTCATACTTATTCATTTTTTCTCCACAAAGAAGCACCCGGGTCGTGTGGCCCGGGTGCTTCTTTATTTACATTTCATCGGTCGTTCGGACCGTTCTTCAGTTCATCTGTACCACCGTCTGCCGCCTGCGCTTAAAAGCATTCAACACGCATGTAGTCTTCATAAAATCTTCACAGTTTTCCACCGCAGCTTTCAAGTTCCTTGCGATGTGCCAGATTCTGCAGAAATCCCCGTTCACAAGTTTATGGGGTCTGACCCCCTTACAAAATTCTGAAGGCCGTCGTGATGGGGCTTCCCCCGCCACGACGGCCTTTTCCTCTTATGATTTCCGGCGATCCGCGCCGCTCTCGCGGTAGAAATACGCCTTCCGTTCGTACATGCGTTTATCCGCGGCCTTCGAGATCTCATGGACGCTTTCCCACGGGCGCTCGGTGCTCAGCACATAGCCCCAGGCGATGCTCATGCGATCCACGAGCTCTCCCTGCCAGTGCGCGACATCCGCATCGAAGTCCTGAAGCCGCGTGTCCAGCGCCTCCAGCTCCCCGGTAAGGATTACGACGAACTCATCGCCGCCGATACGGTACACCCTGCCGACATCCGCGAAGCTCCGCTTCATCGCTTCGGCCGCCGCGCAGATCAGCTCATCGCCAGCTGCATGCCCGCGCGTATCATTGACCTGCTTGAGCCCGTTCACATCGAGCGACAGATAGCCCCAGGCATCCTGCAGATCGAGCTTCGCGATATCCGTCTCATACGCGTGCCGGTTTCCGCAGCGCGTAAGCTCGTCCGTCATCGAGGTATAGAGCAGCCGCTCCTTCTCGTACTTCTCCTTCATCACCTCTGCAAGCATATACACCATGCCACACGACGCAAGAATCAGATACACCCCGACGATGAGCATCGCGACGAAGCTGCTTTCGAGGTAGACTGACTTCTCCTCCGTGATGACCACGAGGTAGTCGGCAGACCGCTGCAGCATACATCGGCAGGCCGCTCCTTTCACGGCAGCATCCAGTCGGACGGTCTGGCCAATGTCGGCGGCCTCTGGGTCGATGCCGAGCTCCTCCAGACTCCGTCCGAGCTGCGCCGTGTCCGTCGTGCCTTCGATCTGTTTCGTCTCCGGATCGGCGACATAGAGCTCCATGCCCTTATAGACCGGCATATCAGCCACCACAGAGGACACCTGATTCTGCTTCAGCTCCTGCAGCAGATGCTTCGGCGTGATACCCACCTGAACCATCTTCGTCCCACGTTCATCCCAGACGATGGCATACATCATCTCCTTACCCTCGGCGGTATTCGGCGTCACATCCTGGCACATCGACAGCTGTTTATCGGTCAGCATCGGCTTAAAATACGCCATCTGCTCGCCGGTATTGAAATTATAGCCGAAGTACTTCGGGAGCGTGCCACTGTAGATCATGCCTGTCTGATCCAGGAGGTGGATCTCGTCCACCGAAATCAGCTTCGCGATCCGCTGCAGCTCATTGACATCGAGCTCCGCCTCCGGCTTTGCATCCAGGATATAGGACACGGCGCGTGCACGGACGATATAGTCCGACTTCAGCGATTCGATCATATCCGCTTCACTCTGGTCATTCTTTTCGAGTACCGTAAGCACACGATCCAGCATCACCTCAGAGGTCCTGTATGTCATCTTATCATTTACATATTTTAAAATGCCGGCCTCCAGCATCAGTGCGACCACGATGACCGCTACCGCCAGCGCCGCCAGCCTTCTTTTCTTCATAAACACCACCTTCTGCCTGCCCGGTCAGAAATCAGCTTCTGCCGACTCGAACAGAAAAAAATCTGTCGAAGTGCCAATGAATCAACACTTTTATCATATCATGGCTTGGCGCCAAGCACCAGTTTATGACGTCAGTTTAAGTTTATGGGGTCAGCCCCCCTTACGAAATTCTTAAGATGACACAATAAAAGGCCGCCCGGAAAATCCGGACGGCTTTTATTTATGAACTTGTTGCCACAAGGTTCAAACGATTTGATTAAGCGGTGTACTCATCCATGCAAGGAAGAACCTCGACTGGTGTTGCGTCGTTCTTCTGGTAAGCCTTGCCGTAGAATGCAAGCTTGTACATCTCCTTGATGTCGGAGATCAGCGGGTATCTCGGGTTTGCGCCGGTGCACTGATCATCGAATGCGTTGGTGCTCATCTCATCGAGGGTCTTCAGGAAATCCTCCTCGGTGACATTGTAATCCTGGATGCGCTCCTTGATGCCGACCGTGCGCTTCAGCTCTACGATCTTATCGCAGAACTTCTGAACCGCCTTGGCATCATCCTTCTCAACGACGCCACAGAAACGTGCGCACTCTGCATATCTGTGGAGTGTGTGCGGATACTCATACTGAGGGAAGGTACCCATCTTTGGCGGCTGCTCCGCAGCATTGTAACGGATCACCTCGGTGAGGAGGAGTGCGTTTGCGATGCCGTGCGGGATGTGGTGGTAAGCACCGAGCTTGTGTGCCATGGAGTGGCAGACACCGAGGAAGGCATTGGCGAAGGCCATACCTGCCATGCAGGATGCGTGTGCCATCTCATCTCTGGCCTTGACATTGGTCGGCTCGTTAAATGCGGTCGGCAGGTACTCGAATACGCGCTTCATCGCCTGAAGAGCGAGACCATCGGTATACGGTGTAGCCATCATGGAAGCGTATGCCTCGAGTGCATGTACGAGAACATCAAGTCCGGATGCAGCGGTGAGGCCGCGTGGCTGTGTCATCATGTTGTCGGTATCCACGATCGCCATGTTCGGAAGCAGCTCGTAGTCCGTGATCGGGTACTTGGTGCCTGTGGTCTGATCGGTGATAACCGCGAACGGTGTAACCTCAGAACCGGTACCGGAAGAGGTCGGAATGGCAACGAAGAGTGCCTTCTCACCCATCTTCGGGAACTGGTAAACCTTCTTACGGATATCGATGTAACGCATCGACATATCTGCGAAGGTTACATCCGGGTGCTCGTAGAGAACCCACATGATCTTACCTGCATCCATCGCAGAACCACCACCGAAGGCGATGATACAATCCGGCTGATAACGACGCATCTGCTCTGCGCCTTCCTCAGCATTGGCCAGGGTAGGATCCGGCTGTACGTGTGAGAATACACGGTAGTCGATGCCGAGCTCGTGGAGCTTATCGGTGATCGGCTTGATGTATCCTGCAGAATCGAGGAAGGAGTCGGTTACGAGGAACACCTTCTTCTTGTTGTAAATATCCTTTAACTCAGCGAGGGCAACTGGCATGCAGCCCTTCTTGAAGTAAACCTTAGATGGGGTACGGAACCAGAGCATATTTTCTCTCCTCTCTGCGACAGTCTTATAGTTCAGCAGGTGCTTGACACCGACGTTCTCGGAAACAGAGTTTCCGCCGTAGGAGCCGCAGCCCAGTGTCAGAGATGGAGCGAGCTTGAAGTTGTAAAGGTCACCGATACCACCCTGTGAAGACGGTGTGTTCAGGAGGATACGGCATGCATGCATGATATGTGCGTGCTTTGCGATCTTCTCAGACTCACGCGGGTCAATGAAGATGGACGCGGTATGTCCAGGACCACCCTCCATGAGAAGCTTCTCGCAGTTTACGAGTGCGGAGTCGAAATCCTTCGCCTTAAACATACCAAGTACCGGCGCGAGCTTCTCGTGTGCGAAAGGCTCTGCCTTTGAGTTATCCGTTACCTCTGCGATGAGGACCTTCTTCGAGTGCGGAATCTCGATACCACACATCTCAGCGATCTTCCATGCCGGCTGGCCGACGATCTTTGCGTTCATGGAGCCGTTGATGATGATGACCTTACCAACCTTCTCCTTCTCCTCCTTGTTCAGGAAGTACGCACCTCTGTACTCGAACTCCTTCTTTACCTTATCATACACATCTGCGATGACAGTGCAGGTCTGCTCAGAAGCACAGATCATACCATTATCGAAGGTCTTCGAATGAAGGATGGAAGAAACGGCCATCTGGATGTCTGCCGTCGAATCAATGATGCAAGGGTTGTTACCTGCACCTACACCGAGCGCCGGTGTACCGGAGCTGTACGCTGCATTTACCATGCCAGGACCACCGGTTGCAAGGATGCAGTCCGCGTCATGCATGATCTCGTCGGTCATCTCAAGAGACGGCTCATCGATCCAGCCAATGATGTTCTCCGGAGCACCTGCCTTCACAGCGGCATCCAGAACGACCTTTGCAGCATAGGTGGTGCACTTCTTCGCTCTTGGGTGCGGGCTGATGATGATACCATTTCTGGTCTTTAAGCAGATCAGGGTCTTGAAAATAGCAGTGGAAGTCGGGTTCGTCGTCGGAATAACCGCCGCTACGAGACCCAGCGGCTCTGCGATCGTCTTGGTTCCGAATGCCGGATCCTCATCGATGACACCACAGGTCTTGGTGTTCTTATACTTGTTGTAGATGTACTCAGCGGCGTAGTTGTTCTTGATGACCTTATCCTCGACGAGACCCATACCGGTCTCCTCTACTGCCATCTGTGCGAGCGGAATACGCATCTGGTTTGCAGCCGTCGCAGCGGCATTGAAAATCTTATCTACCTGCTCCTGTGTGAAGCTTGCGTACTTCTCCTGTGCTTCTCTGACAACCGCGATCTTCGCCTGCAGAGAATCCATGTCCTTAACAATCTCCGGATTCTTTAATTCCTTACTCATGTGTGATCTCCTTTTTGTGGCAACAACTATAGATCAAATTATTCAGCGTTGATTGATAATTAATTATCGTTAATTAATTATCAATCAAACTACAAGTAGTATACATATCTGTTAATTAATTGTCAATCACTAATTTGGATTGTTTTTCACCACATACAAACGGAGGAACCAGGTTCAATCACTCTGGCTCTCTTAAGTAGATATAAAATGTACACTGGGGTGGGCAGGCAAACGAAAAGAGACGCCCGATATGGACATCTCTTAAAAAATCACGCCCAGAACACCCAGATAAACGCATACCCGGTGAGCACCGCCGCGAGCGTAAACGGCAGTCCGATCTTCATGAAATCGCCGAACGACACCTCATAGCCACCGGCCTTCAGCATGCCGACCGCCGTGATGTTCGCGCTCGCACCGATCGGGGTAATGTTTCCACCGAGCGTCGCGCCGGTCAGCAGCCCGAAGTACAGCAGATACGGCTCGATGCCGAGCAGCTGGCAGATGCCCGTGATGATCGGCAGCATCGTCGCCACATACGGGATGTTATCGATAAACGCCGAGAACAGCACCGAGCCCCACACGATGATCGTATAGAGCATGAAGATGTTGCTGCCACCCGCACGCACGATGAGGTCCGCCGCCGCATCGATGAGTCCGACATCCGTGATGCCACGGATCACGACGAAGAGCCCTGCAAGGATCAGCAGCGTATCTGCATCCACCGACGCGATCGCATGCTTGAGATTCAGATGACTCCGGTGCCGCGCATAGTCATAGATCATGCAGATCGCTGCGATCGTCATACAGATGATGCCGTTGATGGTCGCCGGCGTGTTCGGGATGAAGGAAGCGACGATGAGCGCGACGACGATCCCACAGAGCGCGATCGTCGGGAAATAATCCGTCACCACGGTCTTCTCGTTCGCCTCGACCGTTTGCCTGTATTTATGGAAGAGAAGAACCATCACCGGCACCGTCATCAGCGCACCGAGCTCCACCGACCAGAAAATACCCGGACGCCCGTGCATCCAGAAGAACTCCATAAAGTTCATGTTCGCATAATCACCGAGCATGATGGAGGTCGTATCGCCGACGAGGGTCGCGGCACCCTGCAGATTTGAGGACACGGCGATCGACAGGATCATCGATACCGGCGAGATATCGAGCTTCTTACATACCGCAAGTGCCACCGGTGCGATCATGAGCACCGTAGCGACATTATCGATAAAGGCAGACACCGCGCCGGAGAACAGCGACATCAGGATGATGACCCACATGACATTCGGGCACTTATCGAGGATGATGTCCGCCAGCAGGTTCGGCATCTTCGATTCGATGAAGAACCAGACGACGAGCATCGTGCCGCCGATCATCATAAGGACATTCCAGTTGATGACCGACAGGATATACAGCGGATTCGGCTGGAGAATCCCGACCAGCATGAAGGCGATCGCGACGCCCCAGATCGCATAGATCTTCCAGTTCGGCTTCGCGATCATAATCACATACATAAGAATAAACAGAATAAAAGCGATGGCTCTCAGATCCATTATCTTTTCTCTTTCTTCCTCAGCCGATCTTCAGCCGGAACTTCTGCGCCTCGCGCTCACTGTCCACCAGCTCGATCTGTGCGCCGAGGGCCTGCAGCTTCTGCTCGAAGTGCTCGTAGCCACGCTGGATGTAGACGATATCGCGGACCGTCGTGATGCCATCTGCGGCGAGGCCGGCGATGACCAGAGCGGCACCTGCGCGGAGGTCGAGTGCATTGACACTGGCACCCGTAAAGCGCTTCACACCATCGATGACGGAGACATTCCCCTCCACCTTGATGTTCGAGCCCATACGCGCGAGCTCATCGACATACTTGAAACGGTTCTCGAAGATGGATTCGGTGACGACCGAGGTGCCATCGGCGAGGGCCAGGGTGACGGACATCTGCGGCTGCATGTCGGTCGGGAAGCCCGGATACGGGAGGGTCTTCACATCGGTCGGATGCTGCACCGGCGCACCCACGACGCGCACGGCCTCGTCGTACTCATAGACGGTGTTGCCCATCTCGAGCAGCTTCGCCGTGATCGACTCCAGATGCTTCGGAATGACGTTCTTGATCAGGATGTCACCACGGGTCGCCGCGGCGGCACACATGAAGGTGCCTGCCTCGATCTGGTCCGGGATGACGGCGTAGGTCGTACCATGCAGGCGACGGACGCCACGGATGCGGATCGTATCGGTACCGGCGCCCTTGATATTGGCGCCCATCGAGTTCAGGAAATTCGCGACATCGACGATGTGCGGCTCCTTCGCCACGTTCTCGATGATCGTTCTGCCCTCTGCGAGGACGGCGGCCAGCATGATGTTGATGGTCGCACCGACGGATACGACGTCGAGGTAGATGTGGGAGGCGTGAAGTCCCTCGGAAGCATCCGCCTGTACACAGCCGTTCCGGATCTCCACCTTCGCACCGAGGGCACGGAAGCCCTTGATGTGCTGGTCGATCGGACGGGAACCGATGGCACAGCCACCCGGAAGCGGAACATTGGCCATGTGATGCTTGCCCAGCAGCGCGCCGATAAAGTAGTAGGACGCCCGGATCTTCCGGATGTACTCGTCGTCGATGGATACGCTCTTCACGTCCGCGGAGCTGATCTTCGCGGTATGACGATCGATACGCTCGACGACAGCGCCGATCTCCTTCAGTGCCTCGAGCATGACATTGATGTCACGCACGTCCGGCAGATTCTCTATAATCACATCTTCATCTGTTAAAAGTGCGCCGGCGATGATACCCAGTGCGGCATTCTTCGCCCCGCCGATCACGACCTCGCCGTGAAGTGGCGCGCCACCTTTCATGATAAACTGTTCCATATATCTCCTGTAAGTTTCCTATGCGCAGAGCATAAGAACCGCATTATTCAGACTATTAAATCTTATAAATTATAAGTGAGTGTACACGCTTTTGCAAGCGTTTGTACTCTTCGCTTCCGGAACCGCTACATATAGTGCAGGCCAATGCAGACGACCGGAATATATAGCTCCACCCTGAAAATCACCCTCACCCGAGCAGTCCGAGCATCATCCCGGACGCACGCTCGCTGAGCGCCATGACATTATTCAGGAAAATGATGTCCTCGACACCGTACTCCTCGATGAGCTGCGCGATGCTGCCCTCGAAGTGACGATAGTCGACGACATAGACATCCTCATAGTGATCCACGAGGTACGGGGCGAAGGCATTGCCATAGGATTCCTTGATGAGGACGCAGGCGGAGCCGTCGCTTCGATGCGGATTATGGATGACCGTCAGCGGATTATCGCCGTGGATGAAGGCGCTGTACTTGTCACCGGCGTTCGAATTCGTGACGTCATTGATGACCTGCGCATGGCCCTGCTCCCCGAGCTGGTTGATGTACTCCATCTCATTCGTCGCGATCGGCAGCCAGGCCTCGACGGTATCCGGGTTCTGTTTCAGCGCCTCGGAGCGGTTCGTCGAGAAGTAGAAGGTGCCGTAGAAGCCGTCGAAGCTCTCCTTCTGGTAGTCCCGGAGGCTGTGCGACTTGATGCCCTTCGCATCGCAGAAGCGCATGTAAGCATAGTACGCCCCGAGTCCGGTCCAGTGGTGGTCGGTATGGAAATAGATGTACTCACGCTTATGCTGGAGGAGCGTCTCGAAGACGGACACCTTGTGAACCTCCGGATCGATCAGGCTGTAGATGTAGTTGAACGCGTCCTCCATGTTGCTGGAGCCGAGCGCCGCCTGGGTGCTGCGGTCGAGCTCGACGCCGAAGCTGTTCGGCACGAGGATGTCGTAGACCTCGCACTTCGGGAAGCGCGCCCGATAGGTGTTGATCATGGACGCATACTTCACCGCACCGCCCTGATTATAATAGTAGATTTCGTAGCCGCGGTGGTTCGTGACGTAGATGCTGCCGGCCTGCTCGCCGTTCACCTCCGCCTTCTCCACCTTCTTCTCCTTCAGCGTGCCGTCGGCGTTCGTCTCGACGAGGGCGGCATACTGATCGAGTGCACCCGTCGCCGGCCTGTCCTCGGCAAGTGACGATGGCGTGGCCGAAGCATTGGCCTCATCAGCGGTGCCCTCCGGCTCAGCTGCCGCGAGGGTCATGACCGGGGCGAGCGACTCGGCAGTCTCCGGAATCGTATCCGCGACAGCGGCCGACTTGTTTCCATAGAAGGACTCACCCTGCGGGCCGTAGAGGCTCTCGAGCTTCGCGCCGAGGCTGAGCAGGGTCTCGCGGCACGGGAAGGTGTCGGAAAACCAGGTCGCGAGGTCCGTGAAGTACGCGCCGGACAGGAGCGTCTCCGCGCTTGCGGTCGGGAAGCTCGCGAGGGCGCGCTTCTCCGAGGCAGAGTACGTCGGGCGGAGGGGCAGAGCGAGGCCAATGCCGAGAAGTACGGTGGCGATCAGCGCTGCGGCGACCGCGACGATCTGAACGCCGCGCATCTCTTTATGCGGTTTTTCATGTTCGTTTTCGGAAACTCGTTTCATGATTTTCGATAAACCGGCGGCTCGGCCGGTCGCGGGATGTCAGGTACGGGGACATCAGAACTGATTATACAGGAACGGGGTGTAGCTGGCGCCGACCATCGAGACGATGGAGAGCGCGAGAAGCAGGAGCATCAGGAGGATGCGGAGGCCGTAGTACAGGCCCTCGCTCCGGCGACGGGCTTCGCTGCTCTTCGTGATGCGGCGCTTCATCCGGGTGGCGACGCGCTCGTGATTCTCGGCATCTTCCTCCTCGAGGCCCTCGATGCTGGCGTCGAGGCGCTGCACCTGCTGATCGATCTCGGTTTCCTTCTGATAACGTGCCTTTTCACGCTCGAGCTGCTGCTTCTCCCGTGCCTCCTGCTGAAGGCGCGCGTCATAGAAGCCGCGCAGCTTCGCGGCGAGGCGGGCACCGAGCGGTGTGCAGGCGATGATGGAAAAGATCAGGAAGAAGAGATTACTGCGGAGGGTCAGCAGCTCGGCCGCATAGACCGTCGCACGTCCGCTCATGAAGAACATCGTGCGGAGCACCTCGCAGAGTACCTGGAAATCACTGAAGCGGAACAGCACCCAGCCGAAGAACACGACGATCAGAGTGTAGAGGTGACCGAGCGCACGGGTGAACTGCGTCAGCAGTGAGCGGCGCGATGCCGGTGCGCCGCGCTTCGTATCGGTGGTCGAAACCGGGCCGGCAGTGGCTGTGTCGTCCGCGACGGCGTTTTCTGCTGCGTCTGTGACGGCCACCGCCTTCGCTTTCTGGAATTTCTTTACGAAATTCTCGATCGCAATGAACACGAAGTAGTAGAGTCCCCAGAGGATGAAGTTCCAGCTGCTGCCATGCCAGAAGCCGGTCAGGGCCCAGACGGCGAGCAGGTTCAGGAGGAGTCGTCCGGTCGACACGCGGTTACCGCCGAGCGGGATGTAGACATAATCCCGGAAGAAGCGGCTGAGCGAGATGTGCCAGCGGCGCCAGAAATCACGTACGGAAACGGCGATGTACGGATAGTTGAAGTTTTCCGGATAGTGGAAGCCGATCATCCGACCGAGGCCGAGCGCCATGTCGGAGTAGGCAGAGAAATCGAGGTAGAGCTGCAGCATATAGCAGAGCGCACCGAGATAAGCACCGCCGACGGAGAAGCCAGTGTTGCCGGCGATCGGCAGGAAGGTCTCTGCGAGTGAGCCGAGATGATCCGCGAGCACGGTCTTCTTCGCGAGGCCCACGGTAAAGCGCCAGAGGCCCTCTGCCAGATCCTCGCCACTGCAGCTTCGATGGTCCATCTCCTCGGCCATCTCCGCGTAGCGCGTGATCGGGCCCTGCGCCACCTGGTGGAAGGTCACGGTATACAGCAGCACATGGAAGAAATCACCCGGCGCGGTCTTTTTCGTATAGACGTCGGCGACGTAGCTGATCAGCTTAAATATATAGAAGGAAATCCCAAGCGGGAGGCCAATGTTTCGGAAATAAGCGTAGATGGCCGCAGCCGTCCCCGTCGTGGCCCCAGCACCTGCGTCGAGCTCGCCTGCATTGGCCGGAAATAGGCTCCGGCAGAGCGGACCGGCAAGCTTATAAAAGAGAAGCACCGCAATCAGCAACACGAGCGCGAGGATCAGCCACGCGCGGGCACGCTTCTGGCCCTCGACACGGGTACGCTCCGCGTCCGGACTCTGGAAAACGTCGTCGCCCTCCTGATAGTCCGGGTTTTCCGACGCCGCGAAACGGAGCGCCCGCCCGATCCGCTGCCCGCTAAACCAGGCGAGCGTCGCCATCACGAGGAGCAGGGCCAGGTTCGAGAGACCGGCGAAGGCATAGAAAATCAGGGAAAAGAGGAGGAGCAGGAGGTTCTTCCGCCGATTTCCGCGCACGAGCACAGAACCGATCATGAAGACCGGCAGAAACAGCGCTATGAAAATCAGACTTGAAAAGCTCATATATATCCTCTCATCACTATGAATCGTATGAATCAAGGTATTATAACACAGACTGTCAAGTATGGCGTAAAAAGCACGAAAAATCGCGGTTCCGGAGACGGTCTGACCCTGTCAGCACCAGCCACTGTCAAAATCACAGCTTGCCATTTCTGCGGTTTTCAGCTATACTTTCTATGCTTCGGGCGCTGGGCCCCACGCAATAGATCCCTCGAACCGTGTCAGGACGGGAACGTAGCAGCACTAAGAGGATCCTTCTATGTGACGTGGATACACCTGGCCCCGAAGTTTTTTTATTACCTGTTTTTATTTAAGGAGGAGCTCGTTCTCCGCGGAACCATAACCAATGGCTCCGGGAGAACGAGCTCCTGTTTTTTGTTTTGCGCTGTTTTATGCCGCGAGGCGCTTCACGTCCTCGACGAGGTCACGCAGCAGGTAGCAGAGAATCAGTACACAGTTGACCGGGATCGAGGAGTACGGGAACTTCGTCGGTACCTTCAGCATCGGTGAGAACTGATCCGTCTTCAGCACCATCTGGGTGCCATAGTAGAGCAGTGCCACGATGAACGCGATGCTGCAGAGCGTGATCAGCACATCGAGCACGGCACCGGACTTCTTTCCGGCGAGCTTGTTCTGCAGCAGATCAACCCGGAAATGGGTCTTATCACGGAACAACAGCGTCGAGGCACAGAAGATCATCCAGGCCATCATCCACTCTACGACCTCATCGGTCCAGCTGAGCTCGAAGGTCATCGGCGTAAAGCGCATGATGACGCGGGCAAACAGGATCAGCGCGATGGCGATGCAGCAGCCCATGACGATGAACTTTAAAACAGAGGCAACGATCGTATCCAGTTTATGTAACATAAGTCTTCGCCTCCTTTACAGCAGTGACGGCAGGGTCAATGAAAATGCCGGAACGTAAGCACAGAGCATCAGAACGATCAGGATACCCACTACGTACGGGATGACTTCCTTCGAGAGATCGATCAGCGATACCTTCGTGATACTCGAAACCGCATAGAGGGACATGCCGACCGGCGGGGTCAGAAGACCGACCATGGAAGCGACGATCATGATGACACCGAACTGGAGGTAATCCATACCGATGGCGTCGATGATCGGAAGGAAGATCGGGGTCACGATCAGGATGACGGCCGTACCTTCCATGAACATACCGAGGATGAACAGGATGAAGATGATCAGGAGGATCAGGATGTACGGGTTGTTCGTGATGCTCAGCATGCCTTCGATGATCTGATTCGGTACACGTGCATGAATCAGGAAGTACGCGAGGAAGTTCGCGATGGCAATGATGAACAGGGTCTTGCAGCTCGTCATGATGCTGTCGTAGATGATGCTCATCAGGCTCTTAAGGGTCAGCGACTTATAAACGACACCACTCAGGAAGAGGGCGTAGAAGGTCGCGACGATCGCAGCCTCGGTCGCAGTGAAGATACCGCCCCAGATACCGCCGACGATGATGACGACCGTCAGCAGACTCGGGATCGCACGGACGAAAGCCTTCAGGCGCTCGCCCCACGGCATACGCGGCATAACCGGGAAGTGCTTCCGCTTCGACTGTACATAGACGGCGATGCCCATCGCCAGCGCCATCATGAAGCCCGGCATGAAACCGGCAGCGAAGAGCTTCGCGACGGATGCACCGGAGCAGGAGGAGTATACAACGAATGGGATGCTCGGCGGGATAACCGGTCCGATGGTCGAGGAGGCCGCCGTGATACCGGCACTGAAGGTGTGATCGTAACCTGCATCATCCATGGCCTTCATCTCGATGACGCCGAGTCCGGCCGCATCTGCGACCGCCGCACCGGACATGCCGGAGAAGATGACGGAGGAGACGATGTTTACCTGACCGAGACCACCTGTCCAGTGGCCGACACAGGCATTGGCGAAGGCGAAGATACGATCGGTGATACCGCCCGTGTTCATGAGATTACCGGCCAGGATGAAGAACGGAATCGCCAGCATCGTGAAACCGGTGGTGCCGTTGTAGATACGCTGCGCCATGACAGCGAGGATTTTTGCATTGCCCAGCGCTGCGAAGACGCCGGCACTGGTGATACCCATCGCGATGCAGACCGGGACGCCGACCAGCATGAGTCCGACGAGTACGACAACTGTGATAAATGCTACCATTGGGATCCCCTTTCATGAAAGTATGCCCCTGCCGGCATTGAATCACATACCGCCAGGGGCTTATAAATTAGTTTACGGGATTATGCCTTTGTGTCCTCGCACATCTGAAGGAACTTGTTCATATCGTCCTGAGATCCCTCGTACTCTGCGATCTTGTCCCATGCAGGCTGCATCGCTGCCTTGAAGGCTTCCATATCGACCTCGGTGACGGTCATGCCGGCATCCTTCAGCTTCTGGATGTAGTCGGCCTCGCCGTTCTGAACCTCTTCACGCATCTGCTTCTTCGCAACATCTGCAGCGTCCTCGACCCAGCCCTTCTGCTCGTCGCTGAGACCCTCCCAGAATTCGTTGGAAACGGTCAGGTTAACAGCCTCCCAGGTGTGCTTGTCGAGTGTCAGATACTTCTGATTTGCTTCCCACATCTTGTTGTTGTAGATGGTGGACAGCGGGTTCTCCTGGCCATCGACCGTGCCCTGCTTCAGTGCGGTGATGAGCTCTGAGAAGGCGATCTGCTGTACATCGGCGCCGAGGGCTTCGAAGCAGGCAACCTTCTGAACCTCGTTCGGTGTACGGATCTTTAAGCCCTTTACATCCTCCGGAGCCTTGACTTCCTTCTTCGAGTTGGTCAGGCAACGGAAGCCGTAGTCCCAAGGTCCGACGTTGTGGAGACCCTTGCTCTCGAGTGTACCGTCATTTACCCACTCTGCAAACGGGCCATCACATACAGCGTACGCCTGCTCGTAGGAGGTGAATACATACGGTGCGATCGGAAGTGCATAACGGATATCGTACTTATCGAGGGAGCCCTGGGAGATCAGGCAGGCCTGGATCGCATTGATGGCGGTCTGCTCTGCCATCTCCTTCGCATTACCGAGCTCGGAGTTCGGATGGATCTCGACGGTCATGGCACCACCGGATACCTTCTCCAGCTCCGACTTGAAGGTCTCGGCTGCATTGGTGACCGGCTCGCCCGGTGCACCGAAGTGACCGAGGATGATGGTGGTCGCATCCGCTGCAGGAGCGGCCTCCTCCGCCTTTGACTCTGCGGCTGCTGCCGTCGTCTCTGCGGCTGCTGCCGTCGTCTCTGCGGCTGCTGCGGCGGTGGTCGTCGCTGGTGTATTATAGGAACCGCACGCTGCCATCGAACTCAGCATTGCAGCACTCAGCACAACAGATAATACTCTTTTCATAATTGTTTCCCTTCCTGGCGCCCCTTTGCGCCGTGCATGTGGCAGGCCGTCCGCACTTGACTCAATCCGCTCTGCGGCGCGCTCTGCATCTTCTGTCATGAAGAAATATTATCACCAGCGTTTTTATCAAACTAGATTATATTTTCATAAAATTAAACCGGTTTATTATACATGTTGCACAGCTATTTAGTAAACACAACCGGTTTACTATGTCATCAATTATAGTTTACCTGGATATTCAATCTGTTATTCCGAAGTGGAATGAAAATAATGCAATAATAATATATGAAATCAGGCACTATTTATAAGCACTATGCACATATGCAGAAGACTTGTTCTCCAGAAATCATAAAAAGAGGACATAAAAAACGCAGGAGGTCGCTCGCCCAGAGCCATTGACCATGGTTCCGCGGAGAGCGACCTCCTGCTTTTGTTTTACTCTGTGATGCGATATACACGCTTCGCGTTTTCGGTGGTGATGCGGATGACCTCCGCCGGGTCCATCTGGCGAAGCGCCGCAATCTCCTCCACGACGTACGGAAGATTCCGCGGGTCGTTCCGGGTGCCGCGCTTCGGCACCGGTGCCATGTACGGACAGTCCGTCTCAAGGACGATGCGCTCGATCGGGATGCGCTCCACCACTTCCTTCAGCTTCCGGGAGTTCTTAAAGGTGACGACGCCGCCGACACCGACATACAGCCCGAGCTTCACGAAGCGCTCAGCCATCTCCACCGGATAACCGAAGCAGTGGATGATGCCGGAGTTTTCATAGCCGCGCTCCTCCACGATGAGATCGTAGGTATCCTGCGCCGCTTCCCGCGAGTGCACATTGATCGGAAGCCCGAGCTCCCGTGCAAGCTGGAGCATCCGTCGGAAGCAGGCCTTCTGGATCTCCGGCTCCGGATCGGCCGTCGCGAGACTCTCCGGATCCACTTCCTGGCCGGAAGCGGCGGCCCGCCGCAGAATGCTTTCGCGTGTATAGTGATAGTCCAGACCGATCTCACCGATTGCCACGATCTTCTGTCGTGTCCCTTTACTGTTTTCGACTCCGGACTTATCCACATTTAACGCCACGAAATGCCGTGGGTTCTCGCCATGCGATGCGCCTTCGCCCTCCTGCTGACGGTCGTTTTCCACCATCTGCCGAAGCGTCTCCACATCCTCGTCACGCAGATGATCACTGTGGTCCGGATGGAAGCCCACCGCCGCGTAGACCTGCGGATAACGCTCCGCGAGCGCCAGCGCCGCGCGGCTCGACGGCAGATCGAAGCCGATCTCTGTAAACGCACCGACGCCATGGGCGCCGAGATCCGCGATGATCGCCTCGCGGTCCTCGTCAAAGGCCGCATCGCAGAGATGCGCATGGGTATCAAAAATTTCACTTGCTTTTTTCATAAAAATTGTAACTATAGCAATGCGCCGATATAGATCATCAGGTAAAACGCGCTGAGGTGGAGCGGGTAATAGAGGTAGAAGAACCACTTCGGGTGCAGGCGGCCACGCTCGCCGTTGTAGAGTCCGATCGGCAGGAAGCAGAGGACCGGAAGGAAGTGGGCGCTGACGGAGCCGGCGGCGGTGGTCAGGACGCCGCTCACGATCTGCAGGGTCTTCTCCTTATGGAAATTGTACATGAGGGCCATGCCGAGGATCGTGAACACGCCGAACTGAAGATGTGCGATCCAGGCTACGGCACAGCCGGCCACGACACAGAGCCACTTTCGCTCTATGCGCTTCCGGTTCTGTTTCATGCCATACATCACGAGAAGTCCGAGTGCGAGTGTGAGCATCGGGTTCTGCAGCTCGAAGTGATAGGTCTCGTTGTACATGCAGAGGTCGAACGGGGCCTCGCTCAGCAGTGCGAACACAAGCATGCGTCCGAAATATTTCCAGAAGTCGGAGGTATGGATGAAGCCTTCGACGCA
This sequence comes from uncultured Oribacterium sp., assembly GCA_937927445.1. Classification (GTDB taxonomy): domain Bacteria; phylum Bacillota; class Clostridia; order Lachnospirales; family Lachnospiraceae; genus Oribacterium. The sequence continues at coordinate 3,309 of CALAOB010000122.1, read as the reverse complement.
GAGAAATGCGAAGATCGGGAAGCAGAAAAAGCCACAGAAATGAAGGATGTCGTAGAGCCGGAGCCAGCGCATCCCTTCCGCCGTGGCGATCGCCATCTGATAGTATTCCTCGGAGTATCCGTAGAGCTTGCCGTTCTTTATGATGACGACAGCGAAGCTGTACGCGGTCATCATGAGGGTCGCGAAGAGCTTCAGGAGGCCGCCGGACAGTCCGATTCCTTTTCTGGTGCTTTTTAAAACACTTTGATATGTAGACATAATTTTAAACGACGACCGGTGCACAGCTTCCTGCGCGCCGGTCGTGGTATTCATCAGCCGATGAGACAGCCACTCGGCATCTTCGCCATCGGGGTCATGAGGGCAATGTTTCCATCATTATCCTCTGCCGCTACGATCATACCCTGGGACTCTTCGCCTGCGATCTTCCGCGGTGCGAGATTGGCAACGATCATCACGCGCTTTCCTACGAGATCCTCCGGCTTGTAGCTCTTCTTGATACCGCTGAGAATCGTACGTGTCTCGGCACCGACCTGCACGCTGAGCTTCAGAAGCTTCTTTGACTTCGGAACCTCCTCTGCGTGGAGGATCTTTCCGATGCGAAGCTCGACCTTATCGAAGTCCTCGAAGCTGATCTCCGGCTTCGCTTCTGGTGTCGCGATCGTCGTATCCGGTGCACAGTCGCCGTTCTCGAGGATTTCCTCCGGCATACCATCGTCTTCCGCGTCGGTATCTGCCTTCTGGTCGTCTGCATTGGCCTCGGAAGCCGCGGCATCCTTCGCCTGCTGCGCCTCGTACTGAGCACGCTGCGCTGCCTCGATCTTCTCGACCTCGACCATGACGTCCTCTTCCTTCTTACGCTCGAAGAGGGTCGCCGGTGCGTCGGTTACCTTCGTGCCGGACTTGTAGAGGCCCCAGCGATCCATGTCCTCGAGGGCACGCTTCTCGGCGTGGAGCTCGGAAAGGATGGACTCGGCGGTCTCCGGCATGAAGCTCTCGAGGAGCGATGCGCCGATGTTGAGCGCCTCGGTGAGGTTGTACATGACGGTCTTTAAGCGGTCGGCCTGGGCCGGATCCTTCGCGAGTACCCACGGCTCGGTCTCGTCGATGTACTTGTTGGAGCGACGGAAGATGTCGAACACGGCGGTCAGTGCGTCGGCCACGCGGAGCTGATCCATCTTCTCGCTGGTGGTCTTCACCGCCTGGAGGATGGTGGTCTTCAGATCCTCATCCATCGGGCCGGTCACGCCCTTATCCTCGACGACGCCGTCGAAGTACTTGTTGCTCATCGAGATGGTACGCTTCACGAGGTTTCCGAGGATGTTTGCGAGCATGGAGTTGTACCGCTCGACCATGAGCTCCCAGGAGATGACACCATCGTTCTCGTACGGCATCTCATGGATGACGAAGAAACGGACGGCATCGACACCGAAGAGCTTCGCGAGGTCGTCGGCGTAAATCACGTTACCACGGGACTTCGACATCTTGATGCCTTCCTGTGACTTGCCGGCCGCGGTCAGGAGCCATGGGTGGCCGAAGACCTTCTTCGGAAGCGGGAGATCGAGGCTCATCAGGAAGATCGGCCAGTAAATGGTATGGAAGCGGATGATGTCCTTACCGATGAGGTGGAGATCCGCCGGCCAGAACTTAGCGAACATCGGGTCGCTGTTTCCGTCTGCATCATAGCCGAGACCGGTGATATAGTTCGTGAGCGCGTCGAGCCATACGTAGACGACGTGCTTCGGATCCTCGACAACCGGGATGCCCCACTTGAAGGTGGTTCTGGAAACGCAGAGATCCTGGAGACCCGGCTTCAGGAAGTTGTTCACCATCTCGTTCTTACGGGATACCGGCTGGATGAACTCCGGATGCTCGTCATAGTACTGCATGAGGCGGTCCGCGTACTTGCTCATCTTGAAGAAGTAAGCCTCCTCACGCTCCTTCTGTACCGGGCGTCCGCAGTCCGGACACTTGCCGTCCACAAGCTGGGAATCTGTCCAGAAGGACTCACATGGGGTACAGTACCAGCCCTCGTACTCGGACTTGTAGATGTCGCCCTTGTCGTACATCTTCTTGAACATCTTCTGTACCTGCTTCTCGTGGTAATCGTCGGTGGTACGGATGAACTTGTCGTAGGAGGTGTTCATGAGGTCCCAGATGGTCTTGATGTCGCCGGCGGTCTTGTCAACGAAGGCCTTCGGTGTCATGCCGGCCGCAGCGGCCTTCTCCTCGATCTTCTGGCCGTGCTCGTCGGTTCCGGTCTGGAACTGGACGTCGTAGCCCTGGAATCTCTTGTATCGTGCGATGGCGTCGGCCAGGACGATCTCATATGTGTTTCCGATATGCGGTTTGCCGGATGCATAGGCAATCGCAGTGGTGATGTAGTAAGGTTTCTTTTCCATAATACTCGCTTTCCGGGCGCCCGAATGGAAGGCGACCTGATGTATAGAATTGCGCACCGTATGTGGGTGCATTAACTTATTAACTATAATTTATTTAGGGCGTAAATGCAAGAATCGGCGCGGAACGCACCGGGCACAGCCAGGGGCCCTGGAGGAGTGGCTGCGCCATTCAGCGCCGGTTCCGTCCGGTGATGCTGATGTAGCCGCCCCAGCTGCTCGGTGCGGTGCCGCTGTACGTCGGGGTCGGTTTCACGCTGCTCTTCTTCGGCGTGCGCTGGAAGAGCTCATCGCAGAAGGCGGAGTGCTGGGTCTTCATCGTGAAGACGTAGAGCTGGTTCTTCGCGCGGGTGATGCCGACATAGAAGAGACGACGCTCTTCTTCGTAGGCTGCGAGTTCCGCCTTCTCGGCTTTTTTCAGCTCCTTCGGGATCTGCGCCGGGAGGACGCCGTCGATGACATCGAGGAGATACACGCTGTCGTACTCGAGGCCCTTGCTGGCATGGATGGTCGAGAGGATGAACGGGCAGTCCCGCTCCTGTGGCTTCTCCTTCAGGACCTGCCGGAGCTCCTCGAGGCGGTCGACGAGGTGGCTCGGGCTGTCCTCCTGATCGGCGAGGATGCGGAGGATATCGAGTTTCGTGTCCTTGATCTCACTTCGTTCCATATACTCACGATAGCCCATGTACTCGACGATGCGATGGACCGCGCGACCGGCGCTTTCCTTCAGCAGGTTCCGCATGTGCGTCTGGATGGCGCGGACCTTTCCCTTGGTATAGGCATTGAGCCCGCCGTGCCTGAGCGCCACGTCCCAGACGGAGAGGCCCTCGAGCTGGCTGATCTCCGCGATGCTCTGCGCGTCCTGCTTTCGGAGGTAGGTGCCGATCTTATAGTAAAGCTGCATGAAGAGCTC
>CALAOB010000121.1 GCA_937927445.1 uncultured Oribacterium sp. | reverse complement strand
GAGGGGGCAGGGGGTGTTTGAAGATGCCCGTTTCACAAACGGGCATTTTCTTGTATGAAATCCATACAGACATGTGAATATGTTTATAGAAAAGAAATATTCACTCTGCTATAATGAAAACAGCGAAATTAATTTTCATTTGAGAGAGGGAGGCCTGTATGAAGCTTCATTTTATAGGTGCGGATCATGAGGTGACGGGGTCACTACACTATGTAGAGGCAGCGGGGCTCAGGATTCTGGTGGACTGTGGTATGGAGCAGGGGCGAAATTACTATGAGAATGCGCCGCTGCCGATCAAGTATTCGGAGGTCGACTATATCCTTCTGACGCATGCGCATATCGATCATGCGGGGATGATCCCGATGGCTTATAAGAAGGGCTTCAACGGGACGGTGGTGACGACGAAGGCGACGCAGGCGCTGTCCGAGATCATGCTGCGGGATTCGGCGCATATCCAGATGCAGGAGTGTGAGTGGAAGAATCGGAAGGGGCGTCGTGCGGGTCTGCCGGAGGTGGAGCCGATCTATGATCTCACGGATGCGGCGAATGTGCTGCAGCATTTCCGCGGAGTGAACTATCATGAGATGATCGAGCTCGGGGATGGTGTCCGGGTACGTTTCATCGATGCGGGGCATCTGCTCGGTTCTGCATCCATCGAGATGTGGCTGACGGAGGAGGGCATTACAAAGAAGCTCGTGTTCTCCGGTGATATCGGAAACTTCGATAAGCCGCTGATCCGGGATCCGGAGTACATCAAGGAGGCGGATTATGTGCTGATGGAGTCGACCTACGGCTCGCGCTTCCACGATACGACGGTCAACCATCTGCAGGATCTCGTGAACATCACGCAGCGAACCCTCGATCGGGGCGGCAATGTTGTGATGCCGGCATTTGCGGTCGGTCGTACGCAGGAGCTGCTGTACCTTTTCCGCCAGATCAAGCAGGAGCATCTTATCGTCGGGCACGACAACTTCCCGGTCTATGTCGACAGTCCGCTGGCGGTCGATGCGACGCATGTCTTCTCGCAGAATCTCGATGAGTGCTATGATGATGAGACGCGTGCCATCGTGGATAAGGGCATCAACCCGATTTCCTTCCGGGGACTGAACCTCGCCATCACACTCGAGGAGTCGAAGGCCATCAACTTCGATGAGACGCCGAAGGTGATCATTTCGGCCTCCGGCATGTGCGATGCGGGTCGTATCCGCCATCATATCAAGTACAATCTCTGGCGTCCGGAGTCGACCATCGTCTTCGCCGGCTATCAGGCAGAGGGGACGCTGGGCCGGGCACTGATGGATGGTGCCGATCACGTGAAGCTCTTCGGTGAGGAGGTGGCGGTGAAGGCGGAGATCGCGCAGATGGCCGATATGTCGAGCCATGCGGATCAGTTCGGTCTCATGAACTGGATCCGTGCCTACGAGCAGGCACCGGACCGTGTCTTCCTTGTGCATGGCAATGATGACGGCATGGAGGTACTCTCGAAGCTGATCGAGGACGAGCTCCACTACACGGTGAACTGTCCGTACTCCGGTTCGGTCTTCGACCTCCTGAAAAATGAGTGGGAGATCGTGGCGGAGCCGAAGAAGATCGAAAAGCCGACGTATGCACTGGTGGAGGATGGCTCCTCGAAGCGGAAGAAGACGAGTGATGCCGCCTACGATCGCCTGCTTGCCGCCTACACGAAGCTGTCGGCTGCCGTCAAGGCAAACTATGGTGGTGCCAATAAGGACCTCGCCCGCTTTACAAATCAGCTCCTCAGCCTGTATGATAAGTGGATACGATGATGACCGGTTCCCTCCGCCTGTGATTCCTGCAGGTGGAGGTATGTGCATAGTGGACGCAGACATTGGCCTGGTCAGAGAGAAAGGACGTAGAGCTCCATACGGGGAGCTTCTTATACACGTATGCGAAAACATGTTTCAAACCGAATGCTCCGGGGAATCGCGCTGCTGGTGCTCATACTGGCGGCGATTACCCTCGGGATTCGGATCTATCTTGATGAGGCGCTGATCCGCCATGCGTCGACGGTGACGACCGAGGCTGCTCCTTCCGAAACGAGGGAGCAGCTTATTATTGCGGAGACGACGCCGGTGCAGGAAAGTGAGGCAGCGGAAGCGTCTGTCGACCAGATCGCACAGTTCGAGGCTGCCTTCGCCGAGATCCGGGCGCTCGAGGACATCGCCGCCGTAGAACAGCAGGGGAGTGCGCTGAAGGAGGACTATACGACGATCGCGAAGCTCTGGAACCGGGAGCTCGAGGCGCTCGGCCGTGCCATCACCGCGAACATGACAGAGAGCGAAAAGGACGCCTACATCGCCTCGGCGAGCGCGTTTCTGATCTCGCGGAACCACGAGTGCATGAAGGAGCTCGACCAGGATAAGCTAAGCGTCATGGAGAACATCGATTACCTGAGCCGTGAGATCGCCCTCACACGCGAACGCTGCTACGACCTCCTGAAGGATTACCGCTCCTATCTTGCAAGTTTCTGAGTGCTGTGCTATATTTTACGAGTTAATGTCTAAGATGCCCGTAAAGGGCTTATATATGAAACAAAGCAAGGAGAGAACGAGAATGCAGTACAGAGGCGTAAATGAGCTGCGTGAGCTGTTCCTGAGCTACTTCGAGGAGAAGGGATGCTTACGGATCAACAGTTTTTCACTGGTTCCGCATAATGACAATTCACTGCTCATTATCAATTCCGGAATGGCACCGATGAAGCCATGGTTTACAGGACAGGAGATTCCGCCGAGACGCAGAGTCACCACCTGCCAGAAGTGCATCCGTACCGGTGACCTGGAGAATGTTGGTAAGACAGCCCGCCACGGTACCTTCTTTGAGATGCTCGGAAACTTCTCTTTCGGTGATTACTTCAAGAAGGAAGCGATTCCATGGGCATGGGAGTTCCTGACCGAGCGTGTCGGCCTGGATCCAGACCGTCTGTATCCGTCTGTCTATGTAGACGATCAGGAGGCGTATGACATCTGGAAGAATGTGATGCATATCCCGGAGGACCACATCTACAAGTTCGGCAAGGAAGACAACTTCTGGGAGCACGGCTCCGGACCTTGCGGACCATGTACCGAGATATACTATGATCGTGGTGAGAAGTACGGAAACGGCCCGGAGGACGTCATGGGCGGCGAGGGCGACCGTTACATGGAAGTCTGGAACGTCGTATTCTCTCAGTTTAACAATGATGGTAAGGGAAACTACAGTGACCTCGCGCAGAAGAACATCGATACCGGTATGGGTCTCGAGCGTCTCGCTGTCGCGGTTCAGGATGTAGGATCCATCTTCGACGTCGATACGCTGAAGGATCTTCGTGATCTCATCTGCGAGCTCGCCGGTGGCGTCAAGTATGAGGCACCGGGCTGCGAGGAGAGCGATGTATCGGTACGTATCGTGACCGACCACGCCCGTGCGATGACCTTCATGATCTCCGACGGTATCATGCCGTCCAACAACGGTCGTGGCTATGTACTCCGTCGTATCATCCGTCGTGCCGTACGTCATGGACGTAAGCTCGGCATCGGCGGCTCCTTCCTGCCGACACTTGCAAGCCGTGTCATCGAGACCTCGAAGGATGGTTATCCTGAACTTGCAGAGAAGAAGGACTTCATCCTGAGCGTCATCAAGGCGGAGGAAGAGAAGTTCGAGAAGACCTACGAGCAGGGTATGGAGATCCTCGAGGAGATGGAAGCGAAGCTCGCCGCAAGCGGTGCGCATGAGCTTTCCGGTGAGGATGCGTTCAAGCTTTATGATACCTATGGCTTCCCGCTCGATAACACGAAGGAGATCCTCGAGGAGAAGGGCTTCACCGTCGATGAGGCGGCCTTCCAGGCGGCGATGGACAGCCAGAAGAAGCAGGCACGTAACGATCGTCTCGCTTCCGGCAAGATGGCAGATTACAGCGGCCACGCAGCGACCGTATATGACAAGCTCGAGGCGGATTCGAAGATCGTGGCGATGGTTTCCCTCGCAGCAGGCGATGCCGATGCAGAGGATGCCGTCGTAGAGGCACTTTCCGATGGTGAGCATGGCGCGATCATTACGGAGGAGACCCCGTTCTACGGTACCATGGGCGGCCAGGTCGGTGATACCGGTGTGATCGAGCTCGGCAGCGAAGCCGCGTTTGAGGTGACATCCACCGAGCATGTCGGCGGCAACAAGATCGCCCACATCGGTGTGATGCGCAAGGGCATGCTGAAGCTCGGCGATACCGTGACCCTGAAGGTCGACGAGAAGAATCACATGGCGACCTGCCGTAACCACAGCGCGACCCACCTTCTTCAGAAGGCACTGCGTGAGGTACTCGGTACCCATGTCGAGCAGGCCGGCTCCTTCCAGGATGCAGGCAGAACCCGTTTCGACTTCTCACACTTCCAGGCGATGACGAGAGAAGAGCTTCAGAAGGTCGAGGACATGGTGAATGAGAAGATCCAGGAGGGTCTCGAGGTTCGTACCGATGTCATGACCCTCGAGGAGGCGAAGAAGTCCGGTGCGATGGCGCTCTTCGGTGAGAAGTACGGTGCAGAGGTGCGTGTCGTTCGCATGGGCGATTTCTCGACCGAGCTCTGCGGTGGTACCCATGTGAAGAACACCCTGCAGATCGGTCAGTTCAAGATCCTGTCCGAGACCGGTGTTGCTGCCGGCGTGCGTCGTATCGAGGCACTGACCGGGGACAATGTTCGTAAGTACTACGAAAATCTCGAACATGAGATGCTCGCAGCCGCTGAGCTCGTGAAGGCAACCCCGGCGACCCTGAAGGAGCACATCCAGTCCCTTCAGAAGGAAGTGAAGGAGCTTCGCAGCGAGAACGAGGCCCTGAAGAGCAAGGAGGCACAGAACGCACTCGGTAACGTCATGGATTCCGTGGTCGAGATCAAGGGCGTGAAGTTCCTCGGTGCACACGTATCCGGCGTGGATATGAACGAGCTTCGTAATCTCGGCGATGATCTGAAAACAAAGCTCGGTGAGGGCGTGATCCTCCTGATCTCCGACAAGGACGGCAAGGTGTCCATGGTGGCCATGGCGACCGACGGCGCTGTGAAGAGCGGTGCCCATGCCGGTAACCTCATCAAGCAGATCGCACCGATCGTCGGAGGCGGCGGTGGCGGACGTCCGAACATGGCACAGGCCGGTGGTAAGGATGCTGCAAAGATCGATGAGGCGATCGCAGCCGCTTCTGCAGCTGTCGAGGCGCAGATCAAGTGATAAATTGATAGACAGTTCAGGCAGGTCCCCTGCCTGAACTGTTACGATTTGAGCGGATTTGTCACGAAAAACTGAAGAATTTCCTTGACGAATAGATTTTCTGTGCTATACTTAACATTAAGTTTGCACCCGAAGGGAGGTTTGGGTTTCAGCATGTCAAATGTTATCGTAAAAGAGAACGAGTCTCTGGATAGCGCACTGCGTAGATTCAAGAGAAACTGCGCGAAGGCAGGCATCCAGCAGGAGATTCGCAAGAGAGAGCATTACGAGAAGCCATCTGTAAGACGCAAGAAGAAGTCTGAGGCGGCCAGAAAGCGTAAGTTCAACTAATTATAGATGATTCTTAATAGATGATTCATGTAGCCCTGATTCAGAGATGAATCAGGGCTATCTTTTTTGGTATTTTTATTTTATTATTCGGGATAGGATCACGCTGGCGCACAGGCACCCCGTCCGCATGCGTCTGACTGCGCGATGAGGGATCTGACTCCACGACGAAGTATTGTCCTGTAGCCCGAAGTGTGATTATAGTTCCATGAAAGACCGTCGAAGGGCGGCGAGGAGGAAAGTCATTGGCAAGCGTAGAAACAATTTTTGATATCCCGATGGAGCACGAGCAGAATGTTCTCGGGCTTCTCGACAGCAACCTGAAGAAAATCGAGCGTAGCTTTCATGTCACGATCATCGATCGGAACGGCGTTCTGAAAATCATCGGTGAGGAGAGGGATACCGAAAAGGCGAGAGCCGTGCTGCGGAATCTCCTCGAGCTCAGCCAGCGCGGGAACACCCTGACGGAGCAGAACGTAGATTATGCGATTTCCCTCAGCTTCTCCGAGAAGAGCTCGGGCAGCGACATGGTAGAGATCGACAAGGACATCCTCGCACGCACCGCTCTGGGCAAGCCGGTCAAGCCGAAGACCCTCGGCCAGAAGGACTACGTGGATGCGATCCGTGAGAACATGATCACCTTCGGCATCGGCCCGGCGGGTACCGGTAAGACCTACCTCGGCATGGCGATGGCCATCACGGCCTTCCGTCAGCAGGAGGTGCAGCGCATCATCCTGACCCGTCCGGCGATCGAGGCCGGTGAGAAGCTCGGCTTCCTGCCGGGTGATCTCCAGTCGAAGGTGGATCCGTACATGCGTCCGGTCTACGACGCGCTCTACAGTATCATGGGTGCCGAGCAGTACCAGGCGAACGCCGAAAAGGGACTCATCGAGGTCGCCCCACTCGCCTATATGCGTGGACGTACGCTGGACAATGCCTACATCATCCTCGATGAGGCACAGAATACGACACCGGCACAGATGAAGATGTTCCTCACCCGTATCGGCTTCGGCTCGAAGGTCATCGTCACGGGTGACCTCACGCAGAAGGACCTCGAGGAGGGCAAGAAGTCCGGTCTCGAGGATGCGATGCGCGTCCTCCGTGGCGTGGAGGGCATCTCCTTCATCGAGCTGACCAGCGCAGACGTCGTCCGCCATCCGCTGGTACAGCGCATCGTCAACGCCTACGAGAAGGACGAGGCGAAGCGTGCACGCCGCGCGCAGGCGATGCAGAGTCCGCGCAGCTACGGCGAGCATCGAAACGAAAACCGCCATCGCAGCGAGTAAGGGCGGGTACATAAGATCTGCATTGGCCGAACGGCGCGCGGATAAACGATGCGTGGGCGGGCACATAAGGTCTGCATTGGCCGAATATAGAAGAGCTCTCGAACTGGTCAGGCGGGAGAGGAAGGAAGCTATGACGATTAATATCGATTTTGATACAGAGAAGAAGCTGGATCTCGATTTCGAGGCGATCATCCGGGACATCATTGCGGCGGCGATCGAGTATGAGCAATGTCCGTATGAGTGTGAGCTCAGCGTGATGATCACGGACGACGACGGGATCCACGAGCTGAATCGCGAGACCCGCGGGATCGACCGGCCGACGGATGTGCTGTCCTATCCGATGGTCGACTGGGCGCGCCCGGCCGATTTCGACGCGATCGACGAGGACGATGACGATATCTTTAATCCGGACAGCGGTGAGCTGCTGCTCGGGGATATCGTGCTGAACCAGGACCGCATCGCGTCACAGGCGGCGGAGTATGGTCACCCGGAGCGTCGGGAGCTGGCCTTCCTCGTGGCCCACAGCATGCTGCACCTCTTCGGCTATGACCACATGGAGGACGAGGAGCGCATCGAGATGGAGCGTCGCCAGAAGGAGATTCTGGAAGGAAGGGGTTACTTCAGATGAGCGAACGACCATCCAGACGTCCATCGACGCGTCGGCAGATGAACCCGCAGAGTGTGCGCGTGCAGCGGACCGCCGGCGAGCAGCAGCGGCAGAACCGCCGGAACAACTTTATCGTGCAGGGCTCCCTCCTCGCCATCGCAAGCATCATCGTGCGCATCATCGGTATGGTATACCGGGTGCCGCTCACGGCGATCATCGGCGATGAAGGAAATGGCTACTACACCAGTGCCTTCAGTATCTATACACTCCTGCTGATCCTCAGCAGCTTTTCCATGCCGACCGCGGTGTCGAAGATCGTATCGGCGAACCTCGTGAACCGGCAGTACCGAAACACCGCCCGCGTGCTTCGTGCCGCCTTTTTCTACGCGACGATCGCCGGTGCCGCGATGTGCGGTGCCCTCTGGTTCGGTGCAGATGCCATCGCCGAGGTCTTCCTGAAGAAGCCGTTCTGCTCCTTCGCGCTGCGTGCGCTGGCACCGACGGTCTGGCTCATGGCCTACCTCGGCATCCTGCGTGGGTACTTCCAGGGCAGCGGCAACATGGTGCCGACGGCGATCTCCCAGATTCTCGAGCAGATCGTCAATGCTGCCATCTCGGTGCTCGCCGCGAGCATCCTGTTTCACCGTGGAGAGACGGCAAACGTCCTCTACCAGAGTGAGGAGTACGGCTATGCCTTCGGTGCCGCGGGTGGTGCGATCGGTACCGGTGCGGGTGCGCTGACGGCGCTGCTGTTTTTCGTGATCCTCTTCCTCAGCCAGGTGCCGGCGATGCGCCGGGATATGCGCGAGGATACGAGTGAGGTCGACAGCTATGCCTCCATCGGCTTCCTGCTGCTCGGCACCATGCTCCCGATCCTCATTTCCTCGACGGTCTACAACATTTCCTCCGTCATGGATGACGCGATCTTCGGAAACGTGATGGCGAAGCTCGGCCGTGGCGACGAGATCGTCACGCAGTGGGGCATCTTCGGCGAGTACCACATCCTCTTTAATATTCCAGTGGCCCTGGCCAATGCTCTGTCATCGTCACTGATCCCGAGTCTGACGCGGGCGGTCGCGGAGCATAACCGGCGCGATACGGTGACCCGTGTACGCTACAGTATCCGCTTCACGATGCTGATCGCGATTCCGTCGACGGTGGGCCTCTGCGCGCTGGCGGATCCGATCTGCCGCATGCTCTTCCCTGGAAAGCATGTCGCGATGCTCATCATGCTGACGCGGATCGGTTCGCTGGCCGTCGCGTTCTACAGTCTCAGTACCATCAGTAATGCGATCCTGCAGGGGCTCGGACACCTGAATGTGCCGCTGGTGAATGCGCTGATTTCCCTCGTGTTCCACGTGGCCTGCCTGCTGCTTCTCATGATGACGGGCATGGGCGTATATGCGGTCGTGATCTCGAACATCCTCTTTGCGTTCATGATGTGCTTCCTGAACCAGCTGGCGATCCGGAAGCACGTGCGTTTCCGTCAGGGTGTGGCGAAGACCTATGTGATGCCGGCCATCGCAAGTGTGGTGATGGGCATCGTGGCGTTCGCGATCTCGACGGGTGTGCGTATGGTGCTGCCGGAGGCGGAGAAGTACTCGCGCATCGGTTCGGCGCTGATGGTGGTGCCGGCGGTGATCGTGGCGATCGTGCTGTACTTCGGTATGTTACTGGCGATGCATGCGTTTACGCGTGAGGATCTGGATCATATGCCGATGGGCGGACGGCTGAAGCGCTTTGTAAGCTGAATGGTTTGCTGCGGCAGGGTTGTTTACATACCCTGCCGCTTTTCTATATGGAGTGAAGAATGATGGAAAGAAAACGAACAGTGGCAGTGATCGGTGGTGGTGCGGCCGGGATGATGGCGGCGATCGAGGCGGCGCGGGCCGGGGCGATCGTGACGCTGATCGAGAAGAATCCGCAGCTGGGGAAGAAGCTGGCGACGACGGGTAACGGGCGCTGCAATTACACGAATCTTGATATGGGAGATCGGATCGGTGGGAAGTTCCGGGGCTTTCATCCGGAGTTTGCGGCGCCGTCGCTGGATGCGCTGCCGCCGGAGGCGGTGCTGGACTGGTTCCGTGCGATTGGGGTGGAGCCGCGTTTCCGTGGAAGCTATGTCTATCCGAATTCGGATCAGGCGAGTGCCGTCGTGGATGCGCTCCGGGAGGAGCTTCACCGTCTGTCGGTGAAGGTGCACTATAACGCGGAGGTGAAGAGCGTGCAGCGTATCGACACGGATACGGGATATTTTATGATTCAGTGTACGGATGCAGTGGTGAAGGCGGACCGAGTGATCCTCGCGGCGGGTTCGAAGGCGGCACCGAAGACGGGCTCGAACGGGGACGGATACTTCATCGCGCGGAAGCTGGGGCATACCATCGTGCCGTATGTGCCGGCACTCTGCGGGATCCGCTGCGCTGGGGATGCGTTCCGGGCACTCGCCGGGATCCGTACAGAGGCGGCGCTCGAGCTGGTGATCGACGGGCACAGTGTCGACCGTGAGGCCGGGGAGCTTCAGCTCGTCGATTATGGGATCTCGGGCATCCCGGTGTTCCAGCTGTCCCGTTATGCGGCGTATGCGCTGCAGGAGGGGAAGAAGTCCGCGGTCTATATCAATTTTCTGCCTGGATTTACGGATGAAGCAGAGGATCCGAGGGAGTGTGCGCTGCGGCTGTACCGGCAGCGGCAGCAGCGGCTCGCGGGGCGGAAGATGGAGAGCTTCTTTACGGGACTGTTGCACCAGAAGCTCGGGCAGCTTCTGCTTCGGATGGCAAGCGTGCGTCCGGAGCTTCCGGTCGCGGAGCTCAGTGAGAAGCAGCTTCGAAGCCTCGCATCCCTCAGCGTTCGCTTCAAGGCAGAGTGTGTCGAGATGAACGGCTTCCTGCAGGCGCAGGTCGTGGCCGGTGGTGTCGACACGACGGAGGTTGATCCGTACACCATGGCTTCCCGTCTCGTCCCGGGCCTCTACTTCGCCGGTGAAGTCCTCGACATCGACGGCATCTGCGGCGGCTACAACCTCCAGTGGGCCTGGGCCTCCGGCTTCGTCGCCGGGCGCCACGCCGCCGGCTGAAGACTTCCCTATGTCATGTTACTGTTCACGCGTGTATTGATCAGGCAGGGTAGCCGGAGGGCAGCCCTGTCTGAATCTGGTTGACGAGTGAACAGTACCTATGTCGTGTGTATTTTCCGAGAAACGTATTGCCAGCGTAAAGTTTTTGTAGGAAAGCCTAGATAATAAAATAGAGAACGACCATTTGGTGTGATAAAGTATTTAGCGTCCAAACCAAAACCAATCACGAAAGGCGTTCTCTATGTTTAACAGTATACAGCAGTTTGAAACGGCAGGCATTAAAAATCTTCGAAAAGCAGAGGATGAATTCATCCGTACCAGAGATATGGCGAATTTCATTAATGCCATCAAAGGGGTTGTGCTCCATCTGGGGCTTGATGTGATTGCTGAAACACTGGAGAACTATGATGAGGCTATCCGGAAAAGCCCGAAGCGATCTGAGAAATGGAGTGTTGTTCGGAAGGATCCGAAGCAGCTGGTCACTTCTTTGGGTACCGTCCAGTATCGTAAGACCTTATTCATCAACAAGACGACAAAAGAAAGATCCTACCTCCTTGATCGGGAACTCAGTTTGGAAAAGCACCAGCGCATCACGGAGGATGCAGCGGCCCAGCTTCTTACGGAGGCTGTTCAGACAACCTATCGGAAGGGTGGAGAGGCTGTCAGTATTCTCGATGATGTCAGCAAGGAAACAGTGATGGATAAGATCCGAACAATCGATTTCACAAAGGTGCATAAGGCTCCTGAAACGCTTCGGGAAATTCCGTATCTTTACATCGATGCAGATGAAGATCACGTGGCGCTGCAGTTTCATGAGCATAAAGGTGATGTCCGGACGAATGCTCAGCATCGTAAGGATAACTGTGTGCTCGCCAAGATGGTTTATGTGTACGAAGGAATCGAGCTGGAAGCACCAGGGAGTAAACGCCATCGCCTGATCAACCCGCACTATTTCTGCGGCGTGTATGATGGCTCAGACAATGATAAGCTCTGGCAGGAAGTATACGATTATCTTGATGAAACCTATGATCTTACCAAGGTGAAGAAAGTATACCTGAATGCAGACGGCGGAAACTGGATACAGGGAGCAAAGAAGCGGTTACACGGGCTCACGAGAGTGCTGGATGAGTTCCATCTGAACAAGTATCTACTGCGTATGACGGGCGGCCTTCTGGATAGTGCCGGCGATGCCAGACGCGAACTGGTGAACCAGATCAAAAAAGGTACGCAGGAGGGCTTTGGGCATGAGACAGAGCATATCCTTTCCGTGACCGAATCGGCAAGTGCACAGGAACGTATCGCCGAAAGTGCGAATTACATTCTCCATAACTGGATGCCTGCCAGAACAAGACTGTGCCATGACGACCATCTGATTGGATGCAGTGCAGAAGGACATGTGAGCCATGTGCTGTCAGATCGAATGAGTTCCAGACCACTTGGATGGTGCAGAGACGGGGCAAATCAGATGGCTCACTTAAGAGCTTATTATTTTAACAAGGGGAATATGCTTGAGCTGGTAAAGGCACAGAAGTTTCCTAAGGCTGCCGGTGCTGAAGATACATTCATCATCGATCCTCATAAGCTGGGAGAAACGATGTATAGTGAATGGGGGAAGTACGTGGATCATGCGAATCATGAGGTCAGCGAAATCGCGCAGAAGTTTGCTTGGTTCAATGCTGGAATCACTCTGATTTGACATGTGCTGTATCGTAGGGCTATATTTGTAGACGAAATGCGGATACTCTGCCGCATCATTGGTGGTTCTCACACAATTAAATCCTACAGTAAACTTACGCCGTCAAACGTATTCGTAAATCTTGCGCTTATTTAAATATAATAGTAAAATATTTATAAATTTAGTGACTAGATAAATAGCTGATTGCAATCAGAATGCATAAATAGAGCAATCCGTTCTTGATTATGTTTCGCTTTTGATGAGTGTTTCGCGATATAGAGGGGAGTATCACGCGTGAATAAAATGTTGCATAAGATTCAGCTGACGATGACCATCATCTTTTCGCTCGGTATCCTGATGGTGGCGATCGTCGTGACGGGTCTTACGTTGTCGAGTTCGAATACGACGCTCAGGCAGCAGGTGTCGGTGCTGGTGTCGGCGAATTCGAAGCAGCTGGAACTGAATATCGATAACTATATCCGGGAGGTTCAGCAGAAGGCGGCCCTCCTTTTTTTCAGTGAGGAGTACTATGGCTATGATCCGCTGGATGCGACGCTCGATGACTATGAGAAGCTGCAGCGGAAGAAGGCCATCAGCGCGAAGATCGTCGATCTCGGAATCATGGAGAACTTCTCTGATTTCGGCATCATCTACAGTGATGACAGCACGCTCGGCTGGATCTCGCAGGTGACGAAGGCGATGTTCCCGAAGGGCGGTATGTATGAGACCTTCGCGAAGACCATACAGAATCCGCAGACGAAGGACGGCTGGTCCTTCGGCATTAACGGAAATTATGATCGTCTCTACTACACGAAGCGTCTGAATCGGCATGCGCTCGTCGTGGCGTCCATCTATAACCGCGAGCTCGAGAGTGTGTTCGAGCTCCCGAAGGCGCTGAACGAGATGACGGTACGTCTGGTCAATGCAGACGACCAGATCCTGTACTCGAGCCGTCAGGATGAGGTTTCCACCATGCTTCCGGAGAATATCGTATCGCTTTTGAGCGGTGTCGAGAGCGGCAGCGTGATGGACAGCGAGTATCTCGTGACGAAGGACAGCTGCCAGAACGGCTGGCACGTCATCTGTACGATTTCCGTGGAGTCGATGACACGTGATAATTCCATCGCCGCGCAGAAGACGATCCTCATCGTCGCCTGCATCTGCTGTGTGCTGATCCTCGGTGGTATCTTCGTCTATACCGTATTTAACCGTTCTGTATCCGGCATCGTGACCGACTTGAATGATAAGGCGAGTCATGATCTCATGACCGGCGTTCTGAATAAAGCCTTCTTCCAGAGCTTCGTCACGAACGAGATCGCTGCGGTTTCCGAAACACAGGTGAGCAGTTTCATCATGCTCGATCTCGATAACTTCAAGAAGGTGAACGACCAGCTCGGCCACAGTGTCGGGGATGAGGTCATCATCCGGATGGCGAAGCTGCTCCAGAATGCCTTTACCGAGAACGTGCTGATCGGACGTATGGGCGGTGATGAGTTCGCCATCTACCGGAACTATCCGGGACTCTCCTTTGAGGAGGCGAACGAGATGGCGCATGACGAGATCCATCATCTCTATAACTGCTTCAAGCGGGAGTTCGAGAAGGAACGGGATATCTGCCAGATTTCCGTGAGCTCCGGCATCTATCTGATGGATAAGGGAAAATATCATTTCGAGGACGTCTATAAGCGTGCAGACAGTGCTCTCTACGAGGCGAAGCGCAGCGGGAAGGCACGTCCGAACTATGTTTCGTAAGGTGGTGAGACAGGATGAGAAAAATCGCATGGAAAAAATTACTGGCATGCACCCTGATCTCAGCATTGGCCCTCAGCACCGGTGGCTGCAGCTTCTGGCACCAGCGCGTGCTCGGTGAGGACACGCAGACGATCTACCGTCAGGAGAAGGAGCAGACGGTGATTTCCTACGCCTGGTGGGGGAACGATACACGCCATCAGTACACACTGACCGGTATCCAGGTCTTCGAGGATAAAAATCCGGACATCCGTGTAGACCACACCTATGGTGTGTGGGACGGCTACGAGACGCGCAATCAGGTATTCATGAAGAGCCATACGAACGCAGATGTCATGCAGATCAACTATTCCTGGCTGCATACCTACTCGCCGGATGGGACCGGCTACTATAACCTGAACTACCTGACGGATGTGCTGGATCTCAGTCGCTATTCGGAGGCGGATCTCGCACTCGGTACGGTGAACGGGCATCTGAACGCGATCCCGATCGCCTACAACATGTCAGTGTTCTTCTATAACAAGGATATCTATGATCGCTATGGGCTCGACATCCCGGAGACCTGGGAGGATCTTTTCCAGGCGGCGGAGCGGATGTCGAAGGATGGGATCTATCCGGTCGGGATGGTGAAGAAGCATCTGTTTCTTAGTCTCATCGCGCATTTCGAGCAGACGACGGGCCGGGTGCTGTTTACGGCGGATGGAAGCTACTGCGGGACGGCGGAGGACTGGGCGGAGATCCTCGACTTCTATAAGCAGCTGCTGGAGAAGAAGGTCATCCCGCGGGTTGAGGATTTCGACGCGACGGATTTCGAGAACGGGACGACGGCAGGGACCAGCTGCTGGGCGAGTGAAGCGACGCGCTACTGCGCGGAGCTCTCTAAGTCCGGGGCCAATGTCGTCATCGGGAACAACATCAAGGAGCCGGGGGCGCTTCGCAGCGGCTGGTATACGAAGCCGGCGACGCTCTATGCGATCAGTGCAACGACGCAGCACCCGAAGGAGGCGGCGCGCTTCCTGAACTTCCTCCTGAACGACGCGGATATGGCACGGCTGCAGGGCACGGAGAAGGGTGTGCCGATTTCGGAGCGGGCGCTGGATGCGCTGAAGTCCTCACGGCAGGTGGACTCGCTCGAGTATGCGGCGGCGCAGGAGATCAAGGAGATGCAGGATGAGAACGCGATCATGATTCCGCAGCTGGAATCGTCGACCGTGATGGATGCCTTCAAGGATATGGCGGATAAGTATTTATATGGAAAGGAGAGCCTGGAGGCGTGCGCGGCGGAGATCAACGCGCGACTGCAGGAAAACGCCTGAGCATTTCAAATAATGCAGCAGGCCGGAGGGCAGGCGACGGAAACGCAGCATGGCAAACAGCCGGAGGGGCGAAAACTTATATGAATCCAGTCGCCTTTTCGACTGGTTTTTCTGCTGGCAGGAGGTACATTTTCGGCAGATGCAGGCGACGATCTACATGATTCGATGATTTACGATTTTGTGTATATGAAAGTTGCGCTCGAAGCCGGACTCAGAAGAGAAACTATACACGGAAGGACTTTTTCAGAAATCGTGTCTATGAGAATTACGCTCCGAAACCGGATTCATGAGAGAAACTATACACGGAAGGACTTTTTCGGAAATCGTGTCTATAAAAATCGAAATCAGATGCTGATTTTCGCTGTCAATTGCCGATTAAATATACACGATTTCAGAACGAGAACGTCCGTGTCTATTTTACCTGTCGATTTTCGATTTCAGGTAGGAAATCCATATACACGATTTTCGAAAAAAGCATCGCATGTCCAGTCGTTATTGTTCGGGCAAGGCGATGTCTTCATCCTCGTTTGATTTTTATGAGACGCCTATGCCAAGCGTCTCTTTTTGTTTATTTGCCCACCCATTCGACTGCCTTTATCTATTTACATATCGGTCCCGCCCCGTGCAAACAAACAAAAAAATCGACGATTTTTTCTTTGCGTGCGGATGCCGCGCTGGAATACTGCTCGATTTTCAGCCGATCATCGAGCGCGGCCCGGAAATTTTTACTGGCGAACCGGGTGAAATAGATGAAGATGGATGGCACTATCCAATAACCAGTTGTTTTCGAAATCGTGGATATTTTTAACACCATCTATCATTTTTGTGTACGGAGCTAAACTATCTAAGATTTTCAAACAGGGCACTTATTGGATAGTTTTCTGCGAAATCAGGCATACGCATATAAGCGTACTATCGAATAATCCTCGCTTTTTTAAATGGTGGATATGTATTTCTGACTTCAGAGACGAGTTTCTTTCGGCTGATATCCAATAAACCTTCTTTTTTTTAATACTGGATATGCGAGCCCGGATTCCTCTTAGGAAATAAGGCTTTTCCTATCCAGTATTTTTGAAATCGCCTAAGAGTGGATATTTTGCAGCCACCTGTCATGCTTACAGTCAAAAAACATATCCAGTATTTTTATCATCAAACCATATTGGATAGTAACGTTGGCCAGGGGCGGCGAAGGGGCGGCAACGGAGTACTGTTCCTACGTTGCTGCCCCTCCGGCTCCCGCCTGAATTCAGTTGACGAGTGAATAGTAACTCCGACGCCTGTCCTCTGGCCTGTTGTTTGTCTATCATTTCGTATTTTCCCTGTTTTATGTTATGATGGGCATACTTGTGATTTTTGAATTCAATTAGAGTAAATCGTTCATATAAAGGAGTAGTTATGATCAGAGTGAATCAGGTGAAGCTTCCGGTGACGGCGTCGGTGAAGATGCTGCGGCTTCAGTGTGCGAAGCTGCTGGGGGTGAAGCCGGCGGAGATCGCGACGCTGGAGGTGCTTCGGCGGTCGATCGATGCGCGGAAGCGGCCGGAGATTTTCTTCAGCTATACGCTGCTGGTGGAGCTGGAGGGTGGTCTTCGGGCGGAGGAGAAGCTGGTGAAGCGGCTTCGGAACCGGGATGTCCAGATGGGCGAGCGGGTCGAGTATCGTGCGCCGGAGCTCGGTGAGAAGATCGGGGACATGCCTCGGCGTGACTACTTCCGGGAGGAGGCGCATTGTCCGGTGGTCGTGGGCTTCGGTCCGGCCGGGATGTTTGCAGCGCTGATCCTCGCGCGTGCCGGGATGCATCCGATCGTGTATGAGCGTGGTGCGTCGGTCGAGGAGCGTGTTGAGGATGTCGAGCGTCTCTGGGCGACGGGGGTGCTGAATCCGGACTCGAATCCGCAGTTCGGTGAAGGTGGTGCTGGAACATTCTCCGACGGAAAGCTGAACACGCTGACGAAGGATCCGGATGGGCGCAGTCGTTTCATCCTGAATCTGTTCGTCGGCTATGGGGCAGATGCCTCCATCCTCATCGACGCGAAGCCGCATGTCGGGACGGACTGTCTCGTCGATGTCGTGCGCGGCATCCGTTATGAGATCGAGGCGCTCGGCGGTGAGATTCACTTCCATACGAAGTTTACGTATGATCCGGTGCGGGATAAGGACCGGAAGATCATCCTCGCCATCGGTCACTCGGCGCGCGACAGCTATGAGGAGCTCTACGCAGCCGGTCTCCACATGGAGGCGAAGGACTTCGCGATGGGCTTCCGTGTGCAGCATCCGCAGACGATGATCGACATGGATCTCTATGGTGCGGTGGATGCGGAAACGCGGCGGGCGCTCGGGCCGGGTGCCTACAAGCTGACGCACACAAGTGCGAAGAACGGGCGTGGTGTTTATAGCTTCTGCATGTGTCCGGGCGGCTATGTCGTGAACAGCTCGTCGGAGCCGGGGCGTCTCTGCGTGAACGGGATGAGCTATCATGCCCGGGACGGGAAGAACGCCAATGCTGCCATCATCGTGTCGATCCGGAAGACGGATTATGACGGGGCGGCTCATCCGCTCGGCGGCATCGAGCTGCAGCGGACGCTGGAGGAGCGGGCATACCAGCTGCTGGATGGCCGTGTGCCGGTGCAGACTTACGGGGATTTCAAGGCGGACCGCGAAACCACCGACGAAACGGTCGGGAGCATTGGCCCTGAAATCAAGGGGCAGTACGGCTACAGTCGGCTGAACGGGCTGTTCCGCTTCCCGGCGGACTCGCCCTATGCGGCGCTCAATGAGTTTAACGAGACCTTCATCGAGGGGATGGAGAGCTTCGAGCATAAGCTGCATGGCTTCGCACAGGACGACACGCTGCTCTGTGGCATCGAGGCGCGGACCTCGAGTCCGGTACGGATTCCGCGAGGGGAGGATTTCTGTTCAAACATCCCGGGGCTCTATCCGTGCGGCGAGGGTGCCGGCTATGCGGGCGGCATCATGAGCGCGGCGATGGACGGCATGAAAGCCGCGGAAGCACTTGTCAAGTCGTATAATTCATTATAAAATATTCCATTATTTTGTTTTTTATTTTCGGTCGACGCCTCGGCGGGGTGGCAGCAGAAACACAGTACGCCGAGGCGTCGACCGAGCGTTATACTGAATATTATCGGTTCTCGGGAGTGTTATGGAAAAGACGAATCATGAGATGAGAGCAAGTTTGAAAAATAAGAAGCGGATCGTGATTAAGGTGGGGTCCGCGAGCATCACCCATAAGGAGACGGGGAGTCTGGATCTTCGGAAGATCGAGAAGCTGGTGCGTGTGATTTCGGATCTGAATGCGGAGGGGAAGGATGTGATCCTCGTGTCGTCGGGTGCGATCGCGACGGGGCGGAGTGTGATCGGGATGCATCGTCGTCCGCGGAGTATGGCGGAGAAGCAGGCGTTTGCGGCGATCGGGCAGGCGCGTCTTATGATGACCTACCAGAAGATTTTCTCGGAGTACAGTGTGATCGCATCGCAGGTGCTGCTGACGAAGAACATCATGCTCGATCCGCGTTCGCGTGAGAATGCGACGAACACCTTCCTCGAGCTGCTGAATCTCGGTACGGTGCCGGTCGTCAATGAGAACGATACGGTGTCGACGTCGGAGATCAATCAGGTCGAGTCCTTCGGGGATAATGACCAGCTGGCGGCGATCGTCGGTGCCGTGGTGCATGCGGATCTGGTGATTCTGCTGTCGGATATCGATGGTCTTTTCACGGACGACCCGAAGAAGAACCCGGATGCGGAGTTTATCCCGTTCATTCCGGAGATCAATGCGGACATCCTCGAGATGGGAAAGTCGGACAGCGGGTCCAATGTCGGCACCGGGGGTATGAGTGCGAAGCTCGCGGCGGCACGGATTTCGACGGACAGTGGTGCGGATATGGTGATCGCGCGCTTCACGAGTGCGGATGTGATCACGGAGATTCTCGAGGGAGAGAATGTCGGCACGCTGTTCGCAGCACATGAAAATAAGGATTTTGATCTCGTACAGTATCTCGAGAGTGAGGAGAATGCATAATGGTTACAGAGCAGGATATCAAGCGTATCAATGAGCTTTATCATAAGTCGAAGGAGGGCAGTGGCCTGACCGAGGAGGAGAAGGCAGAGCAGGCGACGCTTCGCCGTGCCTATATCGATTCCGTGAAGGCGAACCTCGGCGTGTACCTGAAGGACATCAAGAACGCGTCGAAGCAGTCTGAGCAGGACGCCGCAGACGCCTTCGACCCGAAGGCGAAGGCACAGCAGGCGATGGCCGCGACCGACGCCCAGCTCGATGCCGAGAAGGCCATGGCGGAAACCGACCAGGAACTGAAGGAAGAGAAGTAAACGTGACCGTTCAGGCAAGGGGTCCCGGAAGGGTGGCAACGGAGGCACAGTACTCCGAGACCGGTTCAATCTAAGCCGGGGACCCTAAGCGGCACTAGGCCCTCTGCAATCACTGAGTTTTCTTTATGAAAACTCAGCGTTGCAGAGGGTGCTAAGGAAAAATTACTCCAAGTGCCGCTAAGGGAACCCGGC
>CALAOB010000120.1 GCA_937927445.1 uncultured Oribacterium sp. | reverse complement strand
AGGCCCTCTGCAATCGCTGAGTTTTCTTTATGAAAACTCAGCGTTGCTAGAGGGTGCTAAGGAAAATAGTACCAAGTGCCGCTAAGGGGACCCGGCTTGATTTCACACGGTCTCTACGTATGGCCTCCGTTGCCGCCCCCTCCGGGGCTCCGGTCATTCTGCACAATTATCTTGCCCGAATCAACGTTCTACGTTAAAATGTTTATCAGGAGCGCCTCACATCCATGAGACGAAAAAGAACGTTGAAAGAATTCTCAAGAAAACATATCCATATCATCCTGTGTACCCTCTCAGTCGGCTTCATCCTCTGCGGCCTCGTGATGCTCATCCAGGACTTCTACAACTCGACCTACGCGTCGGATACGTCTGCTGCCACCGTGCAGGAGGCGTCTTTTTCGAACGCAAATGTCCTCTATCTGAGTTCTTACAGCCGGAGCTTCACCACCGTGCCGGATCAGGAGAGGGGCATCCAGAAGGTCTTCGACCAGTACCCGGGCATCACCCTCACCGAGGAGTTCATGGATACCCGTAACTACCCGGCAGAGGGCAATCTTCAGAATGTCTATGAGAGCCTTCTCTATAAGTATCGGAACAAGGACGCCTTCGACGCCATCATCCTCGCCGATGATGCGGCACTGAAGTTCGGTCTCCGCTATCGCGATGACCTCTTCAAGGGCAGTCCGATGGTCTTCATGTGCATCAATGACTTCGACCGCGCACGCAGCGCGACGAACTATCATGACGTCACCGGTAACATCGAGGGTTTTGACCTGAAGGGAACAATCGAGGTCGCGGCGAAGCTTCTTCCGAACGCGGATACAGTCGTGGCCATCTATGATGATACAGACTCGGGACTCGGTGACTTCAAGCGGATGAATGAGATCGAAGCCGATTTTCCGAACTACAGCTTCCAGTATATCAATACCTCGATGCTCTATACCGATGAGCTTGTGGACCAGCTCGAGTGCATCGGTAAGAATTCCATCGTGCTCTACCTGGATGCCTTCGAGAATGCGGATGGCACGATCTATGATATGGAAACGAGCGCGAAATTCATCGCAGAGCACTGCCCGGTGCCGGTATTCCGCGCCTCCATCGGTGGGCTCGGTCTCGGCCTCGCCGGCGGACATTACTTCGACTACAAAGCGGCCGGCGAAATCGCTGCGCGTACCGTCATTGACATCCTGAACGGTGCGTCAGCCGGCGACATGCCGGTGAACTATGAGAACATCAGCCACTATGCCTTCGACTTCGACGTCCTTCGGAAGCATGGACTGAATACCGCGGTTCTTCCGAAGGAGACCGAATTCATCAACGAACCGCTGAGCTACTTCAGGCGCTATAAGGCCATCATTCTGCCGATCGCCTACATTATGACCGGTCTCTTCATCTGGCTCATCGTTCTCGAGATCTCGAACGAAGAGAAGCGCCGGAAGACGAGAGAGCTCACCTACTCCAGAAACAAGCTGCAGTACATGTATGAGCACGATACGATGACGCAGCTGCCGAACCGCGGCCACGCTGACACGCGCATGCAGGAGCTGCTTGAGGAGGGCGGGACCCATACCCTCATGCTGATCGATGTCGATAACTTCAAGACGCTGAACGATACCTTCGGCCACGGTGCGGGTGATTATGTACTGAAGGAGATGGCCCGTCGCCTCCGCCTCGTCGCGGTGAAGTATCAGGGCTTCGTTTCCCGTTACGGCGGCGATGAGTTCGCCATTCTTTTCGCCAATGAAATCAATCAGGACAGCGGTGAGCAGCTGAGCTACCTCCGGAACATCCTGAATGAGCCGTACATCTACGAGGAGCAGCATCTGACCGTCACCTGCAGTATCGGTGTGACGACAGCGACCGGCAAGGACCGTCTCGTAAACGAGCTCTTCTCTGAGGCGGATAAGGCGCTGACGGAAGCGAAGAGCCGCGGCAAGCATACAGCGGTCTTCTACGATGCGGCGATGCATGAGCGCATCCTCGAGGAGGACAATATCGTCCAGACCCTGCATGACGCCTGCGATCACGATGGTTTCCGCATCGTGTACCAGCCGCAGATCTCGACGAAAACCGGAAAGGTCATCGGCTATGAGGCCCTCGTACGACTGAAGAGTGGTGCATACTATCCGGACCGCTTCATTGCCCCTGCGGAAAAGTACGGCATGATCATAAAGATCGGACGCATCGTCACCGAAAAGGTTATCCATCAGATGGCTGTATGGCGCGCACAGGGCGTGGAGCTGCAGAAGGTGTCGATCAACTACTCGGCGAAGCAGCTGCAGGATGAGGAGTACGTACTTTACCTGAAGTCGCTGCTCCAGAAGGAAAACATCGCGCCGGAGCTTATCGAGATCGAGGTTACGGAAAGTCTCTATATGGAGTATAAGGAGCAGACGAACACGCTCTTCCGACAGCTTCGTGAGCTCGGGATCGGCCTCGCGCTGGACGACTTCGGCACGGGCTACTCGTCGCTGAACTACCTCACCTTCATCCCGGCGGACCGCATCAAGCTCGACAAGAAGATGACGGACACCTACCTCCAGCAGGGAAAGACCAACATCATCAAGAATATCGTTAACATCGCGCACGACCTCAACATGACGCTCTGTATCGAGGGTGTCGAGAACCGCGCGCAGTATGACCTCGCCACGGCGCTCGGCTGTGACGACGTCCAGGGCTACTTCTTCAGTCGCCCGATGGATGGCAACGCCGTCCCATATTACAGAGTGGAGTTTCTGGATTCATGACAGATAAGAAGATCGAAGATATGACAGCCGCTGCACAGGAGGCCAATGCCGCCCTTATGCACGGCACGGAAGAGAGTAGTAACGCACAGTCGGCGGCCGGTGCTGTACCGTCGGACGCCGCCGTTTCGGAGGGCGGAGCGCCGGTGAAGCACCAGCGCCGGAAGCGCTACAGCGGGAAGTACCCGCGGCGCTTCGACGAGAAGTATAAGGAGCTGAACCCGGAGAAGTACCAGGACGACATCGAGAAGATCATCCAGAAGGGGAAGACCCCGGCGGGTATGCACATCTCGATCATGGTGAAGGAAATCCTCGATGTGCTGAAGATCCAGCCGGGCGAGATCGGCATGGATGCGACCCTCGGCTACGGAGGGCACACGGAGAAGATGCTCGAGCAGCTTCATGGACAGGGCCACCTCTACGCGACCGATGTCGATCCGATCGAGTCGGCGAAGACCGAGAAGCGTCTTCGCGAGAAGGGCTACGGCGAGGACATCCTCACCATCCGCCACATGAATTTCCGAGACATTGACCAGGTCACGGGGAACGGCGATAAATTTGATTTCGTGCTTGCTGACCTCGGTGTCTCCTCGATGCAGATCGATAACCCGGAGCGGGGCTTCAGCTATAAGACCGACGGCCCGCTGGACCTCCGGCTCAACCCTGAAGCCGGCGAATCGGCTTCCGAGCGCTTGTGTGCGCTGTCCTGTGACGACATGGTGAACATGTTCATCGAGAATTCCGATGAGCCGTACGCCGAGCGCATCGCGAAGGAGATCGACCGCGGTCTCCACAAGGGGATGAAGTTTGAGACGACGACCGAGCTCCGTGATACCATCGCGAAGGCCCTCAGCTTCCTCCCGGAGAAGGAGCAGAAGGACGCCGTGAAGAAGTCCTGCCAGCGCGTCTTCCAGGCGCTGCGCATCGACGTGAACAGTGAGTTCGAGGTGCTCTATGACTTCCTCGAGAAGCTGCCGGACTGCCTGAATCCGGGTGCCCGCGTCGCCATCCTCACCTTCCACAGCGGGGAGGACCGTCTCGTGAAGAAGTTCTTCAAGGAGATGCAGAAGGCCGGCCTCTACAGCGAGGTCTCCCGTGACGTCATCCGCCCGGGAAAGGAAGAGTGCTTCATTAACCCGCGGGCCCACTCGACCAAGCTCCGCTGGGCGATCAAGTAAAGATCATATAAATCCAGAACAGCCCGGAGGGGCGGCAATCGAAACACAGTACTACGAGCTCTTCGTATGGTTTCGGTTGCCGTTCCTCCGGGCCGCTCTGTATCCAATATGAATTGACAAGACAGACTGACTTTTTTATACTTATTTAGTCTTTTTGGTCGTTTTAGATTTATTTATATAATTTAACGGTGGATCGGTGCACGGTGGCACCGGAGAAACAGGGAATTAGAGGGAGTAGTACGATGTTTAAACAGGGTTTCGATAATGATAAGTACCTAAAGATGCAGTCGGAGCATATCCGCGAGCGTATTTCGAAGTTCGGCGGGAAGCTCTATCTCGAGTTCGGTGGCAAGCTGTTCGATGATTACCATGCATCCCGTGTGCTTCCGGGTTTTCAGCCGGATAGTAAGATCCGTATGCTGCGTGAGCTGAAGGATGACGCGGAGGTCGTGATCGTCATCAATGCCGGCGACATCGAGAAGAACAAGGTCCGCGGGGATCTCGGCATCACCTACGATATGGATGTGCTGCGTCTTATCGATGCTTTCCGCGGCTATGGTCTCTATGTCGGCTCCGTCGTGCTTACCCGCTTCGATGGACAGGAGAGTGCGATCGCTTACCAGAAGAAGCTCGAGTCCCTCGGCATCAAGGTCTACCGTCATTACCCGATTTCGGGTTATCCGGGCAATGTGCCGCTCATCATCAGTGATGACGGCTTCGGCAAGAACGAGTACATCGAGACGACTCGCTCCCTCGTGGTCGTGACCGCACCGGGCCCGGGTTCCGGAAAGATGGCCGTCTGCCTGAGCCAGCTCTACCAGGAGAATAAACACGGTGTCAAGGCCGGTTACGCGAAGTTTGAGACCTTCCCGATCTGGAATATCCCGCTGAGCCATCCGGTCAACCTCGCCTACGAGGCGGCGACCGCTGACCTCAACGACGTCAACATGATCGACCCGTACCACCTCGAGGCCTACGGCAAGACCACGGTCAACTACAACCGTGATGTCGAGGTCTTCCCTGTCCTGAACGCGATGTTCCAGCGCATCTACGGCGAGAGCCCGTACAAGTCCCCGACCGACATGGGCGTCAACATGGCCGGTTACTGCATCGAGAACGACGAGAACTGCTGCTATGCCTCCCGCCTCGAGATCATCCGCCGCTACTACACGGCGCTCTGCGATCTCCGCAAGGGCAACGGCGCACAGTCCATCGTCGATAAGCTCGAGCTTCTGATGGAGAAGGCCAATGTCTCCACGAACGACCGCCCGGTGATTTCGGCGGCCAAGCAGAAGGCGGCGCTGACCGGCGACCCGGCAGCCGCGATCGAGCTTCCGGACGGCACCATCATCACCGGTAAGACCTCCTCGCTTCTCGGCGCGGTCAGTGCGATGCTTCTGAATGCCCTGAAGGTTCTCGGCGGCATCGACGATTCCGTGAACCTCATGTCCCCGGAGATCATCGAGCCGATCCAGCACCTGAAGACGGCGCACCTCGGCAACCACAACCCGCGTCTTCACCTCGATGAGATGCTCATCGCCCTCACGATCTGCGCGACCCACGACCCGAACGCAGAGACCGCGATGCAGCAGCTCGAAAAGCTTCGCGGCTGTGAGGTACACAGCTCCGTCATCCTGTCCGAAGTTGACGAAAGCACCTTTAAGAAGCTCGGCGTCAACGTGACCTGCGAGCCACAGTACCAGACGAAGAAGCTCTTCCATAAATAATTTCAAAACTGTGCCGGCAGATCTGACTGTCCGGCACAGTTTTTTGTACATTTTCGTAAGCATATTGACGTTTCAAAGTGCTTACCATGCCTACTATCGAGTGGATATATATGAATAGAAACAGACAAATTGAAGAAAACAGAGGAAACCGCTGGATCACTGTCTCCCTCGGGGCAGATGTCAGCGAAGGCTATGTGCTGCGCTATGAACTGCATCGCACGGAGCACTTCGAATTTACAGCGATGGCTATGGGCCTCGAAACACCGCAGCAGATTGGTGAGCGCCTCGCCGCGCAGGTCATCGCGACACTCGACGTGAGAGACGAGCAGCCGGACCGCATCGCCTGCGACCTCTACCCGAAGTTCCCGACGACCTACGCCGCCGAAGTACTCTCAGAGCACTACGACGTGCCGATGCTTCGCATGCAGAAGTGCCATCGCGCGCTCCTTGACGCGATGGATAGAAGAGAAAATGTGCTCGGCGTCTGCCTCGACGACCTCAGCTACGGCTCCGATGGCACGCTCTGGGGCGGCGAGATTCTGGAGATCTCCGGCGAAGGCTTCACCCGCCTCGCGTCGATTCATCCTTACCAGCTGATCGGCACGAACATGGAGCTCCACAGCTCGACACCATGGCAGACCGCGGTCTCGATGCTCTATGACCTCGCCCGTATGTCCCATAACGAGGACGAAGCCATCCGTGACTTCGTCGCGAAACAGGAGGCCTCCGAGCAGGTCCACCTCCTCGACCTTTGCAGCCTGAACGACGCCCGCGCCCAGTACATCGCGCAGGACCGGAATAAAAACACGACCCGCTCCACCGCCGCGAGCGGCCTCTTCGACGCCGCCGCTGCCATCCTCGGCTTCCAGCGCATCAGCATATCGACGGGCCGAACCCCGATGGAAGCATTGACCGAAGCCGCAGAAGCGTTCGAACATAACAGAAAATCGAAGTCGCAGATCGACGCGCTGTACGCGAAGCTCGAGAAGCTGATCGCGGCCGCCGAAGAGATGGACGATCCGACCCTCGAGCCGGGTGACCTCTGGGAAGACACCGACGACGGCGCCTTCAGCGAAACCAGCGGTGACGACAGCCCGGACATCCTCCACAGCGAGCAGCTGATCCGCCTCCTCGCCGACGAACGCATCCGCTACCTCACGAGCCTCGGAAAACGCAACTACGACCACCCACTGAACCTCAAAAAACCGGACGACGGCCGCTCCGACGACAACAACCGCCTCCTCGCCTGGTTCCTCCTCGATGCATTAGCAACATTATTTATTCAATACTGTAAAAAGTATACAGGTTCGGATATCGTATTAGCTGGATATTTTCTGAATGGTGGATTTTTACAAACTAGATTTAAAGAAAACAGCAAGAATAAATGATAGGCCGGAGGAGCGGCAGCAGAAGCCTCTCAAAACTTAAGCTAGCACGCGGCCCTGTAGTATGGTAGAATACTTCAGATAGAAGCCTGCGGGGGATCGTGATACGCGTCGTTTCCCTAAGCCCCGCGCGCACTATGAAAAGGAGATACTATGGCAGAGAAGAATAGAAGAGTCATGCTGAAGCTGTCCGGTGAGGCACTGGCAGGCGAGAAGCATTTCGGCTTTGATGATGATACGATCCGTGCCGTCGCACAGGAAGTGAAGACCGCGGTCGATGCCGGCGTACAGCTGGCCATCGTGATCGGTGGCGGTAACTTCTGGCGTGGCCGCCAGTCCGTGGAGGTCGACCGCTATAAGGCAGATCAGGTCGGCATCCTCGCGACCGTGATGAACTGCATCTATGTTTCCGAGATTTTCCGGACACAGGGCATGAAGACGAAGGTGATGTCTTCAATCCAGATCGGCGACATGGCGGAGCTGTTTAATAAGGATAAGGCCATCAAGGCCATGGAGAAGGGCACGGTCATCTTCTGTGCCGGCGGCACAGGCCACCCGTACTTCTCGACCGACACCGGCGTCGTACTCCGGGCTGTCGAGCTGAACTGCGAGGAGATCCTGCTTGCGAAAGCCATCGACGGTGTCTATGATTCCGACCCGAAGACGAACCCGAACGCGAAGAAGTTCGATACCATCCGTATCCAGGATGTCGTCGACCAGCGCCTCGGCGTCATCGACCTTTCCGCATCCGTGATGTGCATGGAGAACCACATGCCGCTCGCGATCTTCTCCCTGAACGAGAAGAACGGCATCTCGAACGCACTGAAGGGAAAGATCACCGGCACCCGCGTCACCGCTGACTAAACATATCAACAACCCGAAAAGGGTAACAATAGGAGGACCAGATCATGGATGATCAATTTACCATTTACATCGAAAAGATGCACAAGACCCACGACAATCTGATGGACGAGCTTGCGACCATCCGCGCAGGCCGTGCGAACCCGCACGTACTCGACCGTATCACCGTCGACTACTACGGCACACCGACCCCGATCCAGCAGGTGGGCAATGTTTCCGTCCCGGAGGCACGTCTCATCCAGATTCAGCCATGGGATAAGAGCATGCTGAAGGAGATCGAGAAGGCCATCAATATGTCCGAGCTCGGTATCAACCCTGTAAACGATGGTACCGTCATCCGTCTCGTATTCCCGGAGCTCACCGAGGAGAGACGTAAGGAGCTGACGAAGGATGTTAAGAAGAAGGGTGAGGCGGCGAAGATCGCCATCCGTAACATCCGTCGTGATGCCATGGATCTCGCAAAGAAGCTCGAGAAGTCTTCCGAGATGACCGAGGATGATCTCACGAGAGCAACCAAGGACATCCAGGAGCTCACCGATCACATGTGTGAGAAGATCGATTCCTCCGTTGAGGCGAAGAACAAGGAGCTCATGACCGTTTAATCAGGAGATTTCAGTGGATATCATCAATTCTGAGGGCCGGAACATTCCAGCCCATATCGCCATCATACTGGACGGTAACGGACGCTGGGCGGAGCATAAGGGCCTGCCGCGTGCCATGGGCCACAAGCAGGGCTGTGAGACGCTG
This sequence comes from uncultured Oribacterium sp., assembly GCA_937927445.1. Lineage (GTDB taxonomy): Bacteria > Bacillota > Clostridia > Lachnospirales > Lachnospiraceae > Oribacterium. The sequence continues at coordinate 11,092 of CALAOB010000120.1, read as the reverse complement.
GAGAAGACCGTCGCCGACTGTGCGCGTCTCGGCGTGCAGTACCTGACTGTCTACGGCTTCTCGACCGAGAACTGGAAACGCTCCGAGGAGGAGGTCGGTGCCCTGATGAAGCTGTTCCGCTTCTACATGGTGAAGCTGATCAAGGTTGCGAACGAGCATAATGTCCGCGCCCGCATGATCGGTGAGCGCAGCCGCTTCGCACCGGACATCCAGGAGGGCATCCGTCGTCTTGAGGAGGAAACGAAGCAGAACACCGGCATGACCTTCGTCTTCGCCGTGAACTACGGCTCACGGGACGAGATCGTCCGCGCGGTTCGTAAGTACACCATCGAGGCGATCCGTGCAGGAAAGACAGAAGAGGAGATCGAGGCGCTGACCGAGCAGGCCTTCGCCGGCTATCTCGACACCGCCGGCATGCCGGATCCGGATCTCGTAATCCGCACCTCCGGTGAGTTCCGCATATCGAACTACCTGCTCTGGCAGAGTGCGTACGCGGAGTACTACATCACCCCGGTGCTCTGGCCGGATTTCACGAAGGAAGAGCTTCTGAAGGCGATCGATAATTTCAACAGCCGTGAGCGACGCTTCGGCGGCAGAAAAAAATAAATATCCGAGCGGAACAGGCTTCCTTTTGCGTTGTATCAACAGTGTATAAGGGTGGCCTGTCCTTTGTATTTTGAGGTACACTATGGCAGAAACTGAGAACTTAAAGAAAGATCAAAATGAAAAGAAGATGAAGTCCTTCGTTACGCGGCTTCTGAGCGGCATCGTGCTCGTCCTGATCGCGATCCTCACTGTCCCGCGCGGCGGACTCCCGCTGTTTGTCCTGACCTTTCTGATCTCCATGATCGGACTCTTCGAGCTCTACCGCGTCTTCGGCATCGAGCACACGTCCCTCGGACTGGTCGGCTATCTCACGACCATCGGCTACTACATCATCGTCTGGTTCCATGTCGAGGAGTATTACCCGCTGATGATCGTCCTGAGCCTCATGGCACTGATGGCCTTTTACGTCATCACCTACCCGGCCTACAAGATCTCTCAGGTCGCGAAGGCCTTCATGGGCTTCTGCTATGCCGGCATCATGATGAGCTACATCTACCAGACCCGTGAGCTGCCGGACGGCAAGTACCTCGTCTGGCTCATCTTCCTCGCGAGCTGGGGCTCCGACACCTGCGCGTACTGCGCCGGCATGCTCTTCGGGCGTCATAAGATGACCCCTATCCTGAGCCCGAAAAAGACCGTGGAGGGTGCGATCGGCGGTGTTCTCGGTGCGGCGCTGCTCGGCTGTCTCTATGCGACCGTCTTCCGGCGTGGCTTCGCCATCATCGCAAACCCGGGTATCGCCTGCGGTATCTCCTGTGCGGTCGGCGCGCTGATCTCCATGGTCGGCGACCTCACCGCCTCCGGCATCAAGCGCGATTACGAGGTGAAGGACTACGGGCACCTGATCCCGGGCCACGGCGGTATCCTGGATCGCTTCGATTCCGTCCTGTTTACGGCCCCGGCGGTCTACTTCGCCCTGACCTTCCTGATCTGACGAAAGGAGAATTATGAGAAGATTAGTAATACTGGGTTCGACGGGTTCCATCGGAACCCAGACCATCGATGTGATCGAGGGCGATCCGGAGATCAAGGTCAACGGACTCGCGGTCTATGGCTCCATCGAGCAGCTGAAGGCGCAGGTGGAGAAGCTCCATCCGGAGGCGGTCTGCATCTATGATGAAGCGAAGGCGGAGACCTTTCGGGGCTACGGTCTGCCCGTGAAGGTGCTAAGCGGCATGGACGGGCTGATCGAGCTCGCGACCATGGAGCACTGCGACGAGGTCGTGGTGTCCGTCGTCGGTATGATCGGTATCCAGCCGACCATCGCGGCGCTGAAGGCCCATAAGCAGGTCGCCCTCGCAAACAAGGAGACCCTCGTCTGCGCCGGGCACATCATCATGCCGCTGGCCGCGGAGTGCGGCATCGAGATCAAGCCGATCGACTCCGAGCACAGTGCCATCTGGCAGTCCCTCACCGGGGAGCCGCATGACGCCATCGAGAAGATCCTGCTCACGGCTTCGGGCGGACCATTCCGCGGAAAGAAGCGGGACGAGCTCCGGGGCAAAACGAAGGAGGATGCGCTCAAGCACCCGAACTGGTCGATGGGACGGAAGATCACGATCGATTCCGCGACGATGGTCAATAAGGGCCTCGAGGTCCTCGAAGCCAGCTGGCTCTTCGATGTACCGGTCGATGAAATCAAGGTCGTGGTACAGCCACAGTCCATCGTGCACTCTGCCGTACAGTATGTTGACGGCTCCGTGAAGGCGCAGCTTGGTCTCCCGGATATGCGGATCCCGATCGAGTACGCCCTCTATGCGCCGAACCGTCGTGCGCTGAAGGAGGACGAGCGCCTCGACCTCGCGGCGCTGATGCAGCTCACGTTCGAAAATCCTGATATGGAGACCTTTAAGGGCCTCGCCCTCGGCTACCGCGCCGGACGCACCGGCGGCTCCATGCCGACCGTCTATAACGCGGCCAATGAAGAAGCCGTCGCGATGTTCCTGCAGGACCGCATCGACTTTCTGGAGATCGCCGACGTCATCGAAGAGGCCATGGATGCCCATGAGGGCCACGTCCTCGCCGCACCGACCCTCGCGGAGATCCTCGAGATCGAAGCATGGGCCCGCGACTTCGTACGGACACACTCGAAAATCGTTAGAGTGTAGGTATTTGTTTCGACAAATACCGGAACGATATCCCACTGGGCTTTGCCCAGTGCCCGAAGGGCTGAACGCTGGCTTCCGCGGCCAGCGTTCAGGGCTTTATTAAGGAGTTTATGACTATCATTAGTATTATCATCGCTATATTCGGTCTCGGCTTCCTGGTTTTCTTCCACGAGCTCGGTCATTTCCTGGCTGCGAAGCTCTGCCATGTCGGCGTCCTCGAGTTCTCGATCGGGATGGGCCCGCGGATTCTCAGTCGTGTGATTGGAAATACCCGTTATTCCCTCAAACTTCTGCCGCTTGGCGGAAGCTGCGCGATGCTCGGAGAGGACAGCGCCGGCTCCGGTGATTTTTCGACCCCACAGGGGCGACCGGAAGAGAGGGCTGCAGCTGGAGATGATTCAGGCACGAAATGCCAGGCTGATTTCAAGCCGCTGACTGCACGCCTTGAATCCAGCCCGGATACCGACACGTTCCAGAACGTAGATTCACAAAATGATGTGCACTGGATTGACTACGACGGTGTCCGCTTCCGGAGTGACGAGATTGCGAAGTACAGTTTCAACGAAAAGCCCGCGCCGCAGCGCTTCTTCATCTGCATCGCGGGTGTGCTGAACAACTTCATCCTCGCGACCATCCTCGCCTTTGTACTGGTCGGGTTCTGCGGTTACGACCGCCTCTATGTCATGGAGACCACGCCGGATACCCCGGTGGCGGAGGCCGGCTTCGAGCGTGGCGATTTCCTCCAGTCGATCGGCTATGAGGGGAAGCGGCAGAGTGCCGTACCGGGCTACCGCGACCTCTTCATCTGGCTCTATGTAAATTCGATCGATTTCGATGAAAACACCCAGTTGAAGGCCGTGGTGCTCCGAGACGGAGAGCAGCAGACGCTCCACTTCCAGCCGTACTACGATACGACACAGCAGAAGTACAAGCTCGGCATCAGCTTTTACGGCGGACGTTTTCTGCCAGCGAATGCACGGGAGTTCGTCGAGGATGCCTTCTACGAGGTCCGCTACAACACGACCGTCGTGATCCAGAGCCTGCGTCTACTCGTGCATGGCCGCGTCCAGCGCCAGGAGGTCATGGGACCGGTCGGAGCGGTGACGGTGATGGGCTCTACGGTCGAGCAGTCCTCCCAGTACGGTGCGCTCAATGCTTTCCTCGTACTGCTGGAGCTCCTCGTGATGCTCTCGGCAAACCTCGGTGTGATGAATCTGCTGCCGGTGCCGGCCCTCGATGGCGGACGCCTGCTGTTCATCCTGCTCGAGATGATTTCGAGACGACGCCTCGACCCACAGCTCGAGGAGCGCATCAACCAGATCGGCATGATCCTGCTGCTGCTTCTGATGGCCGTGGTCATGTCGAACGATATACTGAATCTGTTCACCGGCGCGTACAGCGCGATGCTGGGACACTGAAAGCCCTTGTCCGCAGGATAAAAAGCAGGAGAGCGTGCGTAGCGTTGCCGCCATCGGAACTGCAACGCGAAGTGAAGATGTAGAAGGCCGAAGCATTGGCCGCATATACAGGAGGAAATGAGATGTTAGCAAGAGAGAAGACCCGTGTGATTTCCATCGGAAATGTAAAGATCGGCGGGGAGAACCCGATCGCAATCCAGTCCATGTGCAACACAAAGACGGAGGACGTCGCGGCGACCGTCGCGCAGATCCACCGCCTCGAGAAGGCCGGCTGCCAGATCATCCGCTGCACCGTGCCGACCCATGAGGCCGCACTGGCGATTCGTGAGATCAAGAAGCATATCTCGATTCCGCTTGTGGCCGACATCCATTTCGACTACCGCATGGCCATCGAAGCGATGGAAAACGGCGCGGATAAGATTCGTATCAACCCGGGGAACATTGGCTCGAACGAAAAAATCCGGGCCGTTGTGGACTGTGCGAAGGAGCGGAACATCCCGATCCGTGTCGGTGTAAACTCCGGCTCCCTCGAGAAGGACCTGATCGCGAAGTACGGTGGTCACGTCACCGCGGAGGGCATCGTGGAGTCTGCGCTCGATAAGGTCCACCTCATCGAGGATATGGGCTATGATAATCTCGTCATCTCCATCAAGTCCTCCGACGTTCTGATGTGCACCCGCGCGCACGAGCTCATCTGCCAGCAGACAGACTACCCGCTGCATGTCGGCATCACCGAAGCCGGCACCATGTGGTCCGGCAACATCAAGTCCGCCCTCGGTCTCGGCATGATCCTTTCCCAGGGAATCGGCAATACCATCCGTGTATCGCTGAGTGCGGATCCGGTTGAGGAGGTCAAGTCTGCGAAGCTCATCCTTCGCACCCTCGGGCTTCGGAAGGGCGGCATCGAGGTCGTGTCCTGTCCGACCTGCGGCCGTACGAACATCGATCTCATCGGGCTCGCCAATCAGGTTCAGACCATGGTGGAGGAGTTCGATGATAAGTCACTGAAGGTTGCGGTCATGGGCTGCGTCGTGAACGGCCCGGGTGAAGCGAAGGAAGCCGACCTCGGCATCGCCGGCGGTAAGGGCGAGGGACTCCTCATCAAGAAGGGCGAGATCATCCGCAAGGTACCGGAGGATCAGCTGCTCGAAGTGCTCCGGGAGGAAATTTCCAAATTTTAGTTTTGAAGTGGTTTATTGACAGGGGTCTGACCCCCTTCGTGGGGTCAGACCCCTTGAATTGGTTTACGTTATGAAGAAATTTTTTGAAGTTTTCGACAGCTTGAATCTGCCGAAGGAGATCGAGGCGCTGGTGACGGATACGTATGTGACGCGGGTGACGATCACGCGTGACCGGAAGCTGATCCGTATCCATATCCTGAGCGCGCATCTCATCGATAAGCGGAGCGTCTACGCGCTTGAGAAGGCGATCAAGGAGCATCTGTTCGGTCGGAAGGAGATCACGGTACGCATCGCCGAGGAGTTCCATCTGAGTGCGCAGTATAATCCGCGTACGCTCTACGATCTGTACCGTGATTCGATCCTTCTCGAGATGAAGAACTACGACATCGTGCTCTACAACATGCTGACCCGTGGGAAGCTCTCCTGGACTGCGGATGACACGATGTCGCTCACCGTGCCGGAGTCGAATCTCTATAAGACCGCCTCAAAGAAGCTCGAGGCGGCGCTTCACAGTATCTTCGAGAAGCGCTGTCATCTGGAGCTTCTTCTTGACATGCACTACGAGGCGCGGAAGATGGTCGCCCCGGAGCAGCTCGCGCGCGACTATGTGCCGGGCGCAGAGGAGGACGAGGAGGCGGCCCAGCGCCGTCGTCAGGCGTTGCAGCAGAGCGAAGACTTCATGGATACCCGCGACCCGTTCAATCTGAGCGGCATGGCGCGGGCTGTCGGCGACGCCATCGACGGTGGCGGTTCCTCTGCATTGAACCAGGGGAATGCTGCGTCGGCGCAGCGTCGTGCGAATCCAGATTCAGATGCAGCGGCCAATGCAAACGCCCGGAACGCAAGCGCTCCGCAGAGGGAGGGCGGCTCCGGAAGCCGTTTCGGCGGCATCGGGGGCAGTGCCGGCTCTTTCCAGCGGCGGAAGCGTGCGTTTAAGATGTCCGAAAACGAGGAGGTGCTCTACGGGCGCTACTTCGAGGGCGATGCCGTGAAGCTCGAGGACGTCGACGCGAGCTCCGGGAATGTCATCGTCGCCGGTCAGATCTTCCTCGTCCATGATCCGGTGCACACCCGTACCGGCAAAAACATCCTCAAGTTCGATGTCACCGATTTCACCGACTCGATTTCTGTCAAGATCTTCGTCGAGGACGAGGATATGGAGCTTGCGCAGAGCTTCGTGAAGCCGGGCACCGCGCTGAAGATCAAGGGCACCGTGTCCTACGACTCCTTCGATAAGCAGGTCGAGATGAGCTTCATCGACGGCATCGTGCGCTATCAGCTGAACCGCGCGAAGCGGGAGGACCGCTCGCCGGAGAAGCGCGTGGAGCTGCATCTGCACACGAAGATGTCGGATATGGACGGCGTCACGGATGTCAATGACTACATCGATACGGCGATTTCCTTCGGCATGAAGGCGATGGCCATCACCGATCATGGCGTCGTGCAGGCCTTCCCGGACGCCAACATTTACCTGAAGAAGATCAAGCACGACAAGGATTTCAAGCTGATTTACGGCTGCGAGGGCTATCTCGTCGACGATCTCGAGACCATCGTGCAGAACGAAAAAGGGCAGGGGCTCGACCACGACACGGTCGTCTTCGATATCGAGACCACCGGCTTCAGTGCCGAGACCGATCACATCATCGAGATCGGTGCCGTGAAGCTCCGGAACAACGAAATCGTCGACCGCATGGATGTCTTCGTGAACCCGGGCGTGCCGATCCCGTTCCGCATCACCCAGCTCACGAGCATTGACGACAGCATGGTCATGGACGCAGATCCGATCGAGAAGGTTCTTCCGGACTTCCTCGACTGGTGTGGGGATGCGGTGATCGTCGCGCACAATGCGGGCTTCGATACCGGCTTCATCGCGAAGAATGCGAAGCGGCTCGGGCTGCCGTATGATCCGACCATCCTCGACACGGTGAGTCTCAGCCGTCTGCTGCTCCCGCAGCTGAACCGCTATAAGCTCGACACCGTCGCGAAGGAGCTCGGGGTCTCGCTCGAGCATCATCATCGGGCGGTGGACGATGCGGCCTGCACGGCGGAGATTTATATGAAGGAGATCGAGATGGTACGTGGACGAGGCGCGACGCTGCTGTCCGACATCGATCATCTCGAGTTTGATCATGCCGCAAACGTCATGAAGCTTCCTTCCTACCATATCGTACTGCTCGCGAAGAACGACGTCGGACGAATCAATCTCTACCGGCTCATCTCCGAGAGCCACTTAAAGTACTTTAAATCCCGTCCGCGTATCCCGAAGTCCCTGCTCCGGGAACTGCGGGAGGGCCTCATCATCGGCAGCGCCTGCGTCGCCGGTGAGGTGTTCCAGGCGATGACCCGCGGCGCGGATGAGCAGCAGCTCATGAATATTGCCTCCTTCTACGATTATCTGGAGGTGCAGCCGCTCGGCAACAACAGCTTCATGATCGCGAGCGACAAGTACACCGCGAACAGCACGCAGGACCTGATCGACTATAATCTGAAGATCATCGATATCGCGGCGCAGCTCGGGAAGCCGGTCTGCGCGACCTGCGACTGCCATTATGTCGACGAGGACGATGACATCTACCGGAGAATCATCCAGGCCGGCCGTGGCTTCGACGAGGAGGAGAGCGACGCGAAGCTCTACTTCCGTACGACGCAGGAGATGCTGGACGAGTTCAGCTACCTTGAGCCGGAAAAGGCGAAGGAAATCGTCATCGACAACCCGAACATGATCGCCGACATGTGCGACAAGATCCGTCCGGTTCGTCCGGATAAGTGTCCGCCGGTCATCGAGCACTCCGACGAGACGCTGCGTCAGATCTGCCACGAGACCGCGCACCGTATCTATGGACCGGAGCTGCCGAAGATCGTGTCCGACCGTCTCGAGACGGAGCTGAACTCGATCATCAGCAACGGCTACTCCGTCATGTATATCATCGCGCAGAAGCTCGTTGACAAGTCGAACGAGGATGGCTACCTCGTCGGCTCGCGAGGATCCGTCGGCTCGTCCTTCGCGGCGACCATGGCGCACATCACGGAGGTCAATCCGCTGAGTCCGCACTATGTCTGCCCGAAGTGCTACTGGTACGACTTCGATTCACCGGAGGTGAAAAAGTACTCCGGTATGGCGGGCTGCGACATGCCGCCGAAGAAGTGCCCGAAGTGCGGCACGGAGCTCAACCGGATGGGCTTTGATATCCCGTTCGAGACCTTCCTCGGCTTCAACGGTGATAAGGAGCCGGATATCGACCTGAACTTCTCCGGTGAATACCAGGCGAAGGCCCATGCCTACACCGGCGTCATCTTCGGCGACGGTCACACCTTCAAGGCGGGCACCATCGGTACCCTCGCCGACAAGACGGCCTTCGGTATGGTGAAGAAGTATTACGAGGAGAAGGGCATCGATAAGCGAAGCGCGGAGATCGACCGTCTCGTGCAGGGCTGTGTCGGCGTACGCCGGACCACGGGCCAGCACCCGGGCGGTATCGTCGTGCTGCCGCATGGCGAGGAGATCAACACCTTCACCCCGGTACAGCATCCGGCCAATGATATCCAGAGCCCGATCATCACCACCCACTTCGATTACCATAAGATCGACCATAACCTGCTGAAGCTCGATATCCTCGGACACGATGATCCGACCATGATCCGGCGTCTCCAGGACCTGACGGGCATCGATCCGGTGAACGACATCCCGCTCGACAATAAAGAGGTGATGAGCCTCTTTGCTTCTACGGAAGCGCTGCACATCCGTCCGGAGGACATCCACGGCGTCAAGCTCGGCTGCCTCGGGATCCCGGAGTTCGGTACCTCCTTCGCGATGCAGATGGTCGAGGATACGAAGCCGAAGTACCTCTCGGACCTCGTGCGTATCTCGGGCCTCAGCCACGGTACGGACGTGTACCTGAACAACGCGCAGGACCTCATCAAAAACGGCACGACCACGCTGCAGGAAGCGATCTGCTGTCGAGATGATATCATGGTCTACCTCATGCATAAGGGCATGGATCCGGGTGAGTCCTTCACCATCATGGAGTTCACCCGAAAGCACAAGGGCCTGAAGGACGAGTGGTGTCAGGACATGCTCGATCACGGTGTTCCGCAGTGGTACATCGATGCCTGCAAGAAGATCAAGTACATGTTCCCGAAGGCCCATGCCGCGGCCTATGTCATGATGGCGTGGCGTGTCGCCTACTGTAAGGTATTCTATCCGGTCGAGTACTACACGGCGTACTACAGTATCCGTGCGGACGGCTTCGACTACGATAAGATGTGCGGCGGTGTCGACAAGCTCCGCTACTACATCGATGAGTATATGAAGATTCCGCATCCGACGAATACGGAGGCGGTGTGTCTCCGTGATATGAAGATCTGCGAGGAGATGTATGCGCGCGGCATCGAGTTCGCGCCGCTCGACATCTATAAGGCGAAGGCGAAGGACTTCACGATCACGCCGGACCGGAAGATCATGCCGAGCTTCACCTCCATGGCCGGCCTCGGCGAGGCCGTAGCCCAAGGCATCGAGGACGGCGCGAAGAGTGGTGCGCGCTACCTCAGTAAGGACGACTTCATGAACCGGACGCACTGCCCGAAGGGCTTCGTCGACAAGTTCTCGGAGCTCGGCCTGCTCGGCGACATCCCTTCGTCGAACCAGATGAGTATTTTCGATATGTTGGGCTGATTTTAGATAGCGAAAGCCCCGGAGGGCCGGCAGCTGAAGCGCAGTACTACGAGTTCGGAAGACTCTAAAATTCCAGCGCTAAGAAGTACTAGGCCCTCTGCAATCACTGAGTTTTCCTGATGAAAACTCAGCGTTGCAGAGGGTGCTAAGGAAAAATTACTCCAAGTACTTCTAAGCGCTGGAATTTTGATTCTTCACGAACTCTACGTATGGCTTCAGCTGCCGGTCCTCCGGGGGCTTTCCTGATATCATCATAGCTGTTGACTTTAACGCTTTTTAGTGCTAAAGTCACGTTTGTTTGGAAAGATTACATCTTGTGCTATCATATGATAAGCATCACTATAAAAGGGAGTGTAACGATATGACAACAGTAGCTTTTATCGGTTTTGGTCTCATCGGTGGTTCCATCGCGAAGGGTCTCAAGAAGGCGGACCCGACGACCAGAATCTTCGCTTATGCGCGTAATAAATCCAGTGTCGAGGTGGCGCAGGAGGACGGCATCGTCAACGTCGTGCTCGATTCGCCGTACAGTGAGCGTCTGAAGGAAGCAGACATGATTTTCCTCTGTGCTCCGGTCGAGGTCAATGTCTCCTACATGGAGGGTGTGGCGAAGCTCATGAAGGACGGCGCGGTCCTTACGGATGTCGGTTCCACGAAGACCGCCATCTGCCAGAAGGCCACCGAGCTCGGTCTCGGAGATAAGTTCATCGGCGGTCATCCGATGGCCGGCTCCGAGCAGACCGGCTACGCTGCCGCAACCGACTACCTCTTCTCAAACGCGTACTACATCATCACGCCGATCTCCGAGAATCCGACTCTCGTGGACGCACTTCGCAACGTCGCGACGACCCTCGGTGCGATCCCGATCGTGGTCAATGCGGAGAAGCACGACGCAGCCACCGCTGCCGTTTCCCACCTGCCACATATCATCGCGAGCTCCCTCGTCAACATCGTGAAGGATTCCGATGATGAGACCCAGCTCATGAAAACCCTCGCTGCCGGCGGTTTCCGTGATATCACACGTATTGCCTCTTCTTCTCCAATTATGTGGGAGCAGATCTGTGTGGAAAATAGTCAGAATATCTCCAATGTTCTGGATGACTACAT
>CALAOB010000119.1 GCA_937927445.1 uncultured Oribacterium sp. | reverse complement strand
ACATACGTTAAGTCAAAATCATAATCGATGCACTTTCCTATAAAGTAAAAAAAGCACGGCGGATTCAACCGCCGCGCTTTTTAATCGCATAAATTCACATGTAGACACGTTGCTTACAGCTTGCCGATCATGGAAAGAACACCGGTACCCTGCTGTACATATCCGAAGAGCTTCGGGATGATGAGGGAGATGTTCGGAACGAAGGTGATCAGCATCAGTGCGACAACCATCATCACATAGAACGGAAGCATCGCTACGACGATCTTCTCCATCGGACGCTTCGCAATCGCTGCACCGATAAAGAGAACCGAGCCAACCGGCGGTGTCAGAAGACCGATACCACAGTTGAGGACGAGGATGATACCATACTGAACAGGATCCATACCGATGGACATAACGATCGGGAGAAGGATCGGGGTCGAAATCAGGATGATCGGTGCCATATCCATGATACAGCCGAGGATCAGAAGGATGAGGTTCACGAGCAGTGCGATGACAACCGGGTTATTCGAAACGCCGGTGATCAGGTTTGCTGCGAGATCCGGAACGTGAAGTCTGGTCAGGCAGTAGCCGAAGATGGAGGAGGTAGAGATGAGGATCAGTACGATACCGAGGGTCTCTACACAGCTGTCGAGGCACTCCCATGCCTGCTTCCAGGTGATACCCTTATAAACGTAAATCGATACAAGCAGTGAGTAGATAACGGCGATCGCAGCAGACTCGGTCGCTGTGAACACACCGGCTACGACACCGACTACGACGATCAGGATGCACATCAGTGCCCAGATCGAGGTTGCCAGAGTGCGGCCCAGTCTCTTCAGAGAGAACGGCTCTCCCTTTGGATAATGTCTCTTCTTCGAGATGATGTAGGAACCGATCATCAGGGAACCTGCGAGAACAACGCCCGGAAGGTAACCTGCGAGGAAGAGGGAGCCGATGGAGATACCACCTGCGGTGGTCGCATAGATAACCATGTTATGAGATGGCGGAACCAGCATACCCTCGACAGAGGATGCGATGGTAACAGCCGTCGCGAAGTCGACATCATATCCACGGTTGACCATCATCGGGATCTCAAGCGAACCGAGGGAGGCCGTATCTGCAGAAGCGGATCCGGAGATACCACCGAAGAAGTAGGATGCCAGGATATTTACCATGGCAAGACCACCGGTCATCCAGCCGACACAGGCGTCTGCCAGATCCAGGAGCTTCTCAGAGATACCACCGGTTCCCATGTATACACCCATGGTGATGAAGAACGGAACGGCCATCAGTGAGAAAGAAGAAATACCCTTTACCATCTGCTGTGCAACAGTATTCAGAGGAAGTCCCTGATACATCAGACAGCAGACCGATGAAAGTGCTACAGAGTACGCGATCGGCACTCTGAGGAAAATCAGTACGAAGAATGTAATCAGGAGAACTGCAATAGCGGTTGTATTTGCCATAATTATTTCGCCTCCTTTTCATCCGGTGTGTCAAAATGCATGCCGTCATCCGGCTTATAATTCTTATCCATGATATGCTCGATATCGATGACCAGACGTTCCAGCTCGAAGAAGATCATCGCGAAGCCGGCCAGCGGAATCGGGAAGTACATCCACTTCTTACTGAGCCATGGCATGGAGATGAAGGAGCCCTTCGCGCCGATGCCGTTCGCATACTTCCAGCCGACGATCAGCATGATGAACGCAAGCACCATAACGGCGATATCATCAAGAAGATCCAGAACCTTCAGAAGCCCAACCGGAAGATAACGATCGAAGGTCGTCATACGAATATGTGCATTACGACGGATGGCCAGTGCCGCTGAAAGAACGGACATATAGGCCATCAGTGTCAGAATCGTTTCCTCGCCCCAGCCTGGCGCCGGTAAGAAGGTGAGGTAACGTCCCAGTACAACCCAGGTCATGATGAGGATATCAGCTACGAGAAGCAGCTTACAGAGCACCATGACGATTTTGTAAACCCAATCATAGATTGGCTCAAACTTTTTTAAAGCGTCAAGCATAGAATCCCCCTTCTAAAACTATGAGGTGCTCACGGACACGCCGTGAGCACCTCACTACATGTCATTCGAAAATGACGTTTCGTTGCTTTTGTACAGATTAAGCAAGTGCCTTGATCTGATCAAGAACATCCTTAAGCTCGCCAGTTGCGTACTCCTCAGTGATCGGTGCGCAAGCTGCCTCCCACTCGGACTTATCTGTGATCTCGATCACGTTGCAGCCACGGCCCTTGAGCTCCTCGAGAACCTTATCCTCGGTCTCAGCAGCGATCTTCTGGCAGTAATCAGAAGCGATCTTGGAAGCCTCCGTGATAACGTCTCTCTGGTTGTCGGTCAGCTTGTTGTTCCAGGAATCATCAGAGATAACAACCTCGATTGCGCCCAGTGTGTGACCATCCAGTGTAAGGTTCGGACCAACCTCGTCGAAACGGTTGGAAGCGTAGTTTGCGATCGGCTGACCAGCACCATCAACGGTGTTTGTCTGAAGTGCGGAGTAGAGTTCGGTCATGGAAACAGATGCAGGGTTTGCACCGAGAGAAGAAACCATCTTCTGCATGATCGGGTCGTTGGAAACACGGATCTTCATGTTCTTAAGATCAGCAACGGTTGAAACCGGCTTGCTCTCAACAGTGAAGAAGTGTCTGAAGCCCTCCTCGCCGTAGAAGAGACCCTTGATACCAACACCAGCCTCCTCAGACTCGTTCAGAATCTCTGCGCCGAGATCGCTGTGAACGAAGTTCCAGAAATGCTCTCTGGACTCGAAAACGTACGGGAGAGAAAGAAGAACGGACTTGGATGCGCCGTAGGAAGTCAGAGCGAATGCAGAGATACGGGACATATCGATGTCTCCGCCACCGCCGAGCATAGAGTCAAGAACGTCCTGCTCTGCGCCGAGTACGCCGGATGCCTGAAGGTCGATGGTGATGGAACCACCGGAGATGGCCTCAACAGCCTCCTTGAACTTGGTATCCATCTGTCCGCAGATGGTACCCTCGAGCGGATTAACCTCAGCCATGGTCAGGGTTACTGCAGGATCAGCTGCTGCAGCCTCGTTCACAGTGTACTCACCGTCTGCTGCTGCGGCCTCCGTTGTCTTCTCCTCTGCTGCTGCAGTGGTCTCCTCAGCGGCTGCCTCGGTAGCTGCTGCAGTCGTAGCTGCTGCTGCAGTGGTCTCAGCCGGCTTGGATGAGCCACAGGCTGCAAGAGATGCAACCATGGTTGCGGCGAGAACGCCACTTAAGATTCTCTTCTTCATAATAGATATCCTCCATTTTGTATAATTTAGACATCCACACTCTGCGGACGTCTTTCACACACAAGTACATTATAAAGAACAATCCTGCGTTGAGACAGGGGAAAATTCTGACATTTGCCGTACTATTTTAACATTTTGTTCACAATTCTTATTCACATTTATCAATATATACAAAAAGAGAAGCCGTAATTTGTACGATATGCACAACAAATTACAGTTTCTCTCACTATCATGACGTTTTTATGAACAATCAGCCCAGCTGATTCCGATACTCCGACGGGCTCATGCCGGTGATCCGGCGAAACACCTTCGTGAAATAATTACTGTCCGCATAGCCGACCCGCTGCCCGACTTCCTTTACGTTGCAGGAAAGATCCGCGAGTGACTTCTTCGCGAGCTCTACCCTGTACTCTGTCAGATAGGTCACGAAATTCTTTCCGAAGTTCTGCTTGAAGAGCTTACAGAAGTACGCTTCGCTGTAGCCGAAGGCACTCGCGATATCCAGTACGGAGATATCCTCCATATAATGCTCCTCCACGTAGTGGCGCATGCGGGATACGATCTTATCCTCACCACTCTCTTCCTGCGCAAGGCCTGCTTCTCCTTCACCCGACGTTTCCAGCCCGGAGGATCCATCTGCCGTTGCCTGCGTTTCCAGCTGTGGCAGTGGCTGCAGCTGACCGGCCTTCACCTGATCGACATAGTGCATCGCCGAATCGATCGAGAGAAAGAGTTCCGTCTCATCGTACGGCTTCAGCAGATAATCGAGCGCATGCACGGAAATCGCCTTCCGCGCATAGTCAAACTCGTTAAAGGCGGTCAAAAAGAGAATGGCACAGTTCCGGTCCTTCTGACGGATCTGCTCCGCTGCCTCCAGTCCCGTGATGCCTGGCATCTCGATGTCCAGCAGCAGGATATCCGCGCCCTTTTCCGCATACAGCTTCAGCACCTCACGGCCATTCTCCGCCTCGTAAAATTCCGCTGTTTCCTCACCGAACTTCTGGCGCAGCTTTTTCACCAGCACCTTTCGCTCGATGGCCTCATCATCTGCCACCAGGACTCTGTACATATACCTTTCTCCCTTCTCACTATGATTTATCTACTGCGGGATCGTCAGGACGATCCGTGTACCGACACCCTCCTTTGCGTCAATGCTGAGATCACCGTGCTCCGGATAGAGGGTGCGAATCCGGCGATAGATATTGCCGAGACCGATGCCGATCCGCGCCGTCTTATTCTCCTCCGGATTATGAATGCGGGCATTCAATGCAGACAGCTGCTCTTCCGCGATGCCCAGTCCGTCGTCCTCGATCAGGAGGGTGGCGATCTGCGTCGTCGGATCCTCGGTCACGGTAACGGAGACCGTACCGCCCTGTTCCTTCTTCGACAGACCATGCACGATGGCATTTTCCACCAGCGGCTGCATCGTAAAAGAAGGAATGCGGATCTGGCTGATGTCTTCCGGCGCATTCACCTGATACTGTATACGGCTTCCGAAACGCATCTTCTGAAGGTACATATAGTTTTCAGCGATGCGAAGCTCCATTTCGATGGGCACGATCTGCTCGCGGGTATTCAGATTATACCGGAAGAGCTGCGCGAGCGACTGCGTCATCTTCTCGGTCGTCGGTGCATCCTCGAGATCCGCCATGGAGCCGATCATATTCAGGGTATTAAAGAGGAAATGCGGGTTGATCTGACTCTTCAGCAGCTCGAGGCGGTTGGCATTGAGCCGCTTCTCCATCTCACTGTTCTCGAGCTTCTCCTGCTGCAGAAGCTCTGTCATCCGATGGTTTTCCTGAATCGTCTGAATATTTTCCTCCATCGCATGCTTCATATCGTTGAAGATCGACACGAGCTCACCGAGATCGTCCCGGTTTTCTACGTGGATATCCTCTCCCGAAAAATCGGAACGGGCGATGCGCTGCGCCTCCTGGCTGAGCTCCCGGACCGGTTTCGCGATGGATTCCTTCATCACGTTTCCCATCTCTACGACGATGACGAGCATAATCAGGGTAAAGTTGATAAAAATAAACGGAAGCACCCGGAAGAGCGGAAGCTTCTCGGTATACGCACTCGAGCCCGCCTCTACGGTCAGCTGCAGCAGCCGGCGGGAATACTGCTCGAGGTAATCCTCCCGCTGATTGTATTCATTGAGACGCTTCAGAAAGCCGGTCCGGTTCCTGCTGTCCGCCAGCATCTCATCACGGAACGCCGCATACTGCTGATATGCGTTTTTTATATTCCAGGTTCGGGCATAACGCTCCGCTCCGATGACTTCATAGTTAAACGGAAGCGCATCGATCGAACGCTCTGTGCGGTGGATAGCTTTTTCCAGCGTATCCCGTGCCGTTTCGGTACCGGCGGAAACATAGCCGGCGAAAGCATTGCCCTCGTCCTCCATCGCCTTCATAAAGGACTGGCAGGCGCGGTTCTCATCGAGGAGCTGACCGTAATCGCGAAGGGAATAGTTCATCGTGAACATGGCGAAGCCGGCCGAGACCAGTATGATGAATGCGATCACAGCCGCAAAGCTCTGCACCTTCCGGTCGATGGACATACGCCACCACTGACGTTTAAACATGCCACTCCTTTCGGATCTCTCCTTCACAGCGCTGCACCTCGTGCAGCAGATCCTGGGCGGACCACAGGACAGCGCCGCTTCCCCAGGTGATGACCTGCACCACTTTATCCGAGGTCGCCACGGTCACGTTATACTGCTTCGAGAGCTCGTGGGTCTCCTCTTCAATGTACTCGTCGGCCGTCATCGCTTCCCGCGTGAAGACGACATAGATATTATGGTACTTCGTCTGCTCCACGACGTGCCCTGCCACACGGTAAGCATCGAAGACGACGATCAGCTCGACACCGGTGTAGCCGGCATAGTTTGAGAGGATATCGAGGAGCTTCCCGCGCGCAGCATCGAGATTCACCGCAGCCAGTGCCTTCAGCTCCTCCCAGGCGAACACGATATTATAGCCGTCGACGAGCAGATAGTTCTTTTTCTTCACCAGCGTTTTCTTCTCACGACGGTTCTGCGCGAGGTTTTCTTCCTTTTCCCGCGCACGGATGGTGCGGGCGCTTGCGATATTCATGTCCTTCGCCCGGTTTTTGATCGGTCCGTAGGTCCGCACGAAGATATCCTCTAGCTCCTGATCGGCGATGTAATGACCGCCGTTCTTATAGCCCTCGTCCTTCTTTCCCTCATGCATACGCTCGAGGCGCAGGGCATCCGCTTCGAAGTCGCGCTTCTCCACCGGACCATCCAGCTCGAGCGGCGACTCGACATGCATGTAGCTCTCCACCTCGTCGAACGGCACGATGAAGCCGGTCCCATGGGCGCAGAAAACGGAGGAACATGGATTCAGGATGTCCTGATCCGGGTCATAACCCCGGGCGAGGATCACCTCCTCCGGATTATGACAGCGGTCATAGCCGCTGAAGCGCAGGGACAGACTGCCCAGCCCCTTCGTGTAGACCATCAGCTCCTGGTGATAGTTCCGCATCGCCACGACGGGAGCGGTACCTTCGAGTACCGCCCGCTCTCCCTTCAGCTCCGGTGCACCGAAATGGGCGTTCATGTTCGAGAGATCGGTCATCGCACGGCCGACATAGTCGGTCGGAATGTCGAGCGTAAAGGCATAGTACGGCTCCAGCAGGATATTTTCCGCCTTTCGCAGTCCCTGGCGCACCGCACGGTAGGTTGCCTCACGGAAATCGCCACCCTCGGTATGCTTGTTGCTGGCCCGTCCGGCCACGAGTGTGAAGCGAATGTCGGTGACCGGGCTGCCGGTGAGCACCCCGATATGCTCCCGCTCCTTGAGATGTGTCAGCACGAGACGCTGCCAGTTGATGGCCAGCGCATCCGTCGAACAGTCGGTTCGGAACTGAAGACCGCTGCCGCGCGGGAGCGGCTCCAGCAGCAGATGTACCTCCGCATAGTGACGAAGCGGCTCAAAATGGCCGACACCCTCGACCGGTGCTGCGATCGTTTCCTGATACAGGATACGACCGGCTGAAAAATCGATCTCGATGCCGTAACGCTCCTTCACCATACGCTTCAGGATCTCGGTCTGGACCGCTCCCATGAGCTGAATGTGAATTTCCTTCTGCGTGCTGTCCCAGCGGATGTGCAGCTCCGGAAATTCATCCGCGAGGGACTGCAGCTTCCGATAGAGCTCCAGCGCATCCACATCCTCGGACACCAGCTGATAGTCCAGCACCGGACGCAGGCTCGGTTCACGTCCTGCCGGCTCACAGCCGAGGCTGTCACCGGTTTTCAGGCCCGGAAAATCCGGAATTGCCACAACTGATCCGGCTTCCGCCGTATCCGCGGTGGTATACTTCACGCCGCTGTAGAAGCGAAGCTCCGGCACCTTCTCCCCCGGCAGAAGCTCGGTACGCACCTTCAGCTCGCCACCGGTAATCTTCATATAGGAAAGGCGATGTCCCTGCGCATCCCGTCCGATCTTAAACACGCGGGCACCGAAGCTCGTCGGATAGAGCGGAATTTCGATCAGCTGGTACATCCCCTGAAGCAGTGCCTCCACGCCATCGCCCTTCAGTGCCGAACCGAAAAATACCGGGAAGAGCTTCCGGTCGAGGATCATGTTCCGCACATCCTTCGGCTCGAGAACACCGGTTTCGAGAAAGCGTTCCATACAGTGCTCGTCACACATCGCGATGTTTTCCTTCAGGGCGTCGGACATCGCATAACGGCCGGCCTCACTGAAATCAACGAGGGTCATACCGAAGTGCTTTTCCAGATCCGCCATCAGGGCTGCCTTCTCGGTCCCCGGCTGGTCCATCTTATTCACGAACACGAAGCACGGAACATGGTAGCGCTCCAGCAGACGCCATAAGGTCTCCGTATGTCCCTGTACACCATCGGCACCATTGATCACGAGGATCGCATAGTCCATCACGGACAGGGTCTTCTCCATCTCAGCGGAAAAATCCACATGACCCGGGGTATCAAGGAGGGTCACCGCGATATCCTGAAGCTGAAAACTCGCCATCTTCGAGAAGATGGTGATGCCGCGTTCCTTCTCCATCTGGTCGGTATCGAGGTAGGCATCGCCCTTATCGACACGCCCCAGCTTCTGGATGCGCCCGGAAGTATAGAGAATTCGCTCCGACAGCGTCGTCTTCCCCGCATCTACATGTGCGAGAATGCCCAGTACCAGTCGTTTTGTATAATTGTCCGCCATCTTAATTCAGTTCATCCTTATACTGTGTCGTAAAGATCTTTCGGAGTTCGTCCACGACCTGTCCCAGGCTCTTGCCCCGCTCATCGATGCGGATATCCGCATACTTTTCATAGAGGCGGGTGCGCTCATCATAAAGATCCTTCAGTGTGTACCCGTCCGGAATCGCGACGCCACGATCGACGATGTTGCCGATGCGGCGTACCATCTCATCGTAACTGATGTCGAGGTAGACGACCTTACCGATGGACCGGAGGTGCTGCATCGCCCAGTCCTCGTAGCAGATGGAGCCGCCCGGTGCGATGACGGAGTTCTCCACCTCGAGGCTCGCCGCGATATCACCTTCGACCTGCAGGAAACCCTGCTGTCCTTTTTCAGCGATGATTTCCTTCAGAAGCTTCCCTGTCTTCTCCTGGATGACGATATCGACATCCACGAAGCTCATCCCCAGTCGCTTCGCCAGCAGTACACCGACGGTAGACTTGCCGCTGGATGGCATTCCGATCATGGTGATATTCATAGTATCTCCTCTCTGTTCTCTTAAATCGTCTGGAGGGCGGACATCCGCTCCTAATCGCCGGAGCCGGAAGTCCGCCCTCCCGCATATTCGACAGGACTGAATCTCCAGCCTGCACGAATCTCTGTTTACAGCTGCTCTGCGAAAAGAGTCAGCTGTGGCACGAGCTGCTTCTTACGTGAAACGACACCCGGAAGCTCGACGGACCAGGCATCGATCGCCTTCTCGTCCTCTCTTCGTGCAGGTCTCCGCACAGATTCCACGGCGAAGGCAGTATTCACGAGCGGACCTGCGCCGGATCCGATGGCCAGGAGGTCGGTACTGCGCTCGAGGATGTTGGTCAGCATGATGAAGCTCATGTCGATGCCCTCGACCTTCATCGCTTCGAGGGCAAAATCCTCCAGCGCGTCCTTCATGCTTTCGAGCTCTTCCTTGTTCAGGGAGGTCACCTGGCTGACACCGAAGTCGACCTTGCCGGCCTTGAAGTGCTTGAAATCCTGGTAGAAGATTTCCTTGATGGTTTTTCCCTTCAGGTTTGAACCGGCGGAGAACATATCAAAGGCGTACTTCTCGATGTCAACGCCGACGATCTCCGCGAGCTCACGTGCGGTCTTCTCGTCCTTCGGTGTGCAGGTCGGCGAACGGAAGAGCAGGGTGTCGGAGATGATTGCGGACATCAGGAGACCGGCCGTCGTACGATCGATCTCCACGCCGCTCTCGCGGTACATCATCGTGATGATCGTCGAGCAGCAGCCGAGCGGCTGGTTCCGGAAGTATACCGGGGACATGGTCTGCACAGCACCGATCTTATGGTGATCGATGATCTCAAGGATGTCAGCAGATTCGATACCCTCGACCGCCTGTCCGGCTTCGTTGTGATCTACGAGAATGACCTGCTTGCCGTGATTTCCGAGGAGATTTCGACGGGAAATCATGCCGAGGTAGGTACCATCCTTACTGAGGACCGGGAAATCACGGTGACGCTTGTTCGCCATGATGTCATGGATATCATCCACGAAGTCGTCCTCGGTAAAGGTAATGAGATTATCCTCCGTCATGAAGTAGTTGATCGGCATCGACTGGTTGATGAGTCGGGCTGCGGTATAGGCGTCGTAGCTGGTGACCATGATGATCATGCCGTTCTGCTCGGCCAGGGACTTGATGGTCGGAGAAACATCGGCACCCTCACAGATGATGATGCAGTCGGCACCGTTATCCATCGCGGAGAGCTGATTCTCGGCACGGTTTCCGAGGAGGACGATGTCGTGCTTCTCGATATAGAAGGACATCATCTCCGGATTTGCGGCTGCGATCAGCACCTTTCCTTCGGTGCAGAAGCGCTTGACATCACCGGTGACAACGGTCGCTTCCAGGGTTTCCTGGATATTTGAAAACTGCGTATGTGCTTTCGAGATGATCTGCGAGTCATAGACATTGAAATAAGACTTCGCGATATCGCCGATGGTGATGACGCCTTCGAGGGCGTTCCGCTTCGTGACCACCGGAAGGGTGACGACATTGCCCTCGTTCATCATGGTCCATGCCTTCTTGAGGGACATGTTTTTATTGACACCCGGGGTCTGGCGGTACTCGATGTCGGAAACCTGGGTTTTTACGGTGGTGATCAGACGTGGCTCCGGCACCTCGAAGTAATCGAGAACGAAGGCGGTCTCACGGGACGGCTCGCCGGCGCGACAAGGGATATACTTGCTGCTGCCGGTGATTTTATTTTTCAGATTTGCGTATGCGATCGCAGCGCATATGGAGTCGGTATCCGGGTTACGATGGCCCGTGACCAGCACCTCGCGCTCCGTGTTATGTGGGATCAGTGTTTTATTTTTCGGCATGTATTCTCCTCACAGATAAAGCCATTTTTACTTGTTATACGTTACCACAAATGCGACGGCAACTCAATGCAGGTACCTGAAAAGGGACATGGCACGTAACTGCCGAAATATTTCGGAAAACAAAAATCGTTTACTATTTGTTCATAATTTATTCACATTTCGATACTATATTAACAATGTACAGAAAAGTTAGACGAAGTCAGCAGACTGTACGATATGGATTTTGGTATTTTTCTCCAATTGATAGATTTTTCATAATTGCCCCGGCGGAGCTTCGGCTTCACCGGGGTCTCCTCATTTCAGGGAGAAACTTCAGCAGTTCTGCGAAATCGAGTAGGAGGCGGTGACTAGCCGCCGTCCTCTCACACCACCGTGCGTACC
>CALAOB010000118.1 GCA_937927445.1 uncultured Oribacterium sp. | reverse complement strand
TACCGGGCGAACTCCGGACTTACACCGGTTAGAAACGTGCGCCGCCAGGCGCACCTGAAAAGCCCGGAGGGACGCCATTGGCGGCCCTCCGGGCTCTTAAAGGACTATGTCTTACAGTCCCATATCTTCGCGGTAGGAGTTGATCATCGAGCCTGCGAGAAGAATCTTCTTCTCGGATTCGGTGACGTCCTTGAGCTCGAGCTTCATCTCGCGGGTCGTCTTTCCATCGGCGCTGATCACCGTGGCTGCGACCTCGGTCGCGCCGTCTGCGACGGCCTGGCGGATACCCGGAAGCCATACATACTCGCCGACCGCGAGGTCAATGTTCTCGTCCGGATAGGTAAATGGCAGCATGCCCCAGTTTACACAGTTGCTGCGGTAACGCTTCGTCGCGTAGTCGATGCAGATGTTCGCGAGGCCGCCGAGTACCTTCTGGCAGGATGCCGCATACTCACGTGCGGAGCCATCGCCCGGGCGCTTCGCATACAGTACAGAACCGAGGCCGGTGGACTTCATGAGCTGTGACAGCTCTGCAGGATCGTCTGCATTGATACCGACCGCATGAAGAACGGAGTAGAACTTCTGGGCGGTTGCGGCATCACCGGCGAGTCGTGCCTTCTCGAAGGCCTGCGCAGCCTTCGCGTTCGGTACGTACTGCGGATCCTTACGCTGGAGTGTGAACTCGGAGATCTTGTACGGGTTCGAGCGGTAGGATGCGGTCTCACCGGACGGGATCAGCTCATCGGTCGTGGTGACATCATCACGGATGACAGAGGCTACCTGGAGAAGGAGGTTATCGGTCAGCGCAACCATCTCCGGCCAGTCCTTGATCGCCGGGCCATACTGGATCTCGGTCTCCGGCTCGGCCTTGCCATAGCCGTTGTAGACGATGTTCTCATAGATGCGCTCATCGAACTGATACTTCGGATACTGAATGTGCTCGAAGATGTCCTTCATCTCCTCCGCCGAGGTCAGAAGACCGCCGTTGAACGCGGTTGCGGCGATGGAGCGGGAATCCATCAGCGCTGCACTTGCGACCTGACCCTGACCTGGCTTACTGCCCTCACGGTTCGGGAAGTTACGAGTGGAATGACGGATGGAGAACGCGTTGTTCTCAGGACAGTCGGATGCACCGAAGCATGGGCCGCAGAAAGCCGTCTTCACGCGTACACCGTGGATCATGAGCTCATTCATCGCACCGATGCGGTTGAGCTCGACCATGATCGGCTGGGAGGCCGGATATACGTTAAATGCAAACTGTCCGAGCGCCTTCTTACTCTCGTGCGCTACCTGCTCGACCGCGTAGATGTTCTCGAAGGAACCTGCGGCACAGCCGGCGATCGCTGCCTGGTCGACGCGGATACGACGATCAACAGGGAATGCATCAGAAAGTGTATGCGCTGCATCTGCATACGGAACGATCTTCTCCTCGAGGTTCGGATGGATATCCGGGGTGTTCTCGAAGGTCTTGACCGCCTGCTCCTCGACCCACTTCGCATACTTCTCCGGCTCGGCGATGACCTCGCGAAGCGGGAAGGCGTTGCTTGGGTGGTACGGAAGGGCGATCATCGGCTCAACGGTGTCGAGGTCAATCTCTACGACCGCATCATAGAGGGCTGCGTTGCCCGGCTGCATCTTCTTATAATCCTGCGGACGCTTGTGGATCTCGAAGTACTCCTTTACGACGTCGTCGGTCTCCCAGATGGAGGACAGACATGCAGATTCGGTGGTCATGGTGTCGATGCCGTTACGGAAATCCATGGACATGGAGTGCACGCCCGGTCCGATGAACTCGAGGACAGCGTTCTTCACAAACTTGTTCTTGAAGGTCGCACCGATCAGAGTGAGGGCCACATCCATCGGGCCGACCCATGGCTTCGGGCTGCCGTGCAGAAGCACTGCGATGACCTTCGGGTACTTGATCTCATAGAGCTTGCCGATCATGGCCTTCGCAAGCTCCGGACCACCCTCACCGATCGAAACGGAACCCTGGGTGCCGTAACGGGTGTGGGAATCGGATACGATCGCCATGTCGCCGGACTTGATCAGCATCTCACGCATATACTGGTGGATGACGGCCTCGTGTGGCGGAACGAAGATACCGCCGAACTTATGGCAGGCGGTCTCTGCGTACTTATGTACATCGGTATTGATGGTACCGCCGACGGCTGCGAGGCAGTTGTGGCAGTTTGTGAAAACGGTCGGCATCGGAAACTTCTGAAGTCCAGATGCGACGGCTGTCTGCAGGATGCCGACATAGGTGTTGTCATAGACACCCATCTCATCGAAGCGGATCTGGAGATTCTCCATATCGCCGCTGTGGTTGTGTGCCTGCAGCACCTGGTAGCTCAGTGTCTGCTGCTTCGCTGCCGCGAGGTCGATCTCCGGATGCTCCGAAACCGACGCCAGCACATCATCATTTAAAACA
The DNA here is from genome assembly GCA_937927445.1 of uncultured Oribacterium sp. Taxonomy (GTDB): domain Bacteria; phylum Bacillota; class Clostridia; order Lachnospirales; family Lachnospiraceae; genus Oribacterium. The sequence goes on along the minus strand of CALAOB010000118.1, from coordinate 6,694 downwards.
AGCTGTGGACCCTCATGTAACTTGATCATTTTTTTCTCTCTCCTTTTCCTTAGATATCTGTCTTAAATACAACGCATACCGGGCTCTCGGTCGCGATCTGCTTTCCTGTATCCTGAAGCTTTCCGCTCTCTTCTTCGATCTCGAACACGGTCAGCGTATCCGAAAGCTCATTGGCTGCGATCAGCTGACGATTATCCGGGGTGACCGTGATGAAGCGTGGCTGCTGCCCACGAGTCGCGATATTCTGAACATAGCTCAGATACCCTGTGGTCTGGTCAATGCTGTAGACCGTCACGGAATCATGCTTCCGGTTCGACAGATACAGCGCCTTTCCGTCCTTCGCGATGTCGATCGCGCTCGCCCATCCATCTCCGAAAAAGTCGGATGGCAGGCTCGTCAGAATCTGCTTCGGCGTAAGCTCTCCCTTCTCATCATCGAAGGTGTAGTACGTCACGGTACTGTCCTTCTCATTTACGAGGTAGGCGAAGCGATTGTTCGGATGGAACACGATGTGGCGCGGCTCTGCACCGGTACGTGCCAGCATCACGGAGTGCTCCTTCAGCTCACCGTGCTCGGAATCCACCGCAAATACGGTCACCTTGCCGAGTCCCTGCAGTCGTCCCTGTGTTGGCACGAGGAGCCACTTTCCGCTATGGTCGAGGCTGACCTGATGCGGGTGGGAAATGTAGCCAGGGCCGCCGTTTCCGCTGATGAAGTAGAGCTCCTTGATCCGATCCAGGGAACCATCCTCCTTCACCGGGATGAGGGAAACCGCACCGGTCTGCAGATTCGCTACGAAGAGCCAGCGACCGCTCGCATCCAGTACGAGATGCACCGGATTGGTGCCATGCGTTCCGACCGTATTGAGGTAGCGAAGCGTCCCATCCGCTTCGACGCAGAAGGCGCTCACCTCGCTGAAATCACCATGAATCGCATACAGACGATCCTGCGCCTGATTCATGCAGAGGTAGGACGGATTCACCAGATTCTCTGCGATCTGCAGAAGTTTCCACTGGCCATCCTCTACCTTATATACACTGATGCCCTTGCCGCGGGCCTTTCTTTCTTTTGTCGTTCGACAACCGATATATGCTATCATCACATTCTCCTTCACAGCGATCGTAGCCGGAACTGCAGGCGGGGGCCATCCGGCACGATCTCTATACATTACAGACTATTCGTACCCGGCATCAGCCCAGGAACTTCAGTAATCCGAGTAATGTCAAGATAAATACCACCAGTACGCAGGTGCCGGATAAGCCGAAGAGCTGTCCGAAAATCTTCGACTGCTCCTTCTCCTCTGCGTTCGTCTCCTGTGCATAGGATGCCATCACCAGCGATCCGCCCGTCGACATTGGGCTGAGTCCGGCGACGGTCGCCGAGCAGACGATCGCGACAACCATCTGTAACACAGACGCGCCACCCACCTGTGCGGCTACGTCCGGTACGGTCGGGATCAATGTCGGGAAAACCACACCGTTTGCACTTGAGAACCACGACATGATGCCGCCGGTCAGGCCCATGAGCGGTGCTGCCGTATACCTGTTCATGAAGGATGCCAGGATGCTGGACAGCAGGTCGATACCGCCCATCGCCTTCGTAATCGTCATCAGCATGTTGACACCGGCGATGAGAATCAGCGTGTTCCATGGAAGCGACTTGATGGCCTTCTTTTCGTCCGCTGCCTTCGCGAGGATAAGGATCATCGAAAGGGTCATGCACACGAGGCCGACATCATAGCCGAAGCCGATCACGGTGACAAACATGATGAGCATCAGCACGAGACCGAGCTTCTGCTTTCCGTCGAAGCTGACCTTCGTCTTCTCATCGTGGGTTACGCTGCCGTTGACCTTCCAGCCCTTGAATACGATGTAGGTTACGATCGCGCAGGCGAGGTTCGCCACGCTCACACCGAGGAAAATCTTCATGCCCTGACCTGTGATGTTCATCTCTGTCAGCAGGTCGCCGACGATGATACCGGTCAATGCGATCGGGGAAGCGGTACCTCCCACGGCACCAAGGATCGCCATCGCGCCCATGAGAATCGGGTTCAGGTTCATATGAATCGCCAGCGGTACAGCGAACAGTACCATGACGGTCTGTACGCTGATGGCACCCGGACCGGCCGCCGAAAGGATGAAGCTCACCACATAGATGATGATTGGCACCAGGAAGGTGTTCTTCCCACAAAGGGAAGTCATCTTCTGGGAAACCTTTTCCAGTGTGCCATTATCCTGTAACAGACTGAAGAACAGCATCGTTCCGAGCAGGGTCGCAAACAGCTTTCCCGGGAAACCGGCGTAGATTTCCTTCGTCGTCACACCGCCTATGGTACCCAGAATCAGAGACAGGCCCATGCAGACCAGTCCGACATTCATCTTACGGACGAAACCCAGCACGATCGCGCCGATCAGGCAGGCGAGAGCCAGAATCTGTAAAGTCATAATCATATCCTCCTATGGATCTTTCTATTCAGTTTTCAAATCCCATCAGCGAATGTAAACGTATCCGTCCATGATGCGACGGGCCGTTCTCGTTACGCCGCCCTTCAGCACGGTCTCACCATCCATCTTCATATCGACTTCGGTGACACCGGAGGAGTGGCCGAGGCGAATGATGTCGCCCTCTACCGGACGCACGAGCTCGGACACGATGGTTCCCGGAATCTTCGCTGCCGCACCGCTTGCGACGGCGACGGTCATCGGATAGGCCTTATGCAGCATGCCGACGGAAATCGCACGTACGCAGAGATCCATCGCATCCGCGGAAACGGTCTTGCCATCCATGTTTACATAATCCTGCGGAGCGCTCACGATCGATACCTTCGGTGCGGAGGTTGCCTTCGTGCGGGCCTCCATGTAATCCTCGACGAAACCGATCTTCTGAGCGGCCATGCCACGGATACGCTCGATGTGCTCCATGACCTCCTGGTTGTTATTGAGCTCGGTCAGCTCGGTACCCTGGATGCCGAGATCCGAAGCCTTGATGAAGACAACCGGATTTGAGCAGTCCATGACGGTGACGGTTGCTGGTCCATAGCCCGGAACGTCGAACACCTCCTGCTTCTGGCCGGTCGGGAAGAGCTTGCCGGTACGGGAGCCGGACGGATCCTCGAAATACATATCGATACGGGAGCCGCTGCCCGGTACACCCTGGATCACCTCATCGCCATACATGCAGGCATGGCCGTCCTTTACGCGCACATGCTCCTCGATAACCTTATCGGTGTTGGTGTTGTACACACGCACCACGGTGATCGGCTCGACCGCCTCGACGAGTCCCTCATCGATGGCATACGGTCCGACGGCGGAGGAGATGTTACCGCAGTTTGCGGAGCCATCGACTCTCGGGATCTTGATATCCACCTGACGGAAGGTATAATCCACATCCACGCCCGGACGATTGGACTTCTTGATCACGGCGATCTTCGAGGTCGAGGAAACGGTACCGCCCATACCGTCGATCTGCTTTACATCCGGCGTACCCATGACCTTCATGAAGATCTCCGGCCACTCATTCTCATCCTGTGGGAGATCCTCCGCATGGAAAAAGACCGCCTTCGAGGTACCACCTCTCATGTATACACATGGGAACTTCCGCTGCTTCTGATCAAATTCTGACATTTTTTCATCCTCCATTTTCACGATAACGATTTTCTCTGATGGCGGGCTTCCGGGCTGTGCGCCACTCTCTGCTCTGACGTATGCCAGTCCCGATGATCCCGGGCCGGTTTTCGAGTGATGCGCCGCTCTCTGCTCCGCTTTTCTAAGGCTAGATTACTATTTGATAATCATTCTGTAAAATTGTATAATTTCATCAAACTTGATTCACATTTGGAATGTTGAAAGGTGCATTATGGACGAAAAAGACATCGAAATCTTCCGTTCTCTCATCAAAACCGGCAATGTAACGAAATCCTCCGAGAAGCTCTATACGACACAGTCCTCGCTGACGAAGCGCATCCAGAAAATGGAGGAGGAGCTCGGATGCCAGCTGTTTATCCGTACAAAAAAAGGCGTCCTTCCGACGCCTGCGGCAGAGAAGATCCTGCCCGATTTCAATCATATCCAGGAAACCCTGGACCGTATCCGGAACTTCACCCAGTCCGCGGAAGGAACCATCGCCGGTTCTCTCCGCCTCGGTGTGTCGGTGAACTATGCCCGTTACCGTCTCCCCGCTGTCTTAAAGCACTACATGGAGAAGTATCCGGCGGTGGATGTCGATGTCCGCACCGACCAGTCGACGAATCTCTACCGGAAGCTCTCAAACAACGAGCTGAACATCGCCATCGTCCGCGGTGAGTTCCGCTGGGACGAAGGTGCGTATCTCCTCTCCGAAGAGCCGGTCTGCCTCGTGGTATCCCGTGAAAACGCGCACACCCCGCTCAGCGAGCTGCCGAGCATCCAGCGCCACTCCGACCCCTCCTTCGAGGAGAGTGCCCGCCTCTGGCGCGCGGAACATCACATCGAGAAGTCCCACTCGAGCCTCCACATCAACGACATCTCCACCTGCCTCGCGATGGTGAAAAGCGGTATCGGCTGGGCCATCCTTCCGGAGATCTGCCTCGACGGCTTCGACGGCGTCCGCACACCCCTCGTCCTGCAGGACGGCACCCGCATCACCCGAAAGACCTACGTCCTCTATAAACACGACTACTACGAGCTCCCGCAGGTGAAGCTCTTCATCGACGAAATACGGAAGGACGCCGCGCGGCATCCTGCCTCCATGAAATCCTGAAGGGAATCCGTCCCGACACCTTCTGGCATTCATCAATCATGAAACATCCATTTTCTCCAACTATAAGAGCCCGGCATCTGCCGGGCTCTACATGTCATCAGATTCTCTTATTTCGAAACCACCGGCAGCGCTTCTGCGTGGTTCTCCACATAGAACGGTGCCTTCTTCACGGTGATGTGGATACGGAAACCGTTGATCTCGTCCTGCAGGAAGATGAGCTTGATGGTTTTTCCATCCTCGTCATAACGTGCGTGCTCATAATCCATCGCATAGCCGAGTCCCTCGAGGTAGCGAATCGCCTCCGGCATATCGTCGACGAAGAAGCCGAGGTGACCCATCGAGCCCTTGCCCATCTTCTTCATGAGCTCCATCTTATTATCCTCAGTGAAATAAGACGCCGGAATCTCACGATAATTCTGGTAGCCCATCACCTCGGTGAAGAAGTTCTTCATCTTCTCGCCCTCCTCCGGGCTCTGTGCGTTGATACCAACATGTCCAAACTCAAATTTAACCGCCATGATTCATCCTCCTGTATTCAGCCGAATCGCACGCCACGCTCTCGCCGCGCGCCTCACTTTCCATCGGGCAATGTCTACGCCCTCTTCTGATATCTCCATCCTATCACCCCGCACATCCGAAAGGAAATGACCTTTTCGCCACACGCTTCATTCCGAAATGGAATCACATTTGTACGTCTCTTTTTGTTTGCTTGCCCACCCCAACATACATATTTCATCTATTCGCATATCGGGCCCACCCCATGCAAGCAAACAAAAAATCGACGATAAACTTCGATCTGACCTCCCTCAATCCAAGCCGTACTCTTTTTTCAGTCGAGTAAGGTAGGCCACATCTTCTTTTTCTCTGGATTCCGTCAGATACTCATGCTGTCTGTTGTACTCAACTTTCTCAAGGAGTGTGCCGAAAGACTCTGTTCCTTTGCCATTGAGCTGCCAGCGTTTTGCTTTACCTGTCAGCGATACTCTTTCCATTACATCCTCAGAGCCTACCTCCAGCAGCTTTTCAGCCTGCTGATGAGATATGTTCCCGCTTTCAAACAAACGCAGTACAACTGCCTTATAGGGCATAGCAAACATATCCATAAGCATCAGGATAGAATCTACCGAAACTAAATCTTTATCAAGCCCATACAGCAGAATCTGCTCATGGAGCAGTTGATCCGGCATCAGAAGAAGCCCTGCGAAGGCGTTCGCTTCCAAGTCCTGCTGCATTTTTCCGGTTTCATCACCAGTTGCCGAATCCAGCATAGAACCATTTTTTATATAGCTCTGGTCTGCATTTTCCACATAGCAATAGATATGATACAGTTCATGCGCCGCAGCAAAAAACTGCTTACAAAGCGGAAGTGCTGTATTTACGCACACAAAAATCGTATCCTGCTTCAAAAAAGTCAACGCCCATAATTCATCATCATGAATCGGGTAACGAAGCATTTCCAGCGCGATTTCTTTCTTTCTGGCATAATTCTGTATGACAGCAAAGATATTGTCCTTGATAATGGAATTGCCGACATACACTGCTGAAAACTGCCTGACGATGGATTGGATTTCATCAAATTTCCTGTTTTGGCTTACAAAGAGACTATCTTCCAGAACATTGTTCATCACTTATCCTCCCAGGACTGCTCCATCTTTTTGCCATTCTCGCACACCCTAGTATGAAACAGAATCATATCGGACAGTTCATCCGCAAGCTGGATTCCCTTTCTTGCTTCCTCAGTTTTAACGCGCCCCATAAACGCATGAATCACATTCGTGTCCATCGACTTTTCTGGCATCTTCATCAGAGAATCCATCGACACATGAAGATATTCAGAAATCTTATGAAGTTCAATCGCGTTGATTGTTCTTGCACCATTCATGATTTTGCTCATGGTCTGCCTGGAGACTCCAATTCCTTCTGCCAGATCAACTTGCTTTTTGTTTTCTTTTTTCAG
>CALAOB010000117.1 GCA_937927445.1 uncultured Oribacterium sp. | reverse complement strand
GCCCTCCGCGATGACGGCGTACGCACCGAGGCGCTCCATCAGCTTCGCGAGGATCGGGGCACCGACCACCGGAATCACCTTGATGCCGGCTTCCTTAAACGCCGCCATATACTGTCCCGGATTGCCGGCACCGGTCGTCACCACCGGCACCTTCTCTTCGATACATACCTGCACGAACGCCTCCGTGCACGGATTCATCAGCATAAGGTTCACGCCGAACACCGGCTGGTAGTCCGGTATCGCCGCCCCCTCGATCAGCTTCCGTGCGGTCCGGATCTCGGCACGGAGCTCCTCCGCCGAGTGGATGCCGCCGGTTCCGATCAGGCCGAGCGCGCCGGCACAGGCACAGGCCGCCGCGAAGCGACCCGTGGCGATGTTCGCCATACCGCCCTGGATGATCGGATATTTCGTTCCCAGTAATTCATTCAGTAATGTCATATCTCTCCTTTACCGTGTCGGTGCGTCATAGTTCAGGATGCAGCCGCCCCAGGTGAGTCCGCCGCCGAAGCCGGCGAGGATCAGTCGCTCTCCACGCTGGAGGTGTCCCTGCTGCTGCATATCATAAAGCGCCGTCGGAATCGATGCAGCGCTGGTGTTTCCAAGCGTTTCCATGTTCATAAAGAACTTCTCTGCCGGCCAGTGCATCGCCCGGTAGACGTGCCGGATGATGCGGGCATTCGCCTGATGGCAGACCACGTGGTCGATGTCCTCCATCGTCTCGCCGGACTGTTCGAGCAGCCCGCCGATGATGCGCGGGATGATGTCACAGGCGAACATGAACACTTCCTTGCCGTCCATCAGCATATGGTCAATGCAGACGGTCTCTGCGCTCGTCGCTTCGCGCGCATCTCCGGCTCCACTGTGCGCTGCCTCTGTGTCCGCCGTATCGCTGGTGGATGCCTGTACCTCTGCAGTGGCCGCGGCATCTCCGCCGGCCGCCTGCGCGGCTTTCCGTGCTTCATACGCACCCGTGTAGACCCCCGGCGCGAGAATCACATCGGATCCGCGGGAACCGAAAAGACGTACGTACGGTGCCGCTTCTTCTCTGTTTTCTGCCGTTTCTGTGCATTCGATCACCGCCGCACCGGCACCATCTCCGAAGAGAATCGCGGTGGAGCGGTCCTCCATCGACAGGAGACGGGACAGCTGCTCTGTGCCGACCACGAGGGCATAGCGCTTCGCGCTCACGGCAGCGAGGCTGCGTGCGACCTCAAGTCCATAGATGAAGCCGCTGCAGGCTGCATTGATATCGAGGGCCGGCACCTCCGGAAGCTGAAGCTCCCGCTGGAGGATCGCCGCGATGCTCGGCGTTGCGAGGTCCGCGGACATGCTTGCCACGACGATCGCGCCGATGGCCGACGCCGGAACGCCCTGGCTTTCCGCCTCTGCGAGTGCCTTTCCGGCCGCCTCGATGGCGAGGGTCACGGCACTTTCCTCTGCGTTACAGAAGCGGCGTGCATGGATACCGGTACGTGGATAGATCCAGGCATCGGAGGTATCCATCTGCTGACTTAAGTCATCGTTGGTCACCAGTCGGCTCGGATACGCGGCCCCGAGGCCGATGAGTTTCATTTCGTTCAAGATGTCTCCTTATATAGTACAAACGCGTTCCTGTCCGGCGCTTCCCGGCGTTCCGCATGCATACGCACATGAAACGCTTCCAGCGGCAGCGGGCGGACGCGCTGCGATCAGATATTCCGGTACTTCTCCTGGCGCTGCTTCCGGACTTCCTCCGGGCTCAGCTTCAGAAGGTCATTGAGGCTCTTCTCGAGCACGATGTCGAGGCTCGCATAAAGACGCTCCGGATCGGTCTGTGCACCACCGAGCGGCTCCGGGATCAGGTGATCTGCGACACCGGCCTCGCGAAGGTCGCGGGCGGTCAGCTTCATGACCTCGCAGGCCTCCTCGTGGCGACTTGCGTCCTTCCAGAGAATCGAGGCAAAGCCCTCTGGGCTCAGTACCGAGTACACGGCGTTTTCGAGCATGAGGATCTGGTTTGCGACAGAAATCGCGAGTGCACCACCGGAGTTACCCTCACCGGTTACGACCGCGATCACCGGCACATGCAGGCTGCTCATCGCGGCGAGATTTCGTGCGATGGCCTCCCCCTGGCCGTGCTCCTCGGCCTCCATGCCAGGATAGGCACCCGGCGTATCGATGAAGGTGATGATCGGACGGCCGAACTTCTCGGCCTGCTCCATGAGACGGAGTGCCTTACGATAGCCCTCCGGACGCGGCATACCGAAATTGAAGCGAATGTTTTCCTCCATTGTGCGGCCCTTGCGATGACCGAGAACGGTCACCGGCATGCCCTTGTAGCGGGCGATGCCGCCATAGATGGACGCATCCTCATCATAGAGATGATCGCCCTTCTGCTCGAAGAAGTCGGTGAAAAGATGCTCGATGAAATCGTCGATGTGCGGGCGCTTCGGATGACGGGCCAGATAGACACGGTCCGCTGCCGAGAGGTCAGCACACTGGGCGAGCAGCTGTGTACGCTCCTGGTCCAGACGGCGGATTTCCTCAGCATTGGCCTCTACCTCTTCCGGTGTCAGCGAAAGCGTATGGATTCTCTGCTCGAGTGCTTCGGTCTGTTCGATGATGTCTTTAATCATGCATTTACCTCCCCGGCGGTCGCCGTCGTGCGCTGTACAGCGAAATCGACGTGCAGCTTCAGGATGTCGGTCAGGACGTCACGCATCTCACTGCGCTTTACGATGCGGTCCACAAAGCCGTGGTTCTCGAGATACTCGGCGCGCTGGAAGCCCTTCGGAAGCTTGCGGTTGATGGTCTGCTCGATGACACGCGGTCCGGCGAAGCCGATCAGTGCGCCCGGCTCTGCGAGGGTGATGTCGCCGAGGGTCGCGAAGCTTGCGGTGACGCCGCCCGTGGTCGGGTGGGTCAGGAAGCTGATGTAGAGACCGCCGTGCTCACTGAAGGTCTCGATGGCTGCGCTGGTCTTCGCCATCTGCATAAGGCTGTAGATGCCCTCCTGCATGCGGGCACCGCCACTCGCGCTGAAGATGAGGAGTGGCAGATGATGTGCGTCAGCATACTCGACCGCACGGGTCACTTTCTCACCGACCGCACGGGACATGGAGCCCATGAAGAAGCGGCTGTCGAGGACGACCGTCACGAGGCGGATGCCTTCGATGGTGCCGACCGCGGAGATGACGGACTCGGAAAGACCGGTCTTCTCCTCCTGCTTCTCGATCTTCTCCTTATAGCCAGGGAAGCCGAGCGGATCCTCCGCGCTGATGTCGCTGTCCAGCTCTTCGAAGCTGCCCGGATCGAGGATCAGCTTGAGACGATAGTAGCCACCGAGTGGTGCATACTTTCCGCAGGTTGGACAGATGAAGTAGTTTTCCTCCCATCTGCGACGGAGCGCACGGCGTCCGCAGCTCCGGCAGGTGATGAAGCTCGACGGGATCATCACCGCTGGAAGACTCCGACCCGTGCTCTTCTCTCCATCCGCCTTCGCATCTGCTTTCGCTTTTGCCTCTGCCTTTTCTGTCTTCTCGGCATCCGCGTTCTTTCCGGCGAGCGGCCAGGTAAAGTGAACACCGGCGTGTCCGATCATATCCTCCCGCGCCTTCTTCTCGAACGCACGGTTCTTATACAGCTCATAAACCTTCTTGATAGGCGACTTCATGGCCCACCTCCTATATAAACCTTCTCTTTAGAACAGCCCGATTTTCTGATGAAAACCGAGCTGTCACATAATCTGTCTTAGTTCTGGCAGTAATCAACGAGATCCTGTACGGTCGCCATCTTGCCGATCTCACCATCCGGGATGGTCTTACCGAGTGCATCCTCGAGCGCCATGTGAAGCTCTACGAGAGAGAGGGAATCCACCTCGAGGTCCTCCTGGAAGCGTGCCTCCGGGGTAACCTTCTCCTCATCACATGCGAGTGTATCTACGATAATGTCCTTAACCTGCTCGAAATCCATTTTGTTCTCCTTTTGCCGTAGCACGGCTATTCATCTTAAGTTTGTGTTCTGTTTACGAGTATTGATAGTTAAATACTTTTTATTAAAATATTTTAACTTTCCTCGCGATGGTGCCTAGAATAAGTGAAATAGCAGGGGAAGTCAATGGAATAAATTCTGAAGCGGAAATAGTTTTGAAAACTATGAAAAACGGAGATAGATGAAAAAGACGCATTTCCGTCCTTTTCATCCTCTCCGTTCTTTAAAAAAATTGAACTATCTAAATTTTTTTAAATAGTTAGCCGACGTTATTTCCTATTTCTGTTCATTAATAAATGATTTTCACTGAAGTCGGTAAACACAGCTTCTGAAAGGTTCTCAGGCAATCACCTCGACCTGGCTGCCGCCGGCGCGTTCCTTCGTGACGACGAGCTGCTTATCGATCTGCTGCTTCAGCTCTCCGACATGGGAGATGATGCCGACGAGGCGATGGCCCTCGGTGAGCTCCGCGAGCGCCTGGATCGCCGCATGCAGTGAATCCTCGTCGAGGGAACCGAAGCCCTCATCGACGAACATGGTGTCGAGGCGGATGCCGCCGACGCTCGAGCTGATCTCGTCGCTTAAGCCGAGGGCGAGGCTGAGCGAGGCCTTGAAGGACTCGCCGCCCGAAAGCGTCTTCACCGAACGAAGCGTCCCGTTATAGTGGTCGAGCACATCGAGCTCGAGGCCCGACTGTGCCTTCAGATTCTCGGCGCTCTTCCGGCGCACGAGCTCATACTGCGCATCACTCATGATCATGAGGCGCGTGTTCGCCCGTCGGAGGATACGGTCGAAGTAGGTCGTCTGGATATAAGTCTCGAGCGTCATCTTCTCGCTGCCGGCCACGGTGCCGTTCGCGGTGTTCGAGAGCTCGCTCATCCAGGCATAGTGCCGCTCCTTCTCGCTGAGCTGCGCTGCACCATCCTTGATCCGTGTAAGCCGTGCCTTATTATTCTCTATACGGGCAATGACGCCATCGGCCTCCGCCCGCCGCTGCTGCCGGAGACCGCTGAGTCTGGTCTGCTCCGCCCGCTCGGCTTCAGCATCATACTGCGCGCCTTCGGCCGTCTTCGCCTGCTCCTCGAGCTTCTGCAGCGAACCGCGGAGCTCAGCGATATTTTCTGCAGCCGCACGTACATCCTGCTCTGCCTGCCGGAAGTCCGCCTTCGCCTTCCTCTCCAGTTCTTCAAGTCGCACAATTTCCGCCTGTGCCTCCTTTTCGGATGCAAACGGAAGCTTCGCGCGGCGCTCTTCCATCTCAGCAGCACCTGCCGTAAAGGCCGTCTGAAGCTCGATCTGCTGCGCCTCAGCCTTCTGAATCTCATCATTCAGCGCCGCAAGCTTCTGCTCTGCGTCCGGAATCTGCTGCTCCAGCGTTTTCTTTCGACTGGCTCTTCCCGTCAGTTCCTTCACCGTCGCCGTCAGTGCCGTCGCCTCCTCTGAGAGCGTCGTACTGGCTTCCGTCACCCGCTGATACGCGAAGTTCAGATCCTTCATTTCGCCGAAAAGTGTCGCACACTGCTGCAGCACATGCTGGGCTGCTCCCTGATATTCTCCACGAAGCCCTTTTGCCGTGCCGCTTTTTTCCTCTGCATCCCGTCGCAACTGATCCGCGCGTTTCTGTGCCGCCTGCACATCCGCTTCCGTCGGTGCCGCCGCAGAGAGTGTCGCCAGATGGCTCTCCGCGGTGATGACATGCCCACAGACCGGACAGGCATCGCCCGGCTTCAGACTGCTCGCCAGAATACCGGCCTGCTCACAGAGAAACGCCCGGTTGCAGTTTTTATAGGAAGCATCTGCCTCTTCATACTTCGAAAAAGCCAGTTCGAAAGCCTTCTGTGCATTCGCATACATCCGGCTTTTGTCTTTCAGCGCCGCAAAAAGCTTCGTCAATGTATGCAGCTCATTGCGTTTTCGTGTATTCTCTGCCTGCTCCGCGGTCTTCGTCGCAAGCAGCGCATCCACGTTTCCGAGGGTCTGCAGCTCCTGCTTCGATGCTTCGAGCTGCTGCTTCGATGTCTCCTGCTGCAGGGTACGCATCTTCTGTTCTGTTCGGATCCGGTTCAGCTGCTGCTCCCGTGTCGTCTGCAGTTTCATGCGTGTTCCGAGCTCCGCATACTGCGGAAGCAGCTCCGTAAGCACAGTGATCCGGCGCTCCAGTTCTTTTCGTTCCGGCTCCCGGGCCTGCTCCGCTTCATAGTTTTTCTGCAGCACACGGAGCTTCGGCTCCGCCTCCTGAAGCTGCGCTTTCGTTCGCCCGAGGTCCGATTGCAGCTTCTGATAGGCTCCGATCGCCGTGAGGTGTCCGCTGATCTTTTCGAGCGCCGCGCCCGCCTCGCTGATTTCCGTCTCGAGCTGTCCGCGACGCGTCTCGTCGTCCGCGATGATCCTTTCGAGGAGGGACAGCACGTCCGCCGTCAGCATTGCCCCCTGATGCGCCTGCGCAAGCTCGAGGGAGAGCGGGCTCAGCGGATCCGCCGTCGTGGACTGCACATAGTGCTCGATGGCCTTCCGCGCATCCTCCTTTTCGACGAAGAGCCGCTTCGCATCGCTCAGGATCTGCATCTGCAGCGCCTTGTAGTGCTCGGTCTCGAAGAGCTTCCGGAAGATTTCCTGGCGCTCCTTCGTATCCGCGAGCAGCAGCTTCAGGAAGTCGCCCTGCGCGATCATCGCGATCTGTGAGAACTGCTGATGGTTGACACCGAGAATCTCGAGGATCTTCCGGTCGACCTCCCGCGGCTTCGTGAACACCGCGCCGTCCGGCAGCGTGAGCTCTGCGTCCGCCTTCTGGATCGTCGTGCCGCCCCCGCGCTTCGCCGGGCGCTCGTACTCCGGATTTCGCTTCACGGCATAGTCCTGTCCACGGTAACGGAAGCACATCTCGACCTCCGTCGGGGTCTCCGGCTCCGCGTACTTCGAGCGCAGCATCCCGGCGGTCCGGTTCTCGCTCGAGGCCTCGCCGAAGAGGGCAAAGGTGATCGCGTCGAAGATCGTGGTCTTGCCCGCGCCCGTGTCGCCCGTGATGAGGTAGAGCCCGCTCTCGCCGAGCTTTTCCATATCGATGTCCGTCACGCCCTTATACGGTCCGAAGGCGGACAGCTTTAATTTCAGTGGTCGCATTCTATTCCTCCCAGATCTTCTCCATCTGCGCCTGCACGTAACGCGCCTGCTCCTCCGTCATGTCCTTATGGTTCTGCTTCTCGAAGAGCTCCGAAAACAGGTCGAGCGGGGACTTCTCCTCGAGCTGCTCGAGCTCCAGGCGCTCGCTGCCCTGCCCGCGCGTCCGCGCATTATCGTAGTCAAGCTTCATCAGGTTCGGGTAAATCACCTGCAGGTGCCGCGCCGCATCCGGAACCTCGATCTCGTCGGTAAGCGTCGCGTGGATGTAGTCGTCCGTCGCCGTGCCCTCGTAGTTCGCGCGCAGCGTGAGTTCCTCATAGCTGCCGCGGATCTCCCGCATGTCGTGCAGCGGCAGGAGCTCCCGTGTGCCAATGCAGATGTCCACCACGCCGTCGGCTTTCTTCTCTCCGATCTCGACGACCGTCACGGACTTGTGATGGCGCGCCTCCGAGAAGCTGTATTTCAGCGGGGTGCCGGCGTAACGGATCACCGGGCCGGCGCTCGCGCGCTCTACCGCCGATGCGGGGCTTTCTGAACGGTCGGCTGAGGATGCTGCCAGGTTCGCATCCTGATCAGCAGCATCCTCCTCGGGTGCCGGCTGGAAGCGGACCTGCTGTGGTCCGTGCAGGTGCCCGAGCGCCACGTAATCAAACGGCGCGAATACGGACGCGTCGACGTTATCGGTGCCGCCGACGGAGATGTCCTCCGAGTCGGAGCGGCTCGCACCGGTCACGAACTGATGCGTCACAAGGAGATTCCGGTGCGTCGGGTCGATGTCCATGTGCGCGATCGCGACCCGCATGGCATCCGTGTAGCTCTCGATGGTCTCCTCCGGATAGAAGCGACGGACATTGGCCGGCTTCAGGAACGGCAGGAGGTAGACATCGACCGGCGGCGTGCCAGACGCAGACTCATCGAGGCAGCGGATGCACTTCACGTGGCCGTCGTACACCGGCGAGAGGTAGATGCCGGAACGGTCCATGAGACGGTTGCCGAAGGCGATGCGCTCCGGTGAGTCGTGGTTGCCCGCGATGATAAAGACGCGCAGCCTAAGCGCGGCGAGCTGATACAGGAACTCGTCGAAGAGCTCGACCGCCTCCGCGCTCGGGATCGCCTTATCGTAGATATCGCCCGCGAGGATGACGCCACCGTCCGGCTGCTCCTCGCGCAGGATCGTGAGAATCTGTTTCAGAATGTAACGCTGATCCTCCAGCATCGGAAACGCATTGACGCGCTTCCCGATATGAAGATCCGCGAGATGGATGAATTTCATGGTAAATCCTTTCGAGCACTATCCTATTTACAGCCACTGACATTAAGCTGGTAAGCTTTCACACGTATTTTATTATAAATGATTTTTCCTATATCAAGGAATGATTTTCAGTTTTGACAATTCAGGGATATTGTGCCCTTATTTTTCAATATCATTCACAGAACCGTTACAATCGCCTGCATTTTATATTTTCCGCCGCTCATTTCATTAAAATAAAAACATTTAATACTATTTATAAGTTATACTATAAATATATATCTGCAATGACCGCCGAAGAAAGGAGGCGCTTTATGAAGAACCTGAAGAAGCTGACGATTCTGCATTCGAACGATATGCATGGTGATTTCCTCGAGGAGGAGATCGACGAGAAGCTGGTGGGTGGTGTGTCACTGCTCTCCGGCTATGTCAATAAGGTCCGCCGGGAGGAGCGGAATGTGATCTATGCCGTCGCGGGCGACATGTTCCGTGGCAGTGTCATCGATTCGGAGTATAAGGGCACCTCCACGATCGGCATCATGAACCTGGTCGGACCGGATGTCGCAACCATCGGAAACCACGAGGTCGACTACGGGCTCGCGCATCTCCTTTTCCTCGAAAAGTGCGCCGACTTCCCGATCATCAATGCAAATCTCCACATCAAGTCGAACGGCCGCCGTATGTTCCGGCCATACTGGATCGCGAAGCTCGACGGCATGAAGATTCTTTTCATCGGCATCATCACCGAGGAGGTCCTCGCCGCCACGAAGAGTGACGAGCTGATCGGCTCCTTCGTCGATATCGCGGAAGCCGCGCATGAGGTCGGCAACATCTGTAACGCGTACAATGCCATCGATATCGACTTCACCGTGCTCCTCACGCACATCGGCTTCTTCGAGGAGGATAAGAAGCTCGCCGAGATGCTGGACCCGGACTGGGGCGTGGACATCATCATCGGCGGCCACAGCCATACGCTTCCGGAGGCACCGGCGAAGGTCAATGACATCTACGTCGTACAGGCCGGTACGGGCACGAATCAGATCGGCCGCTTCGACATCATGGTGGATACCGACCGGAACGCCATCGACAGCTTCACCTGGCAGATCATCCCGATCGACGACAGCCACTGCCCGCGTGACCGCGAGGTGGAGAATTTCATCCGGCACTACCGCGATGTCACCTCGCAGAAGTATGATCGCATCGTCACCCGTTTCGCCCATGAGCTGACCCATCCGAAGCGCAATCAGGAGACCTCACTAGGAAACCTCATCGCGGATATCATGCGCGACAGCTTCGCCATCGACCTCATGCTGATGGGCTCTGGTGCGATTCGAAGCGAGGTCCTCGGTCCGGTGGTGCACTACGGCGATCTCGTTGAGTGTCTGCCGTATGACGACGCAGTCTTCATGCTGAAGGTGACCGGTACGCAGCTCGAGCGCATGATCCGGCATATCCTCCGGGAGGATGCCTTCGTCGGCGAGCACACGGAGTTCTACCAGTTCTCGCATGGCATGCGCATCGTCTGGTCCCGAAGCGCCCAGGCCTTCCGTGAGCTGACGCTCGACGGTGAGCCGCTGCACGCCGACCGTCTCTACACCGTCGCGATGCAGAAGTACCACTACACGAACCTGAAGCCGTTCCTCGACATCACCCTCGAGGAGGCGGAGGAAAACGGCAAGACCAGTGTACTCTCCACCTCGGCCCGCGATGTCGTCGAGGAGTACATCACTGTGAACCAGCACCTCGCACGGGAAGTGGAGGGACGCCTCGTCGTGGAGGCATAAGACTCGCATCATAGCACACGGAGAACAGCTGATGATATCCTGCCGAGACCCGGAGGGCAGTCACCAGAAGCACAGTACTTCGAGACCGGATCCATCAAAAATCGGACCATAAGAACCAGTAGGCCCTCCGCAAACGACTGAGTTTTCTTTATGAAAACTCAGTGTTGCGGAGGGTGCTAAGGAAAAATTACTCCAACTGGTTCTAATGGTCCGATTTTGATTCCTCACGGTCTCTCCGTATGGCTTCTGGTGGCTGCCCTCCGGGCCTCGGCTGAATGAAACTCTGATATCCGTATATTGTAAAGCGGTTCACCTGGCGCTAAAATAGAGTCATCACAGGCGGTCGACGACCGCAACAGCAGAAAAGGGAGAACCACAGATGTTAGATCACGAGCACAAGAATGAACGTTGGGTATTTTATAAGGACATCGTCACTGAGTCCGGCGGTGAGGGCGTCACGAAGCGCGTCCTTGCATACTCCGATGACGTGATGGTCGTCGAGAATACCTTCGATGAGGGCGCCATCGGCAAGCTTCATCATCACCCGCACACCCAGATCACCTATATCAAGTCCGGCAAGTTCGAGTTCACGATTGATGGGGAGAAGCACATCGTCACCGAGGGCGATACCCTTCTGAAAACCGACGGCGTCGAGCACGGCTGTATCTGCCTCGAGGCCGGACAGCTCATCGACATCTTCACACCATATCGCGAGGATTTCGTGAAAGATTGAGTGCACCACGCACTGCCGGGCGACTGCATTGAACCATATCACGGAGATCCTCGAAGCGTCGAGGCCCCGTGATTTTTTCATCGGATGGAGGAAATTATGATCTATACAGGTATATATGATGCAAAACTGATCTACGAGGAAGCCCAGGAGGCGACGCTTTCCGCCGGTCGGCTTCCGCTGAATGTTGCCGCACAGGCACAGGCCATCCAGGACGGTTTTCCGGATGCCCTCACCGCGGTGCGCGGCCACCACTCTTCCGGGGCCAATGCTGAGAATTCCGCTGCGCCGCTCAGTGAGCGGGCGGTGCATACAGATGTGAATGCCGTATCGATTCCAGGCTATCCGCATCCTGTACGTGCCGGAAAGCAGCGGGGCACCGTGATCGTGATTCCGGGTGGCGGCTACAGCTGGATCAGCCACCGTGAGTGGGAACCGATCGCCCATGCTTTTAATGCCTACGGCTTCCGCGCACTCGTCTTCAACTATGACTGTGAGAGCGAAATCCTCGGACTCCGCCCGCTGAAGCAGGTCGCCTGGGCCATCGGAAAGACGCGGGCGCTCTTCCCGGACGAGCCGGTCTATCTCTGCGGCTTCAGTGCCGGTGCCCATGTTTCCGCCTCGATCGGCATTCACTTCGATGATACGGACTGGAACGGAGATCCGATCTTCACGGAGGTACTGGAGGAACTGCATCAGCCGTCGGCAGATCCTGCACAGCTTTTCCGTCCGGATGGCCTGATGCTCTGCTACCCGGTCGTCAGTTCCGGAGAGTACTGTCATCCGAGAAGCTTCGAGCGACTGCTTGGAAAGCGAGAGGACTTCATCGCGAAGTACGGTGAGGATACCGATTACGAGCGCGCACGCCGCTGGTTCTCCCTCGAGACCCAGGTGCACGCATCGACGCCACGAACCTTCGTATGGCAGACCGTCGAGGACAATTCCGTGCCGGTACAGAACTCGCTGCTTCTCGTGAATGCGCTCATCGAACACGGCATCCCGGTAGAGTATCATCTCTATCCGAAGGGCGTGCATGGCCTCAGCCTCGCCACGGAGGAGGTCACTGAAGCGGCAAAGAAACGGAACATCGACCTGCACATCGCGGACTGGTTCGAACGCGCCATCGACTGGCTGCTCTACAGTGAGGCATGATCACAGGAAAACGAACATATGATTAGAAAGAGGGCCTCGCGCATTC